>CAZXLI010000044.1:0-33037 GCA_964641795.1 uncultured Bordetella sp. | reverse complement strand
TCCATCACCAGGAAGCGGTCGGCCAGCGGCGCGGCGAAGCGGAAGTTCTGCTCCACCATGACGATCGTGTAGCCCTGGCGGCGCAGCGCCTGCACCATCTCGGCGAGCTTCTGCACGATCACCGGCGCCAGGCCTTCTGAGATCTCGTCCAGCAGCAGCAGCTTGGCGCCGGTGCGCAGGATGCGCGCCACGGCCAGCATCTGCTGCTCGCCACCCGACAGCCGCGTGCCCTGGCTGCCGGCGCGCTCCTTGAGGTTCGGGAACATTGCGTAGATCTGCTCGACGCTCATGCCACCCGGGCCCAGCGTGGGCGGCAGCATCAGGTTCTCCTCGGCCGACAGGCTGGAGAAGATGCCGCGCTCTTCCGGGCAGTAGCCCAGGCCGAGGCGGGCGATGCGGTGCGTGGGCAGCGTGGTGGTCTCGGTGCCCTTGACCTTGATCGAGCCCTTGCGGCTGCCGATCAGGCCCATGATGGCGCGCAAGGTGCTCGTCCGCCCGGCGCCGTTGCGCCCCAGCAGCGTGACGACCTCGCCTTCGTCGACGTGGAAGTTCACGCCGTGCAGCACGTGCGATTCGCCGTACCAGCCGTGCAGGTTCGCAACTTCGAGAAAGGGTGCGGTAGCCATGTCGCGCAGGTCCTTCAAGCAAACGCCGCGGAACCGGCTCCGCCGGGCCGCTGGCGTTGCCCCCTCGAGGGGGAGGCGCCGAAGGCGCTACGGGGGTGGGTCATCAGTGCCCGCCCTGGAGTTCGGTCTGCGCGCTGCCC
Source organism: uncultured Bordetella sp. (assembly GCA_964641795.1). Classification (GTDB taxonomy): domain Bacteria; phylum Pseudomonadota; class Gammaproteobacteria; order Burkholderiales; family Burkholderiaceae_C; genus Pseudaquabacterium. The sequence goes on along the minus strand of CAZXLI010000044.1, from coordinate 32,271 downwards.
ATGTAGGCTTCGATCACCGCCGGGTTCTTCGACACCTGCTCGTAGGGTCCCTCGGCCAAGGTGGCGCCGCGCTGCAGCACGGTGATGGTGTCGGCGATGCTGGAGACCACGCTCATGTTGTGCTCGACCATCAGCACCGTGCGCGAGGCGGCCACCTGCTTGATCAGGCGGCGGATGCGGTCCACGTCCTCCAGGCCCATGCCCTGGGTGGGCTCGTCCAGCAGCATCAGCGTGGGCTCCATCGCCAGCGTGGTGGCGATCTCCAGCGCGCGCTTGCGGCCGTAGCTCAGTTCCACCGCCTTCAGGCCCGCGTACTGGTCGAGGTCCACCTCGCGCAGCAGGGCCAGCGCACGCTCGTTCAGCACGTTGAGGCTGGCTTCCGAGCGCCAGAAGTGGAACGAGCTGCCGAGCTTGCGCTGCAAGGCCACGCGCACGTTCTCGAGCACGCTCAGGTGCGGGAACACCGAGGAGATCTGGAACGAGCGGATCACGCCGCGGCGCGCGATGTGCGCGGGTGATTCGTTGGTGATGTCGTGGCCGTCGAACAGGATCTGGCCCGAACTCGGGGTCAGGAACTTGGTCAGCAGGTTGAAGCAGGTGGTCTTGCCCGCGCCATTGGGGCCGATCAGCGCATGGATGCTGCCGCGCCGCACCTTCAGGTTGACCTTGCTGACGGCGACGAAGCCCTTGAACTCCTTGGTGAGTTCGCGCGTCTCGAGAATCGTGTCGGTGCCCATGGGTTGCGTTCGGCCTGCTCGTGCGCCCCAGCGGCGCCGGGGCTTGATGGCGGGCGCAACGATAGGGGCGCGGTCACCGACCGCACAGTCGCAGAACTACCCTAGGGGCAACCCGATGGCCGACCGGCCCGGGTCCGTGGTCTCATGCGCGCCCATGCAGGCGCGCGCGAGCGCCTGCATGCCGGCGATAATTCGCGAAGTACGCGTCAGCCGGAGACTACCAGCTGGCCTCGCGTTCGGGTGTCGCGCCGATCTTGTGGATCGACAGGTCGGCGCCTTCGTACTCTTCCTCGGCACTGAGCCGCAAGCCGAGCAACTGCTTCAGCACGCCATAGACCAGCGCGCCTCCCGCCAGGGCCCAGAGCACGCCGAGCAGGGTGCCAATGGCCTGCGCGCCGAAGCTCACGCCGCCCAGCCCGCCCAGCGCCGGCAGCCCGAACAGGCCGCAGGCCAGCCCGCCCCAGGCGCCGCACAGCCCGTGCAGCGGCCAGACACCCAGCACGTCGTCGATCTTCCAGCGGTTCTGCGTCAGCGTGAACATCAGCACGAAGATCGCGCCGGCCACGCCGCCGGTGACCAGCGCGCCGGCCGGATGCATCACGTCCGAGCCGGCACACACCGCCACCAGGCCGGCCAGCGGGCCGTTGTAGGCAAAGCCCGGGTCGTTGCGGCCCAGCAGCACCGCCACCAGCGTGCCGCCGACCATCGCCATCAACGAGTTCACCGCCACCAGGCCGGAGATCTTGTCGATGGTCTGCGCGCTCATCACGTTGAAGCCGAACCAGCCGACCGCCAGGATCCACGCGCCCAGCGCGAGGAAGGGGATGCTCGAGGGCGGGTGGGCGCTGATCGCACCGTCCTTCCGGTAGCGCCCGCCACGTGCGCCCAGCAGCAGCACCGCGGCCAGCCCGATCCAGCCGCCCACCGCATGCACCACCACGCTGCCGGCGAAGTCATGGAACTCGGCGCCGGTGGCGGCCTTGATCCAGGCCTGCACGCCGAACTTCTGGTTCCAGGCGACGCCCTCGAACAGCGGGTACACCAGGCCCACCAGCACCGCGGTGGCGATCAGTTGCGGGCCGAAGCGCGCGCGCTCGGCGATGCCACCCGAGACGATGGCCGGAATGGCCGCCGCGAAGGTGAGCAGGAAGAAGAACTTCACCAGCTCGTAGCCGTTGCGCGCCGCCAGCGCTTCGGCGCCGGTGAAGAAGCTGACGCCATAGGCGACGGTGTAGCCGACGAAGAAGTACGCGATGGTGGAGACGGCGAAGTCGACCAGGATCTTCACCAGCGCATTGACCTGGTTCTTCTTGCGCACGGTGCCGAGTTCGAGGAACGCAAAGCCCGCGTGCATCGCCAGCACCATGATGGCGCCCAGCAGGATGAACAGGGCATCACTGCCCTGCTTGAGTTGCTCCATCGAATCGTCTCCTCGGGTGGAATTGGCGCCTTGTCGGGGCGTTATCGCACCAGAGCAGGCCATGGATGCACCAAATCAAGCAAACCATATGCCGCATTCGGTGCAGCCGAGACGCACCCGTTTGGGTCATTCCTGGCGACGATCCGCATTTGATCGGTGCATGGCGCACCGAATCGGGATATCGGCCGGCCTTCAGCGCCCTCCGGGCAGGTCGCCCAGGGCCTTGACGGTACCGCTGCCTGAAGTGGCCAGCTCGGTGCGCGGCTGGCCGTGGTAGCGCAGGCCACCCGCCCCTCCGACGCTGGCGCGCAGCAGCTGCTGCGCCCAGACGGTGGCCTGGGCCGAGCCACCGATCTGCAGCGTCGCCTCGCGGGTCTGCAGCTTGGCAGCCTGCAGGCCCGCGGCACCGCCCAGCGTGGCCTGCAATTGGCCGGCCGTGCCCTCGGCGCTCAGCATGCTGCTGCCGCCGAGATCGGCAAACAGGGTCTGCAGGCCCAGGCCGCGCAGCTTGAGTGCGGCGGCCCCGCCCAGGTACAGGCTCAGCCGCTCGGCCGACCAGCTGTCGCAGCGGATCGCCGCGGCGCCGGACAGGTGGATCGCATCGAGCCGTGGCGTGGTCAGCACCAGTCGCAGCGTCGTCGCCTTGAAGTGGCGCTGCTCGCGGATGTGCAGCGTGGTGTCCCGCACCTCGGTCTCGAGCAGCGGCTGCAGGTTGTCGTCGAGCTCGACATCGAGACGCGGCCGGTCGCCCTGCTGGAGCTCGAGCGCGAACGCGCCGCCGAGCTTCAGGGCCGAGAACGCCGGCAGGTTGCGCTGCGAGGCCACCACGCGACCCGAACCGGCCTCGTGGCCGAAGTTCAGCCAGCTGGCGGCCCGGCCGGGGCCGGCCGCCAGGGCCAGCGGCGACAGCATCAGGACACGACGAGCGAGGCGGGGCGGGCAGGACATGGTCGAGGGGCACGCGGCCCGAGCAGACGGAAGCGTCGCAGCATTCCAGACCCTCGCCGCCGCGCCACGCGCGCTGCGACGAATTGCAGCCACCGGCGCACAGGCAGCGCGGACGGCCGACGATCCGCCCGCCGGTCCTTCAAGAGAAGTGCAGTCCAGGCACCCGCAGCCACGGCAGGCAGGTGGCGCCGGTGTCCACCCGCTCGCGGCTGACGGCACTGACGGCGCCGAGCATCTGCGCGACGTTGCCGGTGATCATCACCTCACGCAGCGCCTGGCCAACCTGGCCACCCTCGATGCGGAAGCTGTTCTTGATGACGCCGGAGAAATCGCCGTTGCTGGCGGGGTTGCCCATCGACAGCCGGCCCACCAGCGCGCCGCGCGGCACGCCCGCCAGCATGTCGTCCAGCGGCGTGTCGCCGGCCTCGATCTCCCAGCCACCGGAGGCCACCGGCACCTGCGCCAGGCCGGTCTTGCGGCTGGCGTAGAGGCTGGGCGTCAGGCACATCAGGCGCCCCTGCTGCAGCACCTGCACCGGCGCGGCGGCAAAGCCATCGGCCGAGAGGGCCGCGATGCCCGGTGCGTCGAAGCGGCTGCGCAGGTTCAGCAGCGGCGAAGCCACCGCCTCGCCGACGCGCTGGCGGTACAGCGACGTGCCGGCGATCAGCTGCAGGTCGCCGATCTGCCCCTGCAGCCAGCCCAGCAGGCTGGCCACGGCTTGCGGCGACAGCACGACCTCGCCGACGAACTTCTCGCCGATCGGCGCGGCGTCCAGCTGGCGCGGCGTGTCGCGCAGCAGCGCCTCGATGCCGAACCAGGCCTGCGCCGGCGCACCCCGCAGGTCGTGCGCCTGGCCTTCGGCGAAGTTGAACGAACTGGTGCGCTGCCCTTCGCGCGCCGAGCCGAAGGCCGAGAGCCCGTACCAGCCGATGTCGCAGGCCAGGTCGCTAGCACCCGAACTGAGCGTGTGCTGGCGCAGCCGGGTGTGCGCGGCCGTGCCCTCCTCGAGCATCATGGTCGGCGTCTGGCTCTGGCGGAACGCCAGCAACTCGCCCACCTTGTCGGCCAGCAGCGCCTCGTCGGCCTCCGGCGGGCCCTGCTCGATGCGCACGCGCTGGCCCGCACTGATGGCATGGGCCTCGTCCTGCGGCGCCGCAAGCGCCGTGGCATGCAGCGCGGCCACCGTGCTCTTCAGGGCCTCGGGCGACCAGTCGCTCAGCTCGGTGCTGGCCAGGCGCTGGTCGACCAGGCCCGTCAGCATCAGCTTGTTCGAGCGCAGGCTGCGCAGCAGGCTGGGCTCGTTGTGGGCGATGTTCAGCTCGGTGGTCTCCAGCAGGCTGGCATCGGCGCGGGCGGCGTCGAAACCCTGGGCCTTCATCAGGTCCAGGGCCTGCTCGGCAATCGTCTGCAGGTGCTCCATGGTCACTCGCCTCCCAGGTGGGCGCGGGCGCGCAGGGCCGGCCCGCCCATCGAGACCACCATCGGCTGCTTCTTGCCGCAGTAGCCCGAGCAGTTCCAGACCATGTCGTCGGACACCGCATCGACGCTCTGCAGCACCTTGATCGCCGAGCCCGACACCGTGGTGTCGCGGATCGCGCGGCCAAGCTGGCCGTTGCGGATCTCGTAGCCCAGCGAGATGCCGAACATGAACTCGGTGGTGGAATCGGCCTGGCCGTTGCTGGTGGTCATCAGCAGGTAGCCCTGGTCGACGCCGGCGATCATGTCGGCCAGCTTGCTGGTGCCCGGCAGGATCGCGGTATTGCGCATGCGCACCAGCGGCTCGTCGGCCGGCGCATAGGCGCGCGCGCTGCCGGTGGGCTCCAGACCCAGGCGGGCCGCGGTTTCGCGGCTGTTCATGAATTCGGTGAGGCGGCCGCGGTCGATCAGCACCGCGTCGCGCGCCGGCGTGCCTTCGTCGTCGGCGTACACCGGGATCATCGTCTCCTGGCCCTGGAAGCTGTGCGCGAAGTCGACCATCGACACCAGCTCGCTGGCCACCGGCTGGCCCCGCAGGTCGCCGGTGATCGCGCCGCCGAGCACGATGTCGGCCTCGCAGGGGTGGCCCATGGCCTCGTGCGCCAGCATGCCCGCCAGCGCCGGCGCGATCACCACCGTGTGCAGGCCGCCGACGGCCGGCACCGCATGGCGCTTGGCCTGCAGGTGGCGGTGCATCGCGTCGAGCCGCGGCGCCAGCGTCTCGGGGCTCAGGTCCAGCTCGGCGAGGCTGCCCTTGGTGGACAGCGGCTCGAACATCTCGACCGGCGCACCGTGCTCGTCTTCGGCAATCAGCGTCAGGTAGCACGCGGCGCGCTGGATGCTGGCCAGCGATTCGGCGCCAGCGCTGCTGCTGAGCCACTTGCTGTGGTGTTCCTCCAGCAGCACGAAGCGCGTCGACTTCAGGTCCGGAAACTGCCGGCGGCAATACGCGTGCAGCGCTGCCAGGCGCTCGGAGCATTCCTGCGCCGTGAGGGGGGCCTTGCCGCGGAACACATGCTCGCCGCGGTAGTTGCCACCGGGCAGCGCCAGCGCCGGCCGGGCGCCGAAGCACGCCATCGCCTGTGCGTTGCGCCGGGCCCGGCGCTGCAGCTCGGCCGGGTCGCCGTCGGGCGCCGCGGCCAGGCCCCAGTAGCCGCCTTCGTAGGCGCGGGCACTGACACCGCCTTCGCTGCTGCGGGTATTCACCGCCAGCTGGCCGTCGATCATCACCAGCCGCGTCTTGCGCAACTCGTGGCGGCGGGTCTCGACATAGCTTGTCGACCCCACGTTGAGGGGCATGTCCATCGCGGTTCCTAGGCCTTGGTGTGAGAGGATCGATGATAGGCACAAGCGGCCGCCTCACCATCCCGCAAGCTGCAGCAGCATCGTGCCGTCAGAGGAGATCCCATGACCTTCCGCCGGAAGCCGCTGAGCGCGGCGCTTGCTTCGCTGTTGCTCGCCCTGCCCGCACTGGGGGCGCCCGCCGCGGCCGACGACCTCAGCCCGACCGAGCTGCGGCTGCAGGAACGCAGCCGCGCCGCCAACTTCTACAAGGCCTGGTTCCCGGACATCGGCAGCGCGCGCAAGGCCGCGATCAGCTTCCACAACCAGCTGATCGAGGCCAACTACGGCACCGGCTACCTGCTGATGGAACTGCAGCCCGAGGACATCGCCGCGCTGCAGCGCTTCGGCTTCCGCATCGAGCCGGCGCCCGAAGTCGGCCAGCGGCACCGCGCGATGCTCGATGCCATCGACGCCGCCACCGCGCAGCGCCGCCGCCTCAACCCGCAGGCGGCCGATGCCGGCACCCAGTCGATTCCGGGTTATGCCTGCTACGAGACGGTGGAGGAAACCTATGCCGCCGCGCAGGCGATGGCGACCTCGCGGCCCGACCTGGCCAGCTGGACCGACATCGGCAACAGCTGGCAGAAGACCCAGCGCCCGCGCATGGGCTACGACCTGATGGTGCTGAAGCTGACCAACCGCAACAGCAGCGCGACTGACAAGCCCAAGCTCTTCGTCAATTCGGCGATCCACGCGCGCGAGTACACCACCGCACCGCTGGCGCTGGCCTTCGCGCGCTGGCTGTTCGACGGCTACGGAACCCATGCCGAGGCCACCTGGATCCTCGAGCACCACGAGGTGCACCTGCTGTTGCAGAGCAACCCGGACGGCCGCAAGAAGGCCGAGGCCGGCGCGATGTGGCGCAAGAACATCAACACCGCCTACTGCGGCGTGCTCAGCAGCAAGCGCGGCGCCGACCTGAACCGCAACTTCGCGTTCAGCTGGAACAGCACCAACGGCCAGGGCTCCAGCGGCAACGAATGCAGTGACACGTACCGCGGCCCGGTCGCCGCGTCCGAACCCGAGACGCAGGCGATGACCAACTACATGCGCAGCCTCTGGCCCGACCGCCGCGGCCCGGCGCTGACCGATGCGGCACCGGCCGACACCTCGGGCCTGCACATCGACATCCACAGCTACGCGCAGCTGGTGCTGTGGCCCTGGGGCGAGACCTCGGCGGTCGCGCCCAACGGCCCGGCGATGCAGACCCTCGGCCGCCGCTTCGCTTACTTCAACGGTTATGAGCCGATGCAGTCGATCGGCCTGTACCCGACCGACGGCACCACCGACGGGCCGCCCTACGGCGAACTCGGCGTGGCCTCGTTCACCTTCGAGATCGGCACCAGCTTCTTCGAAAGCTGTGCCAGCTACACCGGCAGCACGCTGCCGGACAACCTGCCGGCGCTGATCTACGCCGCGAAGATCGCCCGCGCGCCCTACCTGCTGCCCGGCGGCCCGGACGTGACGACGCTCACTTTGGCCGGCAGCGCCAGCAGCAGCGGCGTGCCCGCCGGCACCGCGGTGGGCGTGAGCGCAACGGCCACCGACACCCGCTTCAACCAGAGCAACGGCGCCGAGCCGGTGCAGGCGATTGCCGCCGCCGAGGCCTTCATCGACACGCCACCCTGGCAGGCCGGCGCGCAGGCCATCGTGCTGCAGGCGGCCGACGGCGTGTTCAACGCCACGACCGAAGCGCTCAGCGGCACGCTGCCCACCGCCGGCCTGGCCAGCGGCCGGCACATCGTGTTCGTGCGCGCGAAGGATGCCAGCGGCCAGTTCGGACCGGTGACCGCGGTGTTTCTGAATATCCTGTAGTCAAAGCGCGGCCTGCCCCAGCAGACGCCACGGATCTGGCTCCGCCAGTCCGTCGGCGTCGCCCCCTCGAGGGGGAAGCGCCGCAGGCGCTCCGGGGGTGGGCCTATCTCTCGGCGATGTAGTGCTGCATCGTGACTTGATCGTCGACGACGAAACCGCGCACCTGCTCCTCCAGCGCCTGGTCGGCCAGGGTCGCGCGGGCGCGCTGGTGCAGGTAGTCGGCCCAGGAGGTGACGATGAAGCGCTCGACATAGCGCGACGGGTCGCCCAGGTCGCGGTAGATGCGCCAGAACGTGGCACCGTCGCGCTGGCGCGGCGCGCGCAGCTGGGACACCGCGTCGAGGAAGGCCGCCGTGTCCTCGGGCCGGATGCGGTAGCCCAGCTCCACCGCCACCGGGCCGGCCTCGGGGTCGGGCGGGTCGGGCACCAGCAGGTCCTCGAAGGGCGCCACCTGCGTCACGTCGCGCGCCTCGCCCATGCGCAGCGGGAACCACTTGGCCAACGACAGGCCGGCCAGCATCAGCGCGGCCGCGAGCATCAACGCCACCTGCAGCCCGCCCACGCCAGCCACCGCGCCCCAGAAGGCCGAGCCGATGGCGAACGAGCCCAGCGCGCTCAGCACATGCAGCGCGGTCGCGCGCGAGCGCACCCAGGGCGGCGCGCTGGTCTGCGTGGCGGTGTTGAAGGTCGACATCACCGCCATCCAGCACGCGCCGCCGATCACCAGCGCGCCGTACACCGGCAGCGGCCAGCGCGAGAACGCCGCCGTCAGCATCACGCCCGCGAACAGCACGCCGCTGGCATTGACCAAGGGCTCCAGCCCGACGCGATGGCGCAGCGGGCCGATCACCAGGCCCACGGCCACCGCGCCCGTACCCAGGCAACCCATCAGCAGCCCGAAGCCCTCGGCACCCAGGCCCAGGCGCTGCTGGCCGATGACCGGCAGCAAGGCCCACAGTGCCGAGCCGGCCGCGCTGTAGGCTGCTGTGCGCACCAGCTGCGCCAGGATGGTGGGCGAATGGCGGGCATAGCGCAGCCCGGCCAAGGTGCCGCCCCACAGCCGCTCGGCCGGCAGGCGCGAAGGCGGGTGCGGCCGCGGCGGCCAGCGGCGGAAGGCCTGGGCCAGCGCCAGCGTGCCGGCCACGGCCAGCGCGAACACCCAGCCGCCGCCGGCCGCGCCGTAGACCAGCCCGGCCAGCGCCGGGCCCAGCGCGCGCGCCGCGTTGTACGCGATGCTCATCGCGACGATGGCCTGCGGCAGCTCCTCGCGCGGCAGGATTTCGCCGACGGTGGAGTTCCAGGCCGGCGAGACCACCGCGGTGCAGGAACCGGCGATGAAGGTGAGGAACAGCACCGTGGCGGGCCCGGCCCAACCCAGCAGCATCAGCAGAGCCAGCAGCAGCACCGCGGCGGCCTGCGTCATCAGACCGATCAGCACCAGGCGCCTGCGGTCGGTGGTGTCCGCCAGCACGCCGGCCGGCAATGACAGCACGAACATCGGCAGGAACACCGCCGTCTGCACCAGCGCGGCGAGGAACGAAGAGCCGGTCTGCTCGACCATCATCCAGGCGGCCGCCATGCCCTGCATCGCGTTGCCGATGAAGTAGACCGTGCTGGCGAACCACATGCCCCGGAACACCGGGTGGTGCAGCGTGGTCCAGATCGAGGGCGATGCGCTGCTCATGCGTGTTCGCCCGAGGGGGATGCGAACGCGGTGGGCTGGGGCTTGGACATCGCTCCGATTGTGAAGCGTGGCCAGGCGATCCTGATGCTTTCCTGATGCAGGGGCTGCTACCGTGTCGATCATGGACACCGGCAGCACCCTCCTTCGCTGGGCCCTGGCCGCCGCGTTATGGGCCGCGGGCTGGTGCGCGCTGATGCTGCTGGACGGCCGGCTGGAACTGGCCAACCTGGCCTTGCTGCTGGTGATGGTGTCGGCGATCGCCAGCGTCTGCCTGCCCGTCACCGCCGCGCTGGCCAGCGGGGCGATCGCCGTCGCGGCCTTCAACTGGCAATTCGTGCCGCCGCGCGGCAGCTTTGAAGTCGCGGCCAACCAGCACCTGCTGCTGCTGGCTGCGATGCTGGGCGTCAACTGGCTGGTGGCGGCGCTGGTGGCCAGCCAGCGCCAGCAGGCCGAGCAGGCCCGGCACCATCTCCAACAGGCCGAGCAATTGCGGGCCTTCAGCGAAGCCTTGCGCGACAGCCGCGAACCGCTGGCGCATGCAGCGGTGCTGCAACAAGCCTTGCAGGACCTGCTGCGGGGCCTGGTCGACGGCCAGACCAGCGGCCGCTGCAGCCTGCTGCTGCTGAAGGGCGGCCTGCCGAAGCAGCCCGATGCCGAGGCGGTGCTGCAGCTCGGCGAGGCCGATGCCGACGAGCACGCCGGCCTCTGGCACTGCCTGCGCCAACGCCAGCCGATGGGCCCGGGCACCGGCCATCACCAGGAGCTGCCGGCCTGGTACCTGCCGCTGCGCGGCCGCGACAGCTGCCACGGCGCCGCGTTGCTGCGCCTGGACGAGACCACCGACCATCCGCTGGCGCGCCGCCATGCGCAGGCGCTGTGCGACCAGATGGGCCAGGCGCTGCAGCGCGTGCAGTCGCAGGCCGCCGAGGACCAGGCGCGCGAGCTGGCGCAGCTGCAGGCCGTGCGCAATGCGATGCTGGCGGCCATCTCGCACGACTTCCGCACGCCACTGGCCACCATCCTCGGCGCCGCGTCGTCGCTGCAGGAGCAGGCCGATCGGCTGCAGCCCGCGCAGCGCCAGCGCCTGGCCGACACCATCGTCGACGAAGCGCGCCAGCTCAGCCGCCTGGCCGACAACACGCTGCAGCTGGCACGGCTGGATGCGCCCGGCCTGGCGCTGCGGCTCGACTGGGAATCGGCCGAGGAGATCGTCGGCGAAGCGCTGCGCCGCGCGCGCCGCCATGATCCGCAGCGCCGGCTGCGCGCGCGCCTCGAGCCCGGCCTGCCACTGCTGCGCTGCGATGCGCTGCTGATGGCCCAGCTGCTGGACAACCTGATCGACAACGCCCTGAAATACAGCCCACCCGAAGCGCCGGTGGAGGTGCTGGTGCGGCGCCAGGGCCCGCAGGTGCTGATCGCGGTGCGTGACCGCGGCCCGGGCGTGCCGCCCGCCTGGCGCGAGCGCATCTTCGATGTCTTCCAGCGCGGCGACACCATGCCCGCCGTGCCTGAAGACCAGGCCCGGCCCGGCGCCGGCGTCGGCCTGGCGGTGTGCCGCGCGATCGTGCGCGCGCACGGCAGCGAGCTGAAGCTGCGCGCCCGGGCGCACGGCGGCTGCAGCTTCGAGTTCATGCTGAGCGAGTTGATGGATTCGCCGGCCGAGGCGGCCGCCTGACATGAGACCCCCACGCTCACGTGGTTCGCTGCCCCCCGTGGGGGCTGTCAGTACCTTCGCGACGGCCGGGCGGTACTGACATGCTGCAGGTGCTGCTGGTCGAGGATGACCGCGAGCTGCGCACGACGCTGCGCGATGCGCTGCAGGTCGAGGGCTTCGCGGTGCGCACCGCGGCCAGCCTGTCGGAGGCACAGGCCCTGGTCGCCCACAGCCCGCCGGCGCTGATCATCCTCGACCTCGGTCTGCCGGACGGCGACGGCCGCGCGCTGCTGGAGAGCCTGCGCCGCCGCCACGACACGCCGGTGCTGGTGATCTCGGCGCGCCAGGCCGACGAGCACAAGATCGCACTGCTCGACGCCGGCGCCGACGACTACCTGGTCAAGCCCTTCGGCATCGGTGAGCTGCTGGCGCGCATGCGCGTCGCGCTGCGGCATCGCGGCACCCGCATGCAGGCGTCGATAACTCGTTATCAGCGCGGCAACTGCGAGATCGACCTGCCCGCCCGCAGCGTGCTGCGCGACGGGCAGCCGCAACACCTGACGCCCACCGAATTCAAGCTGCTGGCCCGGCTGGTGCGCAGCGCCGGCCAGGTGGTGACGCACCGCCAGCTGCTGGCCGACGTGTGGGGCGCCGAATACACCGAGCACACCCACTACCTGCGGCTGTACATGGCCCAGCTGCGCGCCAAGCTCGAGGCCGACCCGGCCGAACCGCAACTGCTGCTGACCGAGCCCGGTGTCGGCTACCGGCTGGCCGAGGCCGAGGACGGGGCCGCGAGCTGAAGGCACGGGCGCCTCCGGTCCGGCAGCCGGGGCACTTATGCGTTCCTGATGCCGCCAGCGGCACGCTGTCGGCATGGACAACACTGCCTCTCCGGCCCCGCTCGCGAGCGTCCCGGCGCCCGCCCCCACCACGCCCGCCGCGGCGCACGCCACGGCTCGCCACGGCCTGGCCGCGCTCACGCTGGGCGCCATCGGCGTCGTCTACGGCGACATCGGCACCAGCCCGCTGTACACCGTGGCGACGATCTTCACGCCCGCCACCGGCATCGCGCTGACGCACGACAACCTGGTCGGCGCGATCTCGGCCATCTTCTGGGCGCTGATGCTGGTGGTCACGCTGAAGTACGTGATCCTGATCCTGCGTGCCGACAACCGCGGCGAAGGCGGCGGCCTGGCGCTCACCGCGCTGGCCGCGCATGCGGTGGCGGGCCGCGCCAAGCTGCGCGGCGCGCTGCTGCTGCTGGGCGTGTTCGGCGCCACGCTGTTCTATGGCGACAGCATCATCACGCCGGCGATCTCGGTGCTCGGCGCGATGGAAGGCCTCGAAGTGGCCACACCTGCGCTGAAGCCGTATGTGCTGCCGTTCTCGCTGGCGGTGCTGCTGGGCCTGTTCCTGCTGCAGCGATTCGGCACCGGTGTGGTCGGCAAGCTGTTCGGACCGGTGATCCTGCTGTGGTTCGCGGTGCTGGCCGTCACCGGCGTGCAGCAGATCGCGCGCGAGCCGGCGATCCTGGCCGCCTTGAATCCGTTCGAGGCCTTGCGCTTCCTGGCCGGCCGCGGTTGGATGGTGGGCGCGGCGATCGGCGCGATCGTGCTGGCGCTCACCGGCGCCGAGGCGCTGTATGCCGACATGGGCCACTTCGGGCGCCGCCCGATCCAGCTGGCCTGGTGCGCGCTGGTGATGCCGGCGCTGGCCTTGAACTACCTGGGCCAGGGCGCGCTGCTGATGCATGACCCGAAGGCGATCGAGAACCCGTTTTACCGCCTGTTCCCGGCCGGCTGGGTGCTGCCGGCGGTGGTGCTGGCGACGCTGGCCGCGATCATCGCGTCGCAGGCCGTGATCTCGGGCGCCTATTCGATGACGCGCCAGGCCATCCAGCTCGGCTATCTGCCGCGCATGCGGCTCACGCACACCTCGGCGCGCGAATCCGGTCAGATCTACATGCCGGCCGTGAACTGGGCCCTGCTGGCTGGCGTGCTGGCCGCGGTGCTGGCCTTCGGCAGCTCGACCGCGCTGGCCGGCGCCTACGGCATCGCGGTGACGATGACGATGATGATCACCACCGTGCTGACCTGGTTCGTCGTGCGCCACAGCTGGCGCGTGCCGGCGCCGCTGGCCGCGGCCGCGACGCTGTTCTTCCTGAGCATCGATGCGCTGCTGGTGGCCGGCTGCGCGCTGAAGTTCTTCGAAGGCGGCTGGTTCCCGCTGGCGCTGGGCCTGCTGCTGTTCGGCGTGATGAGCACCTGGGCACGCGGCCGCCGGCTGCTGCTGGAGAGCATCCGCAGCGATGGCCTGGCGCTGCAGCCCTTCATCGCCTCACTCGACGAGAGCGGCCTGAACCGCGCGCTGCGCACCGCGGTATACGCGGTGGCCGATGGCGAGACCGTGCCGCAGGCGCTGCTGCACAACCTGAAGCACAACCAGGTGCTGCACGAGAAGAACCTCGTGCTCACCGTGCTGTTCGAGGATGTGCCGGCGGTGCCGCCCGAGCAGCGCCTGCAGATCGAGGACCTCGGCCGCGGCTTCTGGCGCGTGCGGCTGCACTTCGGCTTCATGGAAACACCGGACGTGCCGCGCGCGCTGGCCGGCTGCGCCGCGCAAGGGCTGCCGGTGCCGCTGTTCGAGACCAGCTACTTCCTCAGCCGCGAGACGGTGGTGCCGACGCCCGGCGCCGGCATGGCGCACTGGCGCGAACGCCTGTTCGCCGCGATGAGCCGCAATGCCGGCGGCGTGGCCGAGTTCTTCAAGCTGCCCGACAACGCCGTCGTCGAACTGGGCACGCGGGTGCAGATTTAGCCCCCCCCCGGAGCGCCTGCGGCGCCTCCCCCCGAGGGGGCGCCGCTGACGGACCGGCGGAGCCGGATCCGTGGCGGCTGCTGGGTTGCAGTGCCCCCTTTGCTATTGCCAGGCGAACCGGGGTTGCTCGAAATGCGCGACGCGGGTGTCTCGGCCTAACAGGCAAACTTCACGGAACTGGTACAGCAGCGCGGCGGTGGGCGCCGCAATCCAGCCTTCGCCGACCGGCATGCGCAGCGTCGGGTGATCGCCGCCTTCGTCGGTGAGGATGGGTGCATCGGGCCGCAGCAGCTCGGTCAACGGAATGCGGTGGATGCTGGCCACTTCACCGGGGTTGGGCACCAGGCCTTGCGCCTGGCCGCCCCACATCACGATCGGCGTGATCGCATAGCCCGAGCGGCTGACGTAGTCGTCGAGCCGGCCGATGACGGCCGTCGCATCGAGCACCAAACCCACTTCCTCGTGCAGCTCGCGCAGCGCGGCGGTTTCGAGCGCTTCGCCGTCTTCGACACGGCCACCCGGCAGCGCGAACTGGCCCGCATGGGCGCGCAGGCTGGCGGCGCGGCGGGTGACGATCACGGCCGCTTCCGCCCGCCACTGCGCATGCCGCACCAGGCCGGGCAGGTCGCCGCCATGGGCCTCGTCGGTGATCACCATCGCCACCGCGGCGCGGCGCAGGCCTTCGTGACTCGCCGTCTGCAGCGGCCAGTCGGCCAGGCGCTGGCGCAGATGGGCTTCGAAGCCGGCATCGCGCAGGAAGGGCGGCTGCGGTTTCAAGGCCGTGCTAACGGCTGAAGACAGGGGGGCGCTGTTCGATGTTCGCGCGCACCGCTTCGACCTGGTTGGGCTGGCCCATCAGCGCCACCTGCTCGTCGGATTCGGCCTGCAGCAGCGCGGCATCACTCGCGCCCGCGGCGGCCTGGTTCAGCAGGCGCTTGGCCGCGCGCACGGCATCCGGGCTGCGGTTGGCGATGCCCGCCGCCAGCTCGCGCGCGGCGGCCAGGGGGTCGGCACAGATGCGCGTGGCCAGGCCCAGCTGCACCGCTTCTTCGCCGCTGACGACGCGGCCGGTGTAGGTGAGCTCGCGCGCAACATCGTCGCGCAGCAGGCCGCGCATCAGCACGATGCCGGCCATGTCGGGCACCAGGCCCCACTTCACTTCCATCACCGACATTTTCAGGTCGGCGGTGACGAGACGGATGTCGGCGCCCAGCGCCACCTGCAGGCCGCCGCCGAAGGCCACGCCGTGCACCGCGGCAATCACCGGCACCGGCAGCTCGCGCCAGCCCTGGGCCACGTACTGCGCCGAGTTCGACAGGCCATGCGTGCGCGGCCGCAGGTCGCGGAAGCCGCCGGCCGCCTGGTCGGCGATCTTGCTCATGCGCCCCATGTCCAGCCCCGCGCAGAAGGCGCGGCCCTCGCCATGCAGCACCACGGCCCGCAATGCAGGCTCGGCCTTGAGCTGGTCGATCGCCGCCGCGATGCCGTCGAACATCGCGAAGTCCAGCGCGTTCATCTTGTCCGGCCGCGCCAGGCAGACCTCGGCAACGCCGGAAGCGTCCAGGGTGATGCGGACGCGGTCGCTGTGCTCGTTCAATCGGCTCTCCTCGGGTGAAGAGCGGCCATTGTGCGCGCCGCCTGGCGGCCGCGCTGTCGCCTGCGCGCCGGTCCGGCGCGCCTGCCCGGCGTTGCCCGCAGCCGCTCAGCGAGCGCGCTCGCGCCTGCGACGGTGCTCAGCCCGGTACTGGCGCGCGGCGGCCAGGCCGAGCATCGCACTCAGCACCAGCGCCAGGCTGCGCGGCTCCGGCACGCTGGCCGGGCCGGCCCGCAGCACCAGCGTGTCGTTGGCCGCAAAGGTGGTCCAACTGCCGGCGCTGCCAATGCGGTAATCGGCGCGCTGGCCGCCGTCACAGCAGCCTTCCAGACCGTAGACCGCCAGCTCATGGTTGCCAGCGCCGAGCACCAGGCCGGTGAACTGGAACAGCTGGGTGGTGGCATTCCAATTGCCGCCCCACCACATGTCGGTGTTGCGCGCGCCGAGCAGCTGGCCGTCGAGGAAGACGGCACCGCCGCGCCCGAAGTCCACGCCCAGTCGCAGGCTGAAGTCGCCGCCTTGCGTTGCGTCGACACCGAAGTCCAGCTTGTAGGCGAAGGCGATGTTGGTGCTGCTGCCCCCACTGCACGAGCCATGGTTGCTCGTGTCGGCAAAGCTCGTCAGCGTGGCGTCGCAATAGCCGGGCGTCGGCAGCGCGGCCAGCGCCGCTTCCACCGTGTCGTGGTAGTACGCGCCCTGCGCTGCCTCGGTGCCGGCCGGCGCGGCCGCAGCGCCCGAGGCCCGGCTGTGCAGCGTGATCAGGGTGGCCGAAGCGGGCAGGCTGGCCAGTGCCAGCGGCAGGCTGCTCAGGACGGCAGCCAGCCAGGGACGGATCTTCATGCGGACGCACTCCTCCAGTGGGGTGAGCCCCCTGGCCCACGCTCGGGTTATCGGCCGCCGGCATCCGGACTTGAGCGCAGCTCCGCGAATTTTCGCATTTCGAACGTTTACATACCTTGGAGCGGGCAACGGCTATTTGCGCCGGCAGACCGCTCGGATATATTTTTGGCTTTCGGCTGCAACACCGCGAAAAGCAGACCTACACAATATGTCTGAACATTTCACGAGTGTTGCAAAGCCTGTCAAGAATTGTCAGTGGAGTGAACAATGACATTGCAGATCGGGCGCATCGCGTCGCACATGGAAGGTGTGGCGGAGGTGCGCCGATGGCTCACCGCCAATATTCCGTTCACGGAATCGACGGCGGGCCATGATGTCTTCGTGAAGATCGGCCAGGATTTTGTTGCCGGATCGATCATCGAATTGAAAAGCCTCCGGCGAGAACTGCCACATACCGAAAAGGAAATTCGCATCCAGCTGATGAAGATGGTGCGCGCCGGATTGCTGCTGCCCCAGGGCAGCGAAACCCAGCGCACCTGGGTACCGACGGCCAAGTTTCTGCAGCTGCTGAAGGCCTATACCGAAGAACTCGACCATGTTTATGCCGTGCGCAGCAATATGCGGCAGCAGCAATTGCGCATGGCGGTACCCAATCCCGAGCTGGCTTCCTTTGTCGAGCTGATCTACGACCATTTTCATGATCTCGGCTGGCTGTATCTGCATAACTTTGGTGCCATTTGCTTCCTGATGGCGAGTCTGGTGCAGAACGTGGCCCGCCTGCACGGTTACCGTGCGCGCGCGGTATCGGGGTATGTGGATGTATTGGGCAGCGATCAGCGCATTTACCAGCTCGGCGGCAAGATGCACGTGAACCCCGGGCAGATCGCCGGCCACGCCTATTGCGTGGTCGAGGAAAGCATCGTTATCGATTTTGGCTTGGGCAATATGCGGCGACATTATCGGCGCGATTTTCCCTGGGGTTTGGCCTGCCAGTACCAGCCAGAGGGCGCGATCGACGCGCGCATGGCGCTGCCGCCGGGCGAACACGCCATGTGGAAGACCGACTGGTGCAGCCCGGATACCGAGAGCGAGTTCACCAAGTTCGAATTGCTGGCGCAGCAGCTGGCGGCGCAGTACGGCACGCACTTCGGCATCGGGCCGACAGCCGGTGCAGCCGCCGCGGCCCGCCAACATCCGGTGGCGGTGGCCCTCGGCAACGTGCTGCGCGAACGGCCCCAGGCCACCAGCGGGAGCCCGGTGGCGGGCTGAAGCGCTAGCGCAGGCGGCGTGCGAACTCGGCCGGATCGAAGCCGACGGTGATGGCGCCGTCGCGCCATTCCACGACCGGGCGCTTGATCACGCTGGGCTGTGCCAGCATCAGCGCCCGCGCGCTGGCGGCATCCACCACGCCGGCTTTCACCGCATCGTCGAGCTTGCGCCAGGTGGTGCCCTGGCGGTTCAGCAGCCGCTCCCAGCCGACGGCGGCCTCCCAGGCCGGCAGCCGGGCCTCCGGCACGGCCTGCTTCTTGAAGTCATGGAACCGATAACCTGGATCATGCTCGGCCATCCAGGCCCGTGCGCGCTTGACGGTGTCGCAGTTGGTGATGCCGTACAGGGTGATGGAGCTCATGGATCAGTCGGGATGCGCGGGCTCGGGATTCAGGATCTGGCGTTGCCGCGGTCATTGTGGTCGCAGATCGGGTCGGGCATGTGGCCGCCGCCGTTCATCACCCGCCCTTCGGCGTTGAGCGTCACCGCGAACCACAGGCAGTCGTTGGTCTGGTAACGCCAGTACCAGGACTCGCGGTTCTGCCATTCAGCCGCGCGATGGGCCGGCCGGCCCAGCAGGCGCAGCAACTCCTCGCGCGGCATGCCATCGACCACCTGCGCAAAGTGCGCGTCATCGAGCACCTGGGCCCAGCGCTTGGCGTGGCCGCCCGCGTCGAGGTCCACCATCCAGGTCGTTCGGCCCATCGGCCCCCGCGCGAATTCGAGCCGGGTGGCGCCGTCGGGCAGCGCATACCGGCCGGTCAGGCGGCCCAGCTGGGCCACCACCTCGGATTCGCTCATTCCCGGTTGCAAGGGCGGCGCGCTGGCGCAGGCTGCCAGCCACAGGCCTGCACACAGCACCAGGCGGGTTCGCATCGCAGTCTCCCGGCATTGAAGCAGGGCCGCATCATCGCGCAAACCGATGGCCCCGCACCCCTCGCGGGATGCGACCCGTCGCGCCACCCAGCGGTCGCCGCGGAACCGGCTCCGCCGGGCCGCCGGCGCCGCGCCTTGGGGGGAGGCGCCGCAGGCGCTCCCGGGGGGCACCCCATCACCGCCCGCCAGCGGCGCGCGGCGGCAGCGACTTCAGGTACAGGTACGCGGCATCGATGTCGGTATCGCTCATCTGCGCCAGCGCCTCGAACGGCATCACCGGGCTCACCGCACTGCCATCGGGCC
Source organism: uncultured Bordetella sp. (assembly GCA_964641795.1). Taxonomy (GTDB): domain Bacteria; phylum Pseudomonadota; class Gammaproteobacteria; order Burkholderiales; family Burkholderiaceae_C; genus Pseudaquabacterium. Next base: position 13,491 of record CAZXLI010000044.1, on the reverse strand, counting down.
GCTTGCCCGAACGCAGCATCGCGCGGAACTGGGCCACGTCGGCATAGCGCTGCAGCGCACTGCCCTCGCCCGGTGTCAGGTTCGCGGCGGCCGGCCAGTCCGGCGGCGCACCGGGGATCTTGCCGCCCGACAGCTGCTGGCCATGGCAGCCGGTGCAGCCGTTGGCGACGTACTGGCCGTGCTGCACCGTGACGCCCTCGGGCACCGGTTGCGCCGGCGGCAAGCGGTGATCGATGCGTTCGGCGGCGTCCTTGACCACGCCCAGGCCATACATCACGCGCACCGGCAGCGGCAGCTGCAGCACGGCCGGCCCGCCCGGTCGCGGCGGCAGGCTGCGCACGTAGGCGGCCACGGCCGCCACGTCCGCATCGGTCCAGCGTGCGAAGTCTTCCGAGGGCATCACCATCAACGGCGTGCCGTCGGGCTTGACACCGTGGCGCAGCGTGCGCTCCCAATCGGCGGCCTGGTAGCCGACGACCACGTTGCCCGGTCCCGGGCTGATGTTCGGCCCGGCCAGTCGCAGGCCCATCTTCGGGTCGTCGACGAACACCCGGCCGGCGCCGTCCTTGCCGTGGCAATCGGCACAGCCGCGCGACTGAAACAGGTAGCGCCCGCGCTCGACGCTGGCGGCGTCGTCGTGGATCGCCAGTGCATAGGGCGGCAGCGCGATGCTGCGCACGCGCTTGGCCTCCGCGCGCTGGCTGGCCACCACCACCGTGCCGGCGGCCGCCGCGGCCACCAGTCCGAGCACCAGCAGCGGGTACTTGATCCAGGCATTCATGTTGGGTCTCCTTGGGGTCGTGCCGGGTCTACGCATCAGAGCCAGAGCCGGATGAGCGTGAAGTCGTGGTTGCTGCCGTTGGCCTCGCCGGCCTGGAAAGCGCGCACGGCGGGCACGCGGTCGTCGGCCTGCAGCGCCAGGCCGTGGGCCTGGTCGTTCTTGGTGCCGCTGGCGGTGGCGTGGATCACCACGCCGTTGCTGCCGAAGCCGGCGTCGAGGGTGCCGTTGGCCAGCAGCCGCAGTGCCGCGAAGTCGCCGGCCGAGCTGTTGCCCGTGTTGGCCCAGCCGCCCAGCAGCAGCTTGCCGTCGGCCTGGCGCACGATGGCGGTGGCCGAATCCCAGTTGCCGTTGGCCACGTCGCGGGTGAACCTGCCACCGGTGCCGAAGCCCGGGTCGAGCTGCCCGCTGGCGCTGAGCTGCGCCGCCGCGAAGTCGTTGCCGATCGCGCCGGCCAGCACCGCCTGCCCGCCCGGCAGCAGGGCCACGCCGCGCGCGCCACCGATGTTGGCGTTGAACAGGCCGCTCACTTTGCCGCCCAGGCCGAAGGATGCATCCAGCGTGCCGTTGGGCAGGTAGCGCACGGCCTGGAAGTCGCCGTCGCCGCCGACCGCGAGGATGCGCTGCTCGCCATTGACCACCGGCAGCGCCAGCGCGTACACCGCATCGCGGCCGGTGTTCGACTTGATCGCGGTCACCACCTTGCCGCCATTGCCGAAGGAGGCATCGAGCGTGCCGTTCGGCAGGTAGCGCACCAGCGCGAAGTCGACGCCGCTGGTCGGTCCCTGGTTGCTCTCGCCGGCGACGACGATCTTGCCGTCGGCCTGGATCGCCACCGCCCAGGCGCGGTCGCTGTCGTTGCCGATCGCGGTGACCACCTTGCCGCCGGTGCCGAAGGTCGTGTCCAGCACCCCGCTCGGGAGGTAGCGCAGCACCGCAAAGTCCAGTCCGCTGCCGTTCTGGTCGCTGGCACCGGCAACGACGATCTTGCCGTCGGCCTGCAGCGCGATGGCCGCGGCCGCGTCGTTGTGCGTGCCGATCTGCGTGATCAGCTTGCCGGCGGTGCCGAAGCTGGTGTCCAGCCCGCCGTCACGGCCGTAGCGCACCAGCGAAACGAAGGTGCCGGTGGGCGTCGCGCTCGAGCCGGCGACCAGCACCTTGCCGTCGGGCTGCACCGCGACCGCATTGGCATAGTCCTCGCCGATGCCCACCGGCGTGGTGGTGATGCCGCCGCCGAAGCTGGTGTCCACCACGCCGGCCGCACCGCGCACGGTCACCAGCAGCGGCTGGTGCAGCACGTCGGTGGCATTGCCGTTGGGCGCCAGCGCGCGCACATGGGCCACCGTGGGCAGGCTGTGCGGCGCGCTGGTCTGCGCGGTGAGCACGATGTCGGCGCTGGTGGCACCGGCAGGAATGCTGATCGCATTGCTGGTGACGCCGGCCGGCAGGCCGTCGAGCACCAGCTGCACCGCGCCGGTGAAGCCGTTGCGCCGCGTCAGCGTGGCCTTCAGGCTCACCTGGCCGCCCTGCAGCACCGCGGTGCGGTCGACCGACAGCGCGACACCGTAGTTCGCCACCGGCGTGATGTAGTCGGTCAACTGACCCACCGGCACCGGGTTCGGGCCGAACTCACCCCCCATCACGTACACGCCGTTGAGCGGAAAGCCCTGTCCCGCCTGGGTGACGACCCCCAGGTAGATGCCGGTATCCGGGTAGTAGCGGTAGACGAAGGGCGCTGCGGTCGACACCGCCGGGTGCGGTGGGAAGTAGTTGGGGAAGGTGACCTCCGCGAAGTCCATCAGCTGGCGCGCGGCCTCGGTGCCGTCGACGACGGCCGCGGCGGCGGCCGCGGGCTTGGCGGCGCCGGCCAGGGCCTCGCCACAACCCACGGCGCCCAGGCCCAGCGCCAGCAGCGCGGCGAAGGCAAGGCGGGTGATCGAGCGGGGGGTGTTCATCGTTTTCTCCAGTGCAGGTTCGGTGGGCTGGCGGCACTGTAGAAATCGCGGCCATCGCGCGCATCGCCCGTTCGGGCCATCGGACCCGGCGCGCGGCGCGTTCGGTCAGGGTTCGGCGCGGGCGGGGGCCGGATGAAGCAGCAGCAACTGCAGTGGCGTGGCGCCGATGTTCTGCAACACCACGCCGGCCGGCGCCGGCAGGCACACGGTGCAGGGCGCACTCAGGCGCTGCGGACCGCTGGGCGCCAGCAGCCTGCCCTGCCCCTGCTGGACCAGCAGTACCAGCTCGGCGCCCTGGCCCTCGAGCAGGGCCTCGGCATCGGGCTCGATGACCAGTTGCCAGGCCTCGAGCGCATGCGACCCCTGCGCCCGGCCCGCGACGCGGCAATACCAGGTGCCGTCGCGCTGTTCGCGCGGCAGGTGCGCATGGTGATGGACAAGCATGCCCCCATGGTGGACGGCGGCGGGATGAGCCCGCATCCCCCGGAAGAGCCATGCCCGCCGGAATGGCGGGGGGACTACCTGCCGCGGCCGTGCCACCAGGCCGCTGCCTGGCCGCGGCTGGCGACCCCCAGCTTGCCCAGCACGCTGGCCACATGCTGCTTGACCGTGTGCACGCTCAGGCCCAGCGCGCGGGCAATCAGCTTGTTGCTGTCGCCGGCGGCCATCAACGCCAGAACCTGTGCCTCGCGCGGGGTCAGGTGTTCGAGCGCAGCGTCGAGCAGGGCCGGCACCTGGGCCGGATCGCCGCTGGCCGCTGGCGCGGCGTCGCCTTCGCCGGCATCGACCGCAGCGCGCGCCGGTTGCCCGGCCGGCAAGACGGCGGAGACCGCCGCGCCGCCCCGTGCCTGCCGCACGCGGCGAAGCAGATCGGCCAGCCGTGCCAGCTCGGCCGCACCGAGGCGGCCCTGCCAGGCTTGTGCCTGCAGCTCGGCCAGCACGGTCTCGCCGGCCAGCACTGCGGCACCGCGCTCGTCGTCCCCCGGGCCCTGCAGCAGCGGCCGCAGGCTCGCCGCGGCCTCGTCGAGCCGGCCGCTGCGGGCCAGCGCCCACGCCCGCAAGGTCCGGGCCTGCACGCCGGCACACAGGAAATAGCATTCGAAACGCGCGTCCATCGATGCCAGCTGCTGCAGCGCGTCGGCAAAGCGGCTTTCGGCCAGCGCCAGCATCGCGGAGACCATCGCATGGGCGCCCAGCCCGCTGGGCCACTCGGCCTGGTGGCGAGCGGCCCGCATCGCCGCGTCCATCTCGCGCAGCAATGCCACGTCGCCCAGCAGCCAGGCGGCGCGGGCGTGGTTGAACAGCATCGCCGGCTCGTGCACGCGGCGGAACGAAGGGCTGGCCGCGCGCCGGATGTCCTCGATCAGGGCCTCGCCGGCCGCGCGACTGGCGTCCGCGTCACCGCGCAATGCATGCAGCAGGCCGTGCAGCATGCGGTTGTCGGTCTGGACGATGCGGGGGCTGCCGAGCCAGTGGAAATCCTCATCGGCGCGCGCCAGCTCGGCCAGCGCTTCGTCGCTGCGGCCGGCCAGCAGCGCCGCCCAGCAGCGGGCATGCCACGCGCCCGCCCGCAGCGGGCTCGGCCGGTGGCCCGCCACCTGCAGGATGGCCTGGGCATAACGCGACGCCTGGGCGGCCGTGCCGGGCGCGCCGATCAGCATCACCTGCAGCGGGCACTGCTGCCAGACGCCGGGATCGGGTACGCGCTGCAGCGCCGCCAGCATCCGTGCGCTGTTGGCCGCCACGTCATCAGGGCGGCCGCAGACCACCGCATCGCAGGCCTCGCCGTAGTGGATGAAGGCCATCGCCGCATCGTCCAGCTGCAGCCGGCCCAGGCGCGCGAGGATGCGCGTGCCTTCCTCGAAGCGGCCCACGTGCTGCAGCCCGGCGCACAGGTGGGCACTGGCCAATGCCGCGTCGCGATCGCGCCCGGCCTCGGCATAGCCGGCCACCGCCTGGTGCATGCAGTGGCGCAGCTGGTCGAAGTCGTAGCCCGGCCAGGCGCACAGCCCGCGCAGCATCCACAGGTCCGGCAGCCTGGCGTACTGCTCGGGCGGGAACTGCGCCAGCATCTGCAGAAGGCTGCTGGCGCCGCCGGTGGCCAGCAGGGCCAGGCCGCGTTGCGCCAGCACGCCCAGCGCCGCTTCCCAGGCGCCGGCACGCTGCAGGTAGCCCACGGCACGCGCCAGGTCCGGCTCGTCCTGCGCCGCGCTCTGCAGCAGGTCCCGCCACAGCGCCGGCTGCTCGCGGCGCAGGCGGTCCTCGAGGAAATCGCGGAACAGGTCGTGCAGCCGCAGCGTCGGCCGCTCGGCCGCCAGCACCGAGACGAACAGGCCGCGGCGGTCCACCTCGTCCAGCAGCTCGGCGGCATCGGCCATGCCGGTGACGCGGGCACAGCGCTCGGCGGTCAGCTCGGGCAGCACGGCACTGCGCAGCAGGAAGTCGCGCAGCCGCGGCGGCATCTCGCCCAGCACCTCCGTGGCGAGGAAATCGAACAGATGGCGCTGCGTCAGCCGCTCGCCGGCCTGCGTGGTCTGGCGGCCGACCGAGAGACTCAGCCGGAGCCCGGCGGCCCAGCCCTGCGTGCGCTGCAGCAACTGGCGCGCCTGGGCGGCCAGCTCGCCCGCACAAGGCTGCGTGTCGGGCGGCTGCGCGGCCTGCACCAGGGCCTGCACCTCGGAGGCGTCGAACTGCAGATCGGCCTGGCGGAACTCGGCCAGGCGATCGGCCGCGCGCCAGCGCGCCAGCGCCAGCGGCGGCTCGGTGCGGCTGGCCAGCACGATGCCCCATTGCGCCGGCAGCCGCTCGATCAGCATCTGCAGCAGCTCGAACACGCGGGCATCGACGATGCGGTGGGCGTCGTCGACCAGGATCAGCCCGCGCGCGCAGTCGGCGGCGGCCAGGGCGTTCACCAGTGTGCTGGCCACCTCGCGCAGGCCGCGATCGGCCAGGGCCAGCGTGGCCAGCGCATCGGGCGCCACCCGCCAGGGCAGCGTCAGCGTGGCGAGCGCCGCGCACAGGCAGGCCAGGAAGCCGGGCAGTTGCTCGTCCTCGTCAGCATCGACCCAGGCCAGCGCCGTGCCCGGCGGCAGGTCCTGGATCAGCTGCGCCAGCGCGGCCGTCTTGCCGTAGCCGGCCGCGGCGCACAGCAGCGTCAGGGGCTGCTGCAGCACCGCGTCATGCAGGCGCTGTTGCAGGCGCGGCCGCGGCACACAACCGGGCGGCCGGCGCGGTGGCTGGATGCGCGTGACGGCGAAGCTGGGCGCGAGCATCATGCGGCCCTTCCGCGGCGCGGCGCGGCGGTCGGTCGCCGCCCGGCGGGCTTGCGCGGCGGCAGCGCCGCGGTGGCGGCCGCCCGGGGCGGCAGCAGGGGCGGCAGCGGCCTGCGCACCACCGCGCGCGCCTGGTCCCACGGCAGGCCCAGCCCGGCGAGCACCAGCGTCGTCACCGCCGCGGCATGGCCGGATGGCGCCATGCCCGCGGCGATCATGCGCATCGCCTGGCCGATGGTGCCGCCCACCAGGTCGAGCGCCGCGGCCTCGCTGCTGACGCGGAAGGCCTTCTGCCGCAAGCCCAGGCGCAGGTCGGCCAGCACATAGTCTGCCGTCACGCGCAGCAGCGCCGGCGACAGCGCGGCCACGTCCAGCATCAGCAGCGCCCAGGCCGGGCTCTGCTCGGCCAGCCACAGGTAGCGCCGGTTGCCGATGGCCATGCGCTCGGCACCCTCGGCCACGCCGGCCGTGCTGTCGGAGATGCATGCGCACAGCCCGTGCGCCAGCCACAGCGCGACGGCCTGGACCAGCTCGTCCTTCGAAGCGAAGTGGTTGTACACCGTGGCACCGGCCACGCCGGCGGCCTCGGCGATGTCGCCGACGGTACTGGCGGCCACCCCGCGCGCGGAGAACACCCGCAGCGCAGCTTCCACCAGCTGACGGCGCGTGCGCTCGCGCTTGGGTGCTGGGCCGGCCGGCACCACGAGTGCCGCCGCCAGCTCGGCCGGCAGCGGCGCCGGCTGGGTGCTGGCCAGCACGCCCGGCACATGGGCCAGCGCCAGGCCGCGAACCGGCAGCGCGGCGGCCGGCACGGAGGCCGGCGCTTTCGGCGGGTGATCCGCCAAAAGACGGATGGTCTTCAAATTTGGAGCCTCATACCATTTTTGGCATCGCACTGATCTTAACGGAGCCCGATCATGGATGCCAAGCTCGAACTCGCCTACCTGGTCTTCGCGGCACGCAAGCCCGAGGCCTGGCGCCGCTTTCTCGGCGACACGCTGGGACTGCCAGCCAACCCGCCGGCGCACGACGGCACGACCGGCTGGCGGCTGGATGATGCCTGTCAGCGCCTGGTGGTGACACCGGGACCTGAAGATGACCTCGCCGCGATCGGCCTGGGCGCGCCCGACGAGGCCGCGCTGATGCAGCAGGTGCAGCGGCTGCGCCATCACGGCGTGGCGGTGCACGAGGCCGACGCGGCGCGCCGGCAGGCACGGCGGGTGCAGCACCTGTTCGTGGCGCAGGATCCGGCCGGCAACACGATCGAACTGCATTGCGGCCTGGCGAGGGCGCCGCAGCCCTTCGAGTCAGCCGTGTTCCCGGGCGGCTTCCGCACCGGTGCGCTGGGCATGGGCCATGCGGCGCTGGTGGCCCACGACCTGCCGGCGATGGAAGCCTTCTATTGCCAGGCGCTGGGCTTCGGCAGCAGCGAGCGGCTGCGCACGCGTGCCGGCCCGCTGGACGTGTCGGGGCTGTTCCTGCACTGCAACCGGCGCCACCACAGCATTGCGCTGCTGCAGCTGCCGCTGCGCCAGCGCCTGCACCATTTCATGCTGCAGGCCGAGCGGCTGGCCGACGTGGGTGCAGCGTACGAACGCGTGCAGCAGCACGGGCATCCCTTGAGCCTGAAGATCGGCCAGCACCCCGACCCCGACGGCACCTTCTCGTTCTACGGCGTGACGCCCTCGGGCTTCGATTTCGAGATCGGCCATGGCAGCCAGGAGATCGACCCCGCCAGCTGGCGCGAGCAGCCCAGCCAGGTCACCAGCACCTGGGGCCACCAGCCCAGCTGGCGGCTGCAATGGAAGATGGCACGGGCGGTGATCAGGCAAAGGCTGGGCTGGCATTGACCGGCCGCAGCCACACGCCCGCCAGCGCGAACGCGCCCTGCGCCACCGCCAGGCCCTGCGCCTCGGCCGCGCGCAGCGTGGTTTCGGGCGACGGCACGGCAAGCGCCAGCGTGTGCAGCAGCTCGGGCGTGCCGACTGCCGTGGCGGCGAAGCGCACCGCGCCGAGGTCGAAGCGCAGCAGCGCATGGCCCTCGTCATCGCGCGCCAGCGCACGCTGCGTCAGGCGCGACCAGTGCGCGGCCAGGCCTTGGGCGTCGGGGCTGCGCAGCTCGATCCACGGCAGGCCAGCCACGCGGTCAGGCCGGCGGTACCTCTGCCAGTGCGGGCCGGCCGGCCAGTAGGCGCCGTCCAGCGCGTCGCCACCGTCGCTGTGGTCGAACTCGAGCATCGCCGCGCGGCAATCGCGGGGGTGGAACTGCGTGCCGAGAAAGCCCGGCTGCGCCATCGGCAGCGCCACGCGCACGCCCTGCGCCTGCAGGTGGGCGCGCCGCGCCAGCGGGTCGTCGCAGTCGAAGATGGCCATGTAGCCGCCCTGACCGCCGCTGCGCGCGAGGAAGCGTCCGGCCGCGGTGTCGGGCCGGGTCGGCGCGACGATCTCGACGAAGGCCTCGCCGCAGCAGAACAGCGCGTTCTCCAGGCCGAATGCCGCGACCGCCGGATCACGGTGGCAGACCTCGAGGCCCAGCACGGCGCCGAAGGCCTCCACCGCCGGCGCCGGCTCGGGCGCCACCAGGCACACCTGGCGCAGGCGCAGGTAGCCGGCGCTCATCGCGGCTCAGGCCGGCAGCACGTAGGCCAGGCCGTTGTCGGCCAGCCCGGCCAGGCCGATGTTGGCTGCGTTCAGGTCGAGGTTGGCAGCCATCTGCGCCAGCGACACGGCGGTGTACTGGCCACTGTTCAAGGCCGAAGTCCAGAACGCCAGGTCGCCGGCCGAAGGCGCCTGGCCGACGAGGTTCTGGTACAGCAGCGTGATCTCGGCTGCGGGGCTGAAGCCACCGCCCAGCCGTGCGTCGAGCGCCAGCTGCATCAGGTCGTTGTTGCTGACGCCGGTGTCCAGCAGCAGCAGGCCGATGCCGGCGTACTGGGTGCTGGCCACCATCTCGCGGCCGAACACGGCGCCGAGGTAGCGTGCCGTGGTGCCGGCATGGCCGCTCACATCGAATGCCAGCGAGACATCGCTGAACACCAGGCGCTCGATGCCGCTCAAGGTGTCGCTGCCTTCCGTGCCGCTCTTGGCCGTCACGCTGGCGGCCTTCGCGCCCACGGTGTACTGGGCCCGGGCCAGCGCGTAGACCGCGGTGTCCACGCCGGCACCGCCCTGCAGCGTGTCGTTGCCGCCGCCGCCGGTGAGCCGGTCGTCGCCATCGGCGCCCACCAGCGTGTCGGCGAAGGCGGTTCCGACCAGGGTGTCCTTGCCGGGTCCGCCGAGCTGGTAGCCGGCGACGGCCAGCGTGGCGGCCGAGGCCACCAACTCGCTGCTGCCGTGGCCGTCGACATAGTGCGCCTGCACCCGCAGCAACGCGCCCACCTGGGCCAGGCCCGGCGTGTAGCTGGCGCTGGTGGCACCCGCGATCGCCGCCCAGCTGGCGCCGTTGTTGGTCGAGGCTTCCCAGCTGTAGCCGAGGATGCCCATCCCGTCGGCATCGGACAGCGCGGCGCTGGCCGAGAGCGCAGTGCCCTGCACCGCGGTGCCGGCGATCGTCACGCTGCCGACGGGCGGGTCGTTGGTGTTGGCCACCGCGGCGGTCGCATTGCTGGCCACGGCCTCGGCCGTGCCGCCGCCGTCGGTGTAACTCACCGCCACGCGCAGCAGCAGGCCCACCTGCGCCTCGCCCGGCGTGTAGCCGGCCGCCGTGGCCCCGGCGATGGTGCTCCAGGTGCTGCCGTTGGTCGACGATTGCCACTGGTAGCTGAACGTGCCCAGCCCGTCGGCATCGGCCAGGCCGCTGGTGTTGGCGGTGAGCGCCTGGCCCTGCTGCACGGTCCCGCTGATGCCGACCGCGCCGGTCGGCGCATGGTTCAGCACGTCGACCGCGGCGGTCGGCGCCGAGTTCACGGTCTCGATCGTGCCGTGGCCATCGACGTAGTTGACCTGCAGCCGCAGCACCTGGCCGGCCTGCAAGGCCGTCGGGGTGAAGCTGGCGCTGCTGGCACCGGCGATATCGGCCCAGGTCGGCCCGCTCTGCACCTGCCAGCGGTACAGCAGGGTGCCCAGGCCGTCGGCATCGGTCAGCGAGGCGCTGCCCTGCAGGGCGCTGCCGATCTTCGGCGTGCCGGCGATCGTCACGCTGCCCACTGGAAGATCATTGACATTGGCCACCGCCGTGGTGGCGGCGCTGGTGGCCGACTCGGCCTTGCCCAGCCCGTCGGTGTAGCTGGCCTGCACCCGCAGCTGCAAGCCGACCAGCGCTTCGCCCGGGGTCAGCGTGGCGGCGGTGGCACCGCCGATGTCGGCCCAGGTGGCGCCATCGCTCGACGATTGCCAGCGGTAGCTCAGGGTGCCCATGCCGTCGGCATCGGCCAGCGTCGACACGGCCGACAGCGTGACGCCCTGCGTCGCGCTGCCGCTGATCGTCAGGCTGCCCGTCGGCGCATGGTTGGTCGGCGTCGAGGCCAGCGGCACCGTGGCGTCGCTGAAGATCGCGAACTCCACGCCCATCAAGGTGTCACTGCCATCGGGGCCGACGACCAGGATGCGGTCCGACAGCGTGGTGATGGTGTACTGGCTGCGCAGGCCGCTGAAGCGCGCGCTGTCGTCGCCGGTGTCGCCCAGGATGGTGTCGTTGCCGCCGCCGCCTTCGAGCATGTCGTTGCCGGTGCCGCCGGTCAGCGTCTCGTTGGCGCTGGTGCCGATCAGGTAACGGCCCGGCGCGCCTTGGCCGTACTGGCCGCCGATGCCGTCGCCGCCGTACAGGAACATCAGCGCGTCGATGTCGTAGCTCTGGTAGGTGCCGTAGGGTCCGCCGACGTGGGTGTACGACATCAGCGTGTGCGCGGTGTCGTCCTGGCCCGACGGCAGCGTGGTGCTGCCTTCGAACGGATGCTTCAGCCCCAGCGCGTGGCCGATCTCGTGCAGCAGGATCTCGTAGCCGCCGCCCGCCTGGGTCGGGTTGAGGTTGGTCGCGCCGTAGTCGGTCGTGTCCATGAACACGTAGGCATCGGCGGTGTAGCTGGTGATCGTCTGGATGTTGCTCTGGTAGCTCCAGTTCCAGTGCGTGTAGCCCGCGAAACCGGCATTGGTGATGTTGGCGTCGACGAAGTGCAGGTCGGCCTGGTTGGCATCCGCCGTCAGCGTGAAGGTGATGCCGGTGATCGACGCGACATAGGTCAGCAGGTTCGACACCACGGCCTGCTGCGCTGCGTTCATCGCGGTCGACGCGCCCGAGATCAGGCCGCTGCCGGCCGTGTCGGCGCCGCCCAGCGCGAAGGTGTAGTACAGCGTCGTGCGCGTCGGCGTGATCCAGTTCCAGCCCGGGCCGGTGTCGAGCAGCGCATCGATGTGCTGCAGGCCGGAATGGGGCGGGGTGTTGACGTCGTTCGGGGTGGCCATCGCAAGCCTCGTTCAGCAGGACGAAGGATGGTAGCCAGCCCCTCCACGCCGTGCATGTGACCCGATGTGACGAATGCGGATTGCTGCCGATATCCGCCCGCCGGCCCGTTTCAGCGCCTGTCGCAACCGGGTTTCAGCCCGGCTTCGACCGGCGATCAGCCCCATGAACGCCGCCGCCCTCCCGGGCGACCGCCAGGCGCCACGGATGCACGACAATCGCGCGCTCCGCGCCTTGCGCCACCTTCAACGCACCGCACGCCATGTCCGAGCCGACCTCCCGCCCCGCCCTGCCCGATCACCTGTCGGCCGACCCGCGCAGCCCGCACCACGTGGCCGCGGTGTTCGAGCACGACATCGGCATCCGCTTCAATGGCAAGGAGCGCTTCGACGTCGAGGAATACTGCGTCAGTGAAGGCTGGATCAAGGTGCCCTCGGGCAAGACACGCGACCGCCGCGGCCAGCCGCTGCTGATCACGCTGAAGGGCGCGGTCGAGGCCTTCTACCGCTGACATCCGAGGCGCGCGAGGACATCCCGGGCCCGGCGGACGCGAGCGACGCACTCAGGCGGTCGTCGCCAGGTAGCGGCGCAGCGCGGCCAGCACCCGTTCGAGCTCGGCCTCCAGCGAGGCCAGCAGCAGTGCCGGCGCATCGGCCGGCGCGGCCAGCAGCGCCTGTTCCAGCTGTCGCGCCAGCGCCGACAGTCGCTGCGCTCCCAGCGTACCGGCATTGCCCACCAGCATGTGGGCCATGCCGATGGCGCGCTGCGGCTCGCCGGCCCGCAGGGCCTGCCCCAGGCTGGTGGCCGCGCCGGCCTGTGACTCGATGAAGCGCCGCACCGCCCGCGCGTACAGGTCGGACCGGCCACCGCAGTACAGCAAACCGAGGCTGAGGTCCACCGCCTCGACGGCAGCCGCGGGTTCCGTCGGCGGTGCGGGCGCATCAGCGGCCGGCGGCGCGGCCGGCACCAGCCAGCGCCTCAGCGTGCCGAACAGCCGCTCCGGCTCGAACGGCTTGCCGATGTGATCGTCCATGCCCGCGGCCCGGCAGGCACCGCGGTCGCTCTCGCCGGCATGCGCCGTCATCGCGATCAACGGCAGGTCGCGCCAGCGCGGCTCGGCGCGGATGCGGCGCGCCAGCTCGAAGCCATCCATGCCCGGCAGCTGCAGGTCGAGCAGCACCGCATCGAACGGCCCCTGCTGCGCCAGCAGGCGCAGCGCGGTCGGCGCGTCGCCGGCCACGCTCACCCGCATGCCCGCCACCTCGCGCAGCAGCTCGCTCGCCACTTCCTGGTTGAACGCGTTGTCCTCCACCAGCAGCACCGAGCGGCCCTGCAGCCCCTGTTCCGGCGCCGGTGCGGGCGCTGCCTCGGCCACCGGCTCGGCCACCGCCGCCAGCCGCAGCGCGAAGCTGAAACAGCTGCCCTGCCCCGGCGTGCTGCGCACCTCGATGCGCCCGCCCATCAATCCCACCAGCTGCTGGCTGATCGCCAGCCCGAGCCCGGTGCCGCCGTAGTGCCGGCTGGTCGAGGCATCGGCCTGCTCGAAGGGTCGGAACAGGCGGCCGATCTGCTCGTCGGTCAGGCCGATGCCGCTGTCGCTGACGCTGAATTGGAGCGTCACTTCGTCGCGCCCGGGGGCACGCTCGCGGCCCAGCAAGGTCACCCGCAGCGCCACGCTGCCGCTGGCGGTGAACTTCACCGCATTGCCGCACAGATTGGTGAGCACCTGCGACAGCCGCTGCGCATCGCCCAGCAGCATCGGCGGCACGTCCGGATGGACGCTCACTTCGAAGGTCAGCCCCTTGTGCCGCGCGAGCTGGCTGTTGATGACCTCGACCCGCTCGATGACATGCTCCAGCCGGAACGGTCGAGGTTCCAGCGCCAGCTTGCCGGCCTCGACCTTGGACAGGTCGAGGATCTGGTCGATCAGCCCCAGCAGCGACTCGGCGGCGATGCGCGCACGGCTCAGGTACTGCTGCTGGCGCGGTTCGAGCGGGCCGCGCAGCGCGAGGTTGGTGAAGCCCAGCACCGCATTCATCGGCGTGCGGATCTCGTGGCTCATGTTGGCCAGGAACTCGCTCTTGGCGC
>CAZXLI010000043.1:0-33473 GCA_964641795.1 uncultured Bordetella sp. | reverse complement strand
GGCGAGAAGAAGGCGCGCGAGATCTGGTACATGTGCCGCCGCTACGGCGCGCAGGAAGCGCTGGCGATGGGGCTGTGCAACGTCGTCGTGCCGCACGACCAGCTCGACGCCGAGGTCGCCAAGTGGGGCCGCGAGCTGGTCGAGAAGAGCCCGACCGCGCTCGCGATCGCCAAGCGCTCCTTCAATGCGTCCACCGAGCACATCCGCGGCATCGGCAGCCTGGGCATGCAGGCGCTCAGCTTGTACTACGAGACCGACGAGTCGAAGGAAGGCGTGCGCGCGTTCCTCGAGAAGCGCAAGCCCGACTTCCGCAAGCACGTCGCGTCGAAGGGGTCGTAGCGGCACGGTTGCGCCGGTTCCCGGGGAGCTGATCCATGCAAGGCAAGACCTTCACGCTCGAGTCTCCGGACGGCCCCGCCGTCTTCGTCCACCGCTGGGCGCCCGACGCCGGCGCGACGCCCAAGGCCCTGGTGCAGATCGCACACGGCGCCGCGGAACATGCCGGCCGCTACGAACGCTTCGGCCGCGTGCTCGCCGATGCCGGGTACGTGGTGTACGCGGACGATCACCGCGGGCACGGCAAGACCTGCGGCGGTTTGGAAGGCCGCGGCATCGCCGGCCCGGACGCCTGGAACGGCATGCTGCGCGACCAACAACAGCTCAGCACGCTGATGCGGCGCGAGCATTCCGGCGTGCCGCTCATCTTCTTCGGCCACAGCATGGGTTCGCTGATCGCACAGCAGTACATCCAGACCTGGGGCGGCGAGTTGAAGGGGGCCGTTCTGTCCGGCTCCTTCGGCACGCTGGGCGTCGAGCCGGCGACCATGGTCGCCATGCTGGACGAAGCGATCAAGGCACAGGGGGCCGACGCGCCGTCGGAAACTTTCGCGGGTATGTTCAGCAGCTTCAACCAGGGCTTCGAGCACCAGACCGGTTTCGAATGGCTCTCGCGCGACGCAGCCGAAGTCCGCAAGTACGTCGACGACCCGTACTGTGGCTTCGCGTTCAGCAACGCGCTCGTGCGCGATCTGTTCGCCGGTGCCGGCGAGATCTGGGCCGAGGCCAACGAGCGACGCATTCCGAAGGAGCTGCCGCTGCTGGTGGCGTCGGGCGACAAGGACCCGGCCGGCGGCGAGATGGCCGCCGTGCAGCTGCTGGTGGATCGCTACCGTGGCTACGGCATGCGCAACGTGACGCTGAAAGCCTACCCGGGCGCGCGCCACGAAATCCTCAACGAGACCAACCGGGACGAAGTCCACCGCGACATCGTTGCCTGGCTCGACGCGCTGTAGGGGTGCTGCGGCGCGGAGCGCGCGGCAGGAGCCGACGCAGGCCGGGTATTCCCCTCATTGTCGTTTGACCTAACGTCCGTTAGATTCCGCGTCGCGTTGGCCGTCGACCCTGCAAGCTGCAGGCGCGTCCCGCACCTCACTCCCTCAATGACCTTGTGCGCATACCGATGCTGAGTCTGACCAACGTCCAGATCGTCTACGACAACACGATCGAAGCCGTGCGCGAGGCCTCGCTCACGCTCGGGCCTGGCCGCATCGTCGCGCTGCTGGGTGCCAACGGGGCCGGCAAGTCAACCACGCTGAAGGCGATCAGTGGCGTGCTCTATCCGGAAGACGGCGAGGTCAAGGGCGGCGAGATCACCTTCGAGTCGCGCCCGCTGAGCGGCCTGGCGCCCGACCGCATCGTGCGCGCCGGCATCGTGATGGTGCCCGAGGGGCGCCGGCTGTTCGACCAGCTCACCGTCGAAGAGAACCTGCTGATGGGCGGCTACACGCGCAGCGTCGCCAACTCGCGGCGCGGGCTCGAGCGCGTCTACGCGATGTTCCCCCGCCTCACGGCCAAGCGCGGCACGGTGTCGGGCTACCTGTCGGGCGGCGAGCAGCAGATGGTTGCGATCGGCCGGGCTCTGATGTCGAGCCCGAAGCTGCTGATGCTCGACGAGCCGACGCTCGGCCTGGCGCCGCAGATCTGCGAGGAGATCTTCGCCATCGTCACGCGGCTGTGCCGGCAGGACGGGGTGAGCATCCTGCTGGTGGAGCAGAACGCGCAGATGGCGCTGACCATCGCCGACGACGGCTACATCATGGAGAACGGCCGCATCGTGCTCGACGGGCCGGCCGAGAAGCTGCTGCGCAACGAGGACGTGCGCGAGTTCTATCTCGGCTTCGGCGAAGGCGGCTCGCGCAAGAACATGCGCGAGGTCAAGCACTACAAGCGCCGCAAGCGCTGGCTGTCCTGAGGCGCCGGCACATGCAGCACGAAGGCCTGCTCCGCGTGGAGAACCTGTCCAAGCGCTTCGGCGGCGTCGAGGCCGTCGCCGGCGTCGGCTTCCACGTCAACCGCGGCGAGATCTATTCGCTGATCGGCCCCAACGGTGCCGGCAAGACCACCACCTTCAACATGATCAGCGGCGTCGTCACGCCGAGCGCCGGTACGGTGCAGTTCGACGGCCAGTCGATCACCGGCACCCCAGCGCACCGCATGGCGGCGATGGGCATCGGCCGCACGTTCCAGAACCTCGCCGTCTTCAAGCACGCCACGGTGGTGCAGAACCTGCTCGTCGGCCGGCACTGCCACATGCGCAGCAATGTCTTCGACGCGGCCTGGTTCCTGGGCCGCGCGCGGCGCGAGGAGCTGGCGCACCGGCGCAAGGTCGAGGAGATCATCGACTTCCTCGAGATCGAGGACATTCGCGACATGCCGGTCGGCGCACTGTCCTACGGCATGCAGAAGCGCGTGGAACTCGGGCGGGCACTGGCCACCGAGCCCAAGCTGCTGCTGCTCGACGAAATGGTCTCCGGCATGAACACCGAGGAAACCGAGGACATCGCGCGCTTCGTACTCGACATCCGCGACGAACTTGGCATCACCGTGCTGATGGTGGAGCACGACATGGGCGTGGTGATGGACATCTCCGACCGCATCTGCGTGCTCAACTTCGGCCGCAAGATTGCCGAAGGCACGCCCGCCGAGGTGTCCTCTGACCCGGCCGTGATCGAGGCCTACCTGGGCGGAGCGAAGGCAGCATGAGCCAGCAACCCCTCGGCCCCCCCGAGCTCGATGCCGCGCTCAACACCGGCGAACACACGCTGCCGCGCCTGCTCCAGCACTGGGCTCGCACCACGCCCGATGCGCTGGCGCTGCGCGAAAAGGACTTCGGCGTCTGGAACCGCGTCACCTGGCGTCACTACCACGACACTGCGCGCCGCTTCGCGCTCGGCCTGCTGCAGCTCGGCTTCCAGCGCGGCGAACGGCTCGCGATCGCCAGCGAGGACACGCCGGAATGGATGTACGCCGATCTGGGTACGCAGGCCATCGGCGGCGTCGTCGTGGGCATCTACCCTACCAACCCCTGGCCCGAGCTGCAGTACATCGTCCACCACTCCAACAGCCGCTTCGTCGTGTGCGGCGACCAGGAGCAGGTCGACAAGGTGCTCGACGCGATGGCCAAGCACGAGGTCGGTCTGCCCGAGGTGGCCAAGATCATCGCCGTCGACATGAAAGGCCTGCGCACCTATCCGCGCGACAAGCTGCTGTCCTTCGACGAGGTGCTCGAGCTGGGTGACCGCTACGCCGCCGCCTCGCCCGCGCAGGCGCGCGCCTTCGATGACGGCGTGGCCGCCACGCGGTCCGACGACACCTGCATGCTCGTCTACACCTCCGGTACCACGGGGCCGCCGAAGGGCGCGATGCTCTCGCACCGCAACCTGCTCGTCACCACCGACAAGCTGCGCCGCCACTTCCGGCTCGACCGCACGAACATGGAGGTGGTGTGCTACCTGCCGCTGTGCCACGTGGCCGAGCGCGCCTTCTCCACGGTAATGCACATGATGACCGGCGGCGTCGTCAACTACGCCGAGTCTATCGACACCGTGCAGGTCAACGTGCGCGAGATCGCGCCCACCGTGTTCCTTGGCGTGCCGCGCATCTGGGAGAAGCTGCAGCAGGGCATCGTGATGCGCATGCAGGACGCCACGCGCTTCCAGCGCTGGGCCTTCGAGCGCTGCTACGCGTCGGGCAAGGCGCTGTTCGAGCGCACCGAGCAGCGCGACGGGCAGCGCAGCCTTGGCGAGCGGCTGCACTTCGGGCTGCTGTGGCTGCTGATGTTCCGCAACCTGCAGAAGTTCATCGGCCTGGACCGCATGCGCTGCGGCTTCTGCGGCGGCGCCAGCGTCTCGCCCGAGGTGCTGAAGTTCTTCCGCATCATCGGCGTGCCGGTGTACCAGGTCTACGGCATGACCGAGTCGGGCGGCGTGATCTTCCACCAGCATGCCAAGGCCGAGCGCCTGGGCGCCACCGGCACGCCGATCGAGGGCCTGAACTGGAAGATCGCCGAAGACGGCGAACTGGTCGTCAAGCACCCTGCCGTCTTCAAGGGCTACCTGCACGACAACAACGCCACCGCGCTGACGGTGCAGGACGGCTGGCTGCACACCGGCGACGTGGTGGCGCTGGCGCCCAACGGCGAGCTGATGATCGTGGACCGCAAGAAGGCCATCATCATCACCAGCGGCGGCAAGAACATCTCGCCTTCCGAGATCGAAAACGCGCTGAAGGACAGCATGTACATCCGCGAGGCCATCGTGCTCGGCGACGGCCGCCACTTCCTGTCGGCGCTGATCCAGGTCGACTACGAGACGGTGGGCAAGTGGGCGCAGGAAAAGCGCCTGGCCTTCACCACCTACCGCAGCCTGTCGCAGCTGGCCGAGGTGCGCGAGTTGGTCGACGTGGAGGTGCGGCGCGTGAACAAGCTGTTCGCGCGGGTCGAGAACATCCGCAAGTTCGTCATCCTCGAAAAGGAGCTCGACCACGACGACGGCGAGCTCACCGCCACGCAGAAGGTGCGCCGCAGCGCCATCGGCAAGAAGTTCGCGAAGGAGATCGAGGTGATCTACGGCGGAGGCACGGCCTGATGGACTACTTTCTGCAGTTGCTGGTCTCGGGCATCGCCGCCGGCCTGGTGTACGGCTTCATCGGCATGAGCTTCGCGATGATCTACCGCGCCACCGGCGTGGTGAACTTCGCGCAGGGCGAGCTGATGATGCTCGTGGCCTACATCGCGTTCACGCTCGCCGGCACCTTCAAGCTGGGCTTCTGGCCTCTGCTGTTCGCCACGGTGGCGGTGTCGGTGCTCATCGGCCTGGTCATCGAGGTGCTCCTGATCCGCCCGATGCTCGGTCAGCCCGTGTTCGCCACGGTCATGGTGACGATCGGCCTGGCGGTGATCATCCGCTCGGTGGTGGTGCTGCTGTGGGGCGCCGACCCGATGCCGCTGGCCACCGGCCTGTCGCGCGACCCCATCCGCTTCGGCCCGGCGGGCGTGTACCCGGCGCAGCTGTACGCGCTGGGCATCATGGCCGCGGTGGTGGCCGGGCTGTGGGCGTTCTTCCGCTACTCGCGCGTGGGCATCGCCATGCGCGCCACCGCCAACCTGCAGACGGTGGCGCTGCTGATGGGCATCGACGTGAAGCGCATCTTTGCGCTCTCGTGGGCGCTGTCGGCGATGCTCGCGGCCATCGCGGGCGTGCTGGTCGGCGTGATCTACGACCTCGAGCCCGGCATGTGGCTCGTCGGGCTGCGCAGCTTCCCGGCCGTCATCCTCGGCGGACTCGACTCGGTGTTCGGCGCCGCCCTCGGCGGCGTGCTCATCGGCGTGGTCGAGAACATGTCCGAGGGCTACATCGGCCGCGGCATGAAGGAGATTGCCGGCTTCGTGCTGATCCTCGTGGTGCTGATGGTGCGCCCCTATGGCCTGTTCGGCCGTCCCGACATCGAGCGAGTCTGAACATGCGCAGCCGTACCTACAAGGAAAACTACCGCCAGCTGCTGGCGCTGACCGATTCGGTGCCGGTTGTCGTGTGGTCGGTGGTGCTGGTGGCCGTGCTGGCGCTGGCGCCGCTGCTCATCGGCAAGTACTTCACCACCCTCGTGCTGCTGATGATGATCACCGCGGTCGGCGTGCTGGGGTTGAACCTGCTCACCGGCAATGCCGGCCTCATCTCGCTCGGACACTCGGGTTTCCTGGCGGTGGGCGCCTATGCCGCCGGCATCGTGGCCGGCAAGCTCGGCTGGCCGATGCCGCTGGCGCTGCTCGCCGGGGGCGTGACGGCGGCGCTGGCCGGGCTGGTGGTGGGCATACCGTCGCTGCGCCTGAAGGGCCTGTACCTGGCGATCACGACGATGGCCTTCGCGGTCATCATCAACCACCTCATCCTCAACGGCGGCAAGCTGACCGGCGGCTCCGAGGGCCTGTCGGTGCCGCAGCCGGCGCTGTTCGGCGTGCCGCTGGCCACCGAGGGTGGCTTCTACTACGTGGTGCTGGCGGTGCTGGTGCTGGCGGTGTTCGTCACGCTCAACCTGCTGCGCAGCCGCGTGGGCCGCGCGCTGATGGCGATCCGAGAGCACGACATCGCCGCACGCGCCATGGGCGTGGACCTGGTGCGCTGGAAGCTGCTCGCCTTCATGGTCAGCGCCTTCTACACCGGCATCGCCGGCGGGCTGCTGGCCTACTACACGCGCTACCTCAACGTCGACAGCTTCAGCCTGCTGATCTCGATCGAGGCACTCTCGATGCTCATCGTCGGTGGCCTGGGCTCGGTGGCCGGCGCGCTGCTGGGCACCGTGTTCATCTTCGCGCTCAACGAGGGGCTGGGCCTGCTGTTCGGCGCGCTCGGCTCGGGGCTGCAGTCGTCGGCCGCGTTCGAGATCAAGGGCATCATCTACGGCCTGGCGATCGTGCTCTTCCTGCGCTTCGAGCCCGACGGCCTGGTCGGCCGCTGGCACGACCTGAAGCACTACTGGACCCACTGGCCGTTCCGTTTCTGACCTGCCATCCCGCACAGGAGAGCTCCCCATGACACCGTCCCTCCGCCGCTCCATCGCCGCCTTCGGCGCCGGCCTGCTCGGCCTGCTGGCCGCGTCGCCCTCCCTCGCCGCGGACCCCGGCGTGTTCGACGACCGCATCGTCCTGGGCGGCGTCCTGCCCCAGACCGGCCCGCCGAGCCTGATCGGCAAGGCGTCGGTGATCGCGCTGCGCGTGTGGGAGAAGGACGTCAACGCGCGTGGCGGCATCCATGGCCGCAAGATCGAGCTGCGGGTCGAGGAGGACGGCTACGTGCCGCAACGCTCGGTGCAGGCGGCCAAGAAGCTGATCGACGTCGACAAGGTGTTTGCGCTCATCGGCACTTCCGGTTCGTCGCACCTGATCGCGATGATGCCGACGATCGAGGAGGCCCAGATCCCGGCGATCAACTTCGCCGCCGTCGCGGGAGCGCACTTCAACCCGCCGCGCAAGACGGTGTTCAACGTCGGTGCCACCTACTGCCAGGAACTCGTCGGGGTGATGAAGCACCTGATCGCCACCCGCAAGCTGCAGGCGGCCAAGTTCGCGATCGTCTATCAGGACGACGACTTTGGTGCCGACGTGAAGTGCGGCTATGACGCCGCACTCAAGGCCGCAGGCGCCAAGAGCGTGATCGAGGTGCCGTACAAGCGCGCGGCCAAGGACTTCTCGGCCGAGATCCTCGCCGTGCAGAAGGCCGGTGCCGATTTCGTGCTGGTCGGCGGCATCATCGTCGAGACCGCGACCATGCTCAAGGAGATTCAGAAGAACGGCATGAAGGCCACGGCGCTGGCAGCCCATCCTTCGCACCTCGGCCCGGTGCTGCAGCTGGCCGGCAGCGCCGCCGAGGGCTTGCTGGTCGCCGACTATGTGCCCCCGATCACCGACACCGAGACGCAGGGCATCGGCCGCCTCAACGCGCTGGCCTACAAGTACCTCAGCGCCGACGATGTCAAGGCGATGAACCGCTACTCGCTCACCGGTTACGTCGCGGCGATGCTGCTCGAATCGGCGCTGCAGGCCTGCGGCCGCAACCTCACGCGCGCCTGCGTCGTGCAGAAGCTCGAGCAGACGAAGAACTTCCAGAGCGACGGCATCATGGCGCCGCTCACCTTCGGACCGAACGTGCGCCAGAGCGGCACCCGCCCGATCATGCTGAAGGCCAACGTCGCCGCGGGCAAGTTTGAGCGGGCCTCTGACTTCCTGTCCGACAAGTAGGCCGGCTGCCGGCTACCGAGACCCACCAGGAGACGCGATGACCTCCCCTGCCCTGCTGCGACCTCTGGTCGCCTTCCTCAGCGCCTGCGCGCTGTTCACCGGTGCCGCCGGTGCCGCCGAACCCGGCGTCACCGACACGCAAATCGTGCTCGGCTCGGTGACGCCGGTGAGCGGCCCGCCGAGCCTGCTCGGCAAGGCTCACGTCGCCGGGCTGAAGGTCTGGCAGCAGGACGTCAACGGCCGCGGCGGCATCAACGGCCGCAAGGTCGAGATCCGGCTCGACGACGACGGCTACGTGCCGCAGCGCGCGCTGCTCGGCGTCAAGCGCCTGAACGAGTCGGAGAACGTGTTCGCGCTCATAGGCACGTCGGGCGCGGCTGGACTGATGGCGATGCTGCCGTACATCGATGAGCAGAAGATCCCGACCGTCAACGCCCTGGCGGTGTCGGCCTCGCACTTCACCCCACCGCGCAAGACCGTGTTCGTGGTCGGGCCCACCTACTGTCAGGAGGTGAACGCCGCGATCGCCTACATGGTGAAGAGCCGCAACCTGAAGGGCGGCAAGTTCGCACTGGTCTACCAGGACGACGAGTTCGGCGCCGACGTGCGCTGCGGCTACCAGAAGGCGGTGAAGGCGCTCGGCCTGGCCAGCGTGTCGGAGGTGATGTTCAAGCGCGGCACCAAGGACTTCTCGGCCGAGATGCTCGGCCTCAAGCAGGCCGGCGCCACCTTCCTGTTGTCCGGCGGTGTGGTGGCCGAGCATTCGATGATGATGAAGGAGGCGGCCAAGCTGGAGATGCCGCTCACCATCCTCGGGATCCACTCCTCGCACCTGGGCCCGGTGCAAGCCCTGGCGGGACCGGCCGGCGACGGCTACTTCGCCGCCGACTACGTGCCGCCGCTCACCGATACCACGGTGCCGGGCATGGTGAAGTTCATGGCGCTGGCGCGCAAGCATCTGAGCGACGACGAGCAGAAGTCGCTCAACCGCTATTCGATCACCGCCTACGTCGGTGCGCTGCTGATGGAGGACGCCATCCGCCGCTGCGGCAAGGCACTGACGCGCGCTTGCGTGGTCGACCAGCTCGAGCGCACCAAGGGCTTCGCCACCGACGGACTGGCCTCGCCGATCACGTTCTCGCCGACGTCGCGGCATTCGCCGAGCAGCGTGCTGGTGCTGCGCTCGGATGCCAAGGGCGGCAAGTTCGACCGCGTTTCCGACCCGATCCCGATCGAGGACTGACGGGGCATCCGGGGATGCCCAGCGACACGCCTTTCGACGACGGTGGCAGTGCGCCCCGCAACCACGGCCCTTTCCAGGACCTGGTCGGCTACGAAATCCATCGAGGCGCCCAGGGCATCTACTTCACGCTCGCGGTACGGCGCGACCACATCAACCCGAACGGGGTGGTGCATGGCGGCGTGCTGATGACGCTGCTCGACGCGGCCGGCGGCGGTGCGCTGGTCGATCAGGCCATTCCGGGAACCGACGATGTCGTGCGCAGTTCGGTCACCGTCTCGCTCACCAGCGAACTGGCCAAGCCCGTGCGGCAGGGCGTGCTGTACGCCAGCGGCACGGTCGACCACCTGGGCAAGCTGCTCGCCTACGTGACCATGCGCGTGTGCCAGGACGCGCTCGACGGACCTCTGGTCGCCCGCGGCGTCGCAACCTTTCGAATCTATCCCCGCTCGCTCGAGACGCCGGTGTAGCGCAAGGGTGTTGCACGCCGCCGAAGGCTGGCCGACCTGGCGGCGGCGGCTTTCCTAGCGCCGGATGCGCTGGCCCAGCCAGCGGCCAGGCGCCAGGGTGAACGGCCGCCGGTCATTCATTCGGCGCCTGCCGTTTGCGCCGGCTGCAGCGCCTCGCCCAGGCGGAACAGCGCCACTGCCTCGTTGAGGCTGCGCGACTGCTCGCGCAGGCTCTGCGCGGCTGCGGCCGACTGCTCGACGAGCGCGGCATTCTGTTGCACCGCCTCGTCGATGGTCGTCGCCGCATGGCTTGCCTGTTGCACACCGCCGGCCTGGTGCTCGGAAGCCGTGCTGATTTCACCCAGCAGCGCCGAGAGCCGGCGGCTCGCTTCCAGAATGCCGTTCATCGCCCCGTGCGTCTCCTCGGCCACCCGCGAGCCCGCGGTCACGGCCTCGACGTTGGCTGTGATGAGCCCCTTGATCTCCGCCGCAGCCGCACCTGCACGCTGCGCCAGCGAGCGGACCTCGGAAGCCACGACGGAGAACCCGCGTCCCTGCTCGCCAGCGCGCGCGGCCTCGACGCTGGCGTTCAGCGCCAGGATGTTGGTCTGGAAGGCAATGCCGTCGATGACGCCGACGATCTCGGACATGCGCCGCGACGACGACGTGATATCACCCATCGTCACCACCATGTGCTCGAGGCGCTGGCCACCATCCGCGGCAGCGCCTGCAGCCGACTGGGCGACGGAGGCCGCCTCGCGCGCCATGGCGGCGCTGCGCCCGACCGAAGCGGTGAGTTCCTGGAGCGTCGAGGCCGTGTTCTGCAGGGCGGCGGCCTGCTGCTCGGTGCGGTTCGAAAGGTCCTGGTTGCCCGCAGCGATCTCGGTGGATGCCGTGAGGATAGATTCCGACGAGACGCGAATGGCGCCTATGCTGCCGCGCAGGCGCTCGGCCATGCGTTCGAGCGCATCGAGCAGGCGGCCGATCTCGTCGGTTCGCGCGCTCCGATCGCCGGCCTGCGCGCTGCCGCCCAGGTCGCCGGCCGCCACGCGGTCGGCGATCATCAGCGCCGTGGCCAGCGGCAGCGTCACCGAGCGCGTGACCAGCCAGCCGCACAGGGTGGCGATGAGCAGGCCCACGACGCCGCTGGCGGCGAGCAGCATGCGCGCCGTGGACCCCGAGCGCTCGATGGAGGACGCCGCTGCGGCGGCGCGCGTGCGCTGCCGCTCGGCAAAACGCGTCAGCGTCGCCGCGCGCTCCATCGACAGCGGCGCGACGTGCTTGCCCAGCACGGCCACGGCGTCCTGTGGCTGGAAGGCCAGCGCCAGCGCGACCGCCTTGGCGTAGTGCGGCGCCGCCCTCTCCCCCAGCGCCCGCACCTGCTCGATGTCGCTGCGATCGTCGGCTTCGGTCGCCGACGCGGCCAGGCCCTGCAGCAACGCAGCGATCTGCTCATCGAGCCGCTTCAACTCGGCGGCCTCCCGCTGCATCATCGTGGGATCCTCGAACAGCCCGATGTTGCGGATCGCGACATCCTGCTGCAGCGCACGGCTCAGCAGCGCGCCGGCCGCGTCCTGACGTGCCTGCGCGGGTGCCAGGGTTTGCTCAATGGACCGCTGCGAATGCAGCGCGTTGCCGAAGCCGAGGGCACATACCCCGGCCAGCAACACGACGATCAACCCGAAGGCCAGCACAAGCCGCTTGGCGACGCTCATCTGCACACTCCTGCGTGGGTGTCATCCGCGGCGCCGAGGCCACGCGGACGGAAACTGACTTACTTGCTGTAGGCGCCGACCATGAAGCCGTAGCCGCCCTGGCTCACCACGTACGACGACTTGGCCTCGATCTCCTTGCTCACCGGGTTGACCCAGCGGTAGTCGACCCAACCGGCCTTGTTGTCCTTGACGAAGCCCATGATCTCCTGCACGAAGAGCTTGCCGTCGGCGTCCTTCAGCTGAGCGAGCGGCTTGCCGACCAGCTTCTCGTTGGCGCCATGGGCGAGCACGTTGCCCTGCACGTCGAGAACGGCGACATAGAGGTCACGATCGACGAACGAGCCCTTCTTGTCGTTGAGCGCTGCAAAGGCGCCGGTGCCCTTCTCCTTGAACAGCGCGGCGGCCTTGACGGCCATGGCCTTGGCCTCGTCCTTGGTGGCGCGGTCGGAGGCGAGCGCGGACATGGAGGCAGACAGGCAGGCGGCTGCGGCGAGCAGCGCGAAGCGGCGTTGGATGTTCAGCATGGGTTTTCTCCGTGGAAGGCTGAAGAGTGGCGTGCGGGACCACCCGACGCACAGAAAGCTTATCGGCCAGCGGCGAGCGCCCTTGAAGCGATAAGCAGCGGAGAACCCGTGCATCTTTCCCGGCCGCAGGGATGCGGTGCGCCGCAGCGCACCCGCCGGCGCTCAGCGTCAGAACACGCCGATCGACAGCCCTGCAGCGAACGCAGCGCCGGTTTCCGAACAGCGCGCGCGTTCATCGGCGCCAATCACCTTCTCGCGCAGGATGTCCTGCGGCGCCTGCGCGTGCACGCACACGATCAGCGGCTCTGTGATGGCGCGCAGTCGCCAGCCGGTGGCGATGCGTTCGATCTGCCGCGCGGCGTTGCGGCCGTCGCTACCGGCGCAGACCAGGCTGGCATCGGGCCGTCCGTTCACGCGGTCGAGCACGCCGTAGTAGCTGCGGTCGAAGAAGTCTTTCATGATCCCGGACATGGCCGCCAGGCTTTCGGGGGTCGTAAAGACGAATCCGTCTGCAGCCAGCACGTCGGCGGCGCCGGCATCCCGGGCATGCAGCAGCCGCACGTCGATGCTGCCGTCCAGAGCCGCCCCGTCAGCCGCTGCGCGCGCCATCTGCAGCGTGCCACCCGTCATCGAGTGGTACACGACGAGCAACGAACGGCGCGCCACCCGATGCCCCGCGATGCGGCCGGCGCGTTCAGACGCTCAAACGAAGCCGTGGAACGACGTGAACTCGCTGGCCGCCGCGCGCTCGGTGATGAAGGCGTTCTCGGGCGCCGACGTGTCTTCGCGGCCTAGAGCCACGCCGCACAGCAGCATCTCGCTGTCGGACATCGGCAGGTGCCGGCGCGCGACGGTATGGAACCACGCGAACGCTGCCTGGGCGCAGGTGTGCAGCCCCTGGGCGCGCGCGGCCACCAGGATGTTCTGCAGGAACATGCCCACGTCCATGAAGCTGCCGGTGTTCAGGCGCCTGTCCAGCGTCACCAGCAGCCCGACCGGTGCGTCGAAGAAGGTGTAGTTGCGCAGCATCTGCGCCTCGCGTGCGGGTTTGTCGTCGCGGGCGATGCCCAGCGTGGCATACAGGCCGAAACCGCAGCGGCGGCGGCGCTCGAGGTAGGGCTCGACCCATTGTGTCGGGTAGTACGCGTACTCGGGCTGGTAACGGTCGGGGTCGTCCCGGGCCGCCTGAACGATGTCGCGGCACAGGCTCTCGCGGACCTCGCCGGCCAGCGCGTACACGCGCCACGGCTGCACGTTGTTGCCGCTCGGCGCCCGGGCCGCGACGTCCAGGATGTGGCTCACCACCGAAGCCGGCACCGGGTCGGGCAGGAAACGGCGGACCGATTTGCGGCTGCGGATGGCTTCATCGACGTGCATCGGCGTGGCTTTCTGAAATGCGGGCGCCGCACTGGACGGCGCGAGACCCTTGGGCTAATCTCAGCCCATGAATTCTACCAAACAACCGTTTGACTGGACACCGTCGGGCGATACCGTCGCAGCCTCCAATCTGGGCGCCTTCATGCGCCATTGCGGCGAGCACGAGCTGGCGTCGCTCGAGCGCCGGGCCGACGCCGACCCGGCCTGGTTGATGCAGCGGGTGTTCGAGTTCTGCGACTTCCGCTTCTACAAGCCCTATGAGCAGATGCTCGACACCTCTAACGGCATCGAATGGGCGCGCTGGTGCGTCGGCGGCACGACCAACATCGTTCTCAACTGCATCGACCGCCATCGCGGCACGCCGACGTGGCAACGCCCCTTCCTGGTCTGGGAGGGCGAGGACCGCAACGCGCGGCGCAGCTTGACTTACGCCGAATTCGATGCCGAGGTCTGCCGCCTCGCGGGAGCGCTGGAGGTGCTGGGCGTGCAGCGGGGCGACCGCGTCGGCCTGTACATGCCCAACCTGCCCGAAACGTTCGTCGCCTTCTTCGCCGTGCTGAAGATCGGCGCGGTGGTGATGCCGCTGTTCTCGGGCTTCGGCCCGCAACCGCTGGTGGCGCGGCTGAACGACGGCGAGGCCAAGGTGGTGCTCACCGCCGACGGCACCTGGCGCCGCGGGGTGCCGGGTGCGATGAAGTCGGTGCTCGACCATGCCCTCGACTCGGTGCCCAGCGTGCAGCATGTGCTCGTCTTGCGCCACCTCGGCGCGGCCATCGACTGCCCGATGCGCCCCGGCCGCGACCTCGACTGGGCGTCCACGGTCGCACACCAGCCGGCCGAGAAACCGACCGCCGAGATGGCCGCCGACGCTGCCGCCGTGCTGCTCTACACCTCGGGCACCACCGGTAAGCCCAAGGGCTGCGTGTGGACGCACGTCAGTTTCCTGGCCTCGATGGTCACGCGCGACATGCACATCTGCGCCGACTTCCGCGCCACCGACCGCTTTTTCTTCATGAGCGACATGGGCTGGATGGTCGGCGCGATGTGCGCCTGCATTCCCAGCTACTTCGGCGGCAGCCTGCTGGTGACCGAGGGCACGCCCGACTTCCCCGACACGGGCCGCTTCTGGCGGCTGCTGCAGGACCACAAGGTTACGTACCTGGGCGTGGCACCGACGCTGATTCGTGGACTGATGCGCTACGGGGACACCGAGGTCGAGCAGTTCGACCTGTCGTCGCTGAGGATCACCGTATCGGGCGGAGAGGCCTGGACGGAGGCGCCTTGGCGCTGGTTCTTCGACCATGTCTGCAAGCGCCGCTTGCCCTTCCTCAACATCGTCGGCGGCACGGAGGTCGGCGGCTGCAACTTCACCGGCACCGTGCACCACCCGCTGCGGCCGGGCTCGTTCGGCATGGGCGGGCTCGGCGTGGGGGCCGACATCGTCGACGACGCCGGTCAGCCGGTGCGCCCCGGCCAGGTCGGCGAGCTGGTGCTGCGCAACCCGAACATCGGCTTCACCAAGAGCCTGTGGCGCGACGACGAACGCTATCTGGACAGCTACTGGCGCACCCTGCCCGGCCTGTGGGTGCACGGCGACTTCGCGATGCGCGACGAAGACGGGTTGATCTACATCCTCGGCCGCAGCGATGACACGATCAAGGTCTCGGGCAAACGCACCGGACCGTCGGAGATCGAGACGCTGCTCACAGGCACGGGCAAGGTGTCGGAAGCGGCGGTGATCGGCGTGCCCGACGAGGTCAAGGGCTCGGCCATTGTCTGCGTGTGTGTGCCGATGCCGGGCGTCACTGCCAACGTGGCGCTGGAACGTGAACTGTCCGAAGCGGTGGTCAAGGGCATGGGCACCTCGTACCGCCCGCGGCAGGTTCTACTGGTGGGCGATTTGCCCAAGACGCGCAATATGAAGGTCATGCGGCGCGTGGTGCGCGCGGTGTACCGTGGAGACAGCCCGGGGGATTTGTCGTCGCTGGTCAATCCCGATGCGGTGGCAGAACTGCAGGCGCGGCTCGCGAGCTGACGCTTCGGCCCCGGCCCTGTCGGTCCAGGAAGCGTTCGGCAGCCCGCCGGCCGCCGCTTCATGTTGCCGCCGCACCCTCGCTGCGCCATGCCACGGCAAAGGCATTCTTGCCGTGGCGCTTGACGCAGTAGAGCGCCTGGTCGGCTGCCAGAGCGAGTGCGCGCCGCGTATCGCCGTGCAGCGGAAAGCTGGCAATGCCGATGCTCGATCCAATCCGGGCGATGCGCCCGTCATCCAGCACGTACGGCTCAGCGAGCAGGCGCACGACTTCGGCGGCGACGATTGCCGTCGCTGCATCGTCGCTGCCCGCGCCGGGCATCACGATGACGAACTCGTCGCCGCCGAGCCTGGCCACAGGATCGGTGATGCGCCGCGCCGCCGCCTGCAGACGCCGCGCACATTGCCGCAACACCTGATCCCCCGCATCGTGACCGAGCGCATCGTTGACCTGCTTGAACCCGTCGAGGTCGATGTACAACACCGCCAACTTGCCGCCCTCGGCTGAAGCCTCGGCCAGCAAACGGTCGAACGATGCTTCACAGGCGGCACGGTTCTTGAGGCCGGTCAGAGGGTCGTGCTCGGCGCGCTGACGCACGGCCAGTTCGCCGATCCGGCGTTCCGTCACGTCGTAGATCACACCCTCGATAAACTCCTCCTGCGCTGACGCACCTTCACTTCCGGTCTGCACCGAGATCAAGCAATGCACCCAGCGGGACTTGCCGTCTGGGGAGAGAAGTTCGAGGTCGCCGGAGGCCGTCTCGCCGCGCTCGCGTGCCTCGTCGATCATTTGCCTCACGCGCTCCGGACGGCCGAAAGCGCGGTTCACGAAGTCGTGCCCACGCAACTGCCGGACCTCCGTCAATGCGCTGCCCATGATCTTGAGCACGGTCGTGTTGGCGTTGATGAGCCCTCCGTCCGCGTCGAGCACGAAGATGCCGGCGCTGGAGGCATCGAACATCTGGCGGTACTGCGCCTCCATCGCCTCGACCGCCGCGCGCAGTTCGCGCTCTCGCCGAATCGCTGCTTCGGTCTCCTCCAGCAAGCTGTTCGCGCCGCGGATCAGTTTGCCGATCTCGTCGCGTCGATGAAGGCGCGGCGTCGGCAGACGCTCGGCAGTGCCGGGCCTGATCCGTTCGAGCTCGCGGGCCATCTGCACGATCGGTTTCGACACCATTTGCGTCGCCGCGAAGTAAAGCAGCGTTGCGAGCACGCCCGTCTGCAGCATCATCAACGACGCCCGCGTGACGGCCTCGTCGCGCGCGTCCGCCCTCAGCACCGCATCGCTAGCGATCACCCTCAGCGTGCCGACGCCCTCAGCGGCGTTGAATGGTGAAGACAGTCGCCGCTCGAGGACCATGGTGTCGGAACGCTGCGGGGAATCGCCCTGCCACTGAGCCAGCGGCCGACCGTCCAGCCCGAGCACGGCGACCGAGCCCACCAGCGGATGCCGTGCCAAGCCAGCGATCACCTCGTTCAGCAGCACGCGGTCCTGCGCGAAGGCGCCGATCGCCGCGGTCCTCTCGACCGCATCGGCCAGGCCCTTGAGCGCTTCACGGCTTTTCGCGACGGCCTCACCGTAGGCGAGCCGATAGGCGAGCGTGCCGACCACGGCTGCAAACGCCAACGCGCTGGCGACCACGACCAGCGTGAACCGCCACCTCAGGGTCTGAAGGCTGTGCCAAGGCATCGCGAACCGCGCTCAATCTGGTGCGAGTTCGCGCACGACCAGCAGCACGCGCACGCCCTTGTCGGCCGTTGGGCTGCCGAGGTACCCCAACGCGTTCGGATTGCGCTTGACCACCTCGACCACGGTCCGTTCATCGGGCAGCGGCTGCGGCGGCATCGCCTGGCCCGAGAACATCAGCCGCGCCCAGTAGCTGTTCACCTGTGCCAGGCTCATGCCGGCAACCTGCTGGTAGAACCTCTCGCGCACCGGGTTGTCCCGAGGAAGATCGAAGACGAAAGCGAAGCTGCCGTCGGGAAACGCGCGCTGGCGGCCCATGAAGAGATCCAACACCTCCTTCTGCGTCAGCGACGCCTGCGGGTGGGACGCATGGGCAATGACATACAGATCGGCGTGCGCCGAAGGCACGACGGCCAGTGCGAGGATCGCCGCTGCGACGCGCCGGGACATGAACGACACGGGACTCATGGCCAGGCGATCAGAAGACGAAGTCCAGGGCGACACTGCTGACGTGGTTGACCGCACCCTGCGTGGTGGCATTGGCCCACAGGCCGCTGCCGTTGGGGTGCACGCGCACCCGCTCCCACTGCATCTTGAGCGCCACTTGTGGCTGGAAGTCCCAACGCAGGCCTAGCGCCAAGGACGACTGGTCGAAACGCGAGCCATTGACGAAACGTTCGACGACCGCAGCGCCCAGCGTCTGCGCCTGCGCCGCGGCGGCCGGCCCGATCAGCGGCGTCAGAGCGCCCTGCCACCCGGGCGGCGCCATGGGTTGACCCCGGGTACGAGCACGGCCCGCCATCGCATAGGGCGTCAACGCACCAAACTGCCGGCTTGCCAGCGCGTAGCCGTACGAGCCATTCATGAAGCCGAAGTCACCCCCAAGGCGCGCGCCCTCGGCGACCAAGCGCCAAGAACCAACTTGGTAGTCTGCGCCCAGGGCGGCGAAGGTCAAGACACCGCGCGTCAAAACGAGGCTGCCGGCCAGCGCAGCAGCCTCGGCGGCAACCGAGGGCACCGGCAGCGCGGCGACGTCGCGCAGCGCCTGAGCCGACTGCGCTCGAGCGGCACTGAAGCCGGGCTCGATCGTCACGCGTGCCAGCGTCGCCTTCAGTGCCAGGCCCCCCTGCAAACGGGTCAGCGACGCAGCGGCGACCGATTTGAACATGTAGGTCTGCGGATCAAGGCCGGAGACCCGCTCGACCGAAAGCCTGCTGTAGATTCCGCCGGTCAGCCGGGCCTCCCAGCGAGTGTCACCGCTGGCCCATGTGCGCTCAAGGTCGGCGCCATCCGCCCAATGCAGCGGCAACACGCCATAGAACTCCATTGGCGGTCGCAGCGGCACATAGGCAGAGCCCACGTTGCGCAGGTCGGCACCGAAGTACACGTTTGGGCTCAGGCGCCCCACGCGCAGCGTCGTCTGTGCGTCGGGCCGCCAGGCAACGAAGGCCCACTCGACACTGTCCACCGCTTTCGCCCCACGCACCCGGTCCTTGACAACCACTTGCGCGACCGCTTCCACGCGTTCGCTGAGCGCCAGGTTGGCCTGCAGACCCACACGCGAGTCGATGTCGGCGCGCAGGCCGCCGTCATGGGCTGGTTGCGTGAACTCGCGCAGGAATCCCCACCCTGGCGGTGCATCGGCCTTCGTCAGACCCAGCGTGCCGAAGCCGCTGAGTCGCAGCGAAGATCCTTCCGATGGGTCCTGTGCGTTGACGGAGGCCGCCAACAGCAAACATGAGCACGCAACAACGCTCGGCCATGGCTTCATGACGAACGATCTTCCACGGGCCGCATGATGTTGAAGGTGCCAAGTGACGGACGCAGCCTCATTGGCGCTCAGGTCGCCGTCCGGCCACCCACGAACCGCGGCCGGTGCAGGCTTCATGCCACCTCGATTCGAGCCAGCTTGAACACAGCCACCGCGTTCAGCAACTGCAGCGCCTGCTTCTTCAGGCTCTCGGCTGCCGCCGCGCTCTCTTCGACCAGCGCGGCGTTCTGCTGCGTCGAGCGGTCCATGTCAGCCACGGCGGACCCGACCTGGGCCACGCCATCGGCCTGCTCGCCGCTGGCCATGCTGATCTCGCCCACGATGTCGGCCACGCGGCGGATCGAGCTCACCACCTCCTGCATCGTGGCACCCGCCTGGTCCACCAGCGCCGTACCCTGCTCGACGCGCTCGACCGAGGCGCCGATCAGGCTCTTGATCTCGCGGGCGGCATCGGCGCTGCGTTGCGCCAGGCTGCGCACCTCGCCGGCCACGACCGCGAATCCGCGGCCGTTCTCGCCGGCGCGAGCGGCCTCGACCGCTGCATTCAACGCCAAAATATTGGTCTGGAACGCGATGCCGTCGATGGTGCCGATGATCTCGGCAATGCGGCGCGACGACTCGTTGATGCCGCGCATCGTCTGCACCACCTCGGCCACAACGCCGCCGCCTTGCTGGGCCACGCCGCTGGCCGACTGCGCCAGCTGGTTGGCCTGTCGAGCGTTGTCGGCGTTGTTGCGCACCGTGGAACCCAGCTGCTCCATCGTCGAGGCGGTTTCCTGCAGCGAACCGGCTTGCTGCTCGGTGCGGATGGACAGATCGCTGTTGCCCTGCGCGATCTGCGCGCTGGCAGTGGCAACGCTCTCGGCATTGCTGCGCACCTCGGTCACGATCCCCTGCAGGCGGCCGGCCATGCGTGCCAGCGCCGCGTACAACGAGCCCTCACGGGCATTGGCGCCGTCACAGGCCACCAGTTCGCCGTCGGCGATACGCTCGGTCAGGCCACGCAAGGTGCTGGGCTCCTCGCCCAGATCTGTCCACACCGAGCGGATCACCAGCACCGAGGCCACGCCCAGAGCGACGAGCGTGAGCCCCCCCATCGCGAACAGCACCTGCAGGTTGCGGCGCACTCCTTGCGCCGTCTCCTCCCCGCGCGCCGCGACGGCCTGGCTCGCCTGCGCCTTGACGTCAGCGACCCTCTTGTCCAACGCAGCCTTGCCTTCGGTCATGCGCTTCACCGCGTCGCCCGCCTCACCCTTACCGGCCATCGCCAGCGCGGCCTGCAGCGCCGCGGGTTCGTAGGCGCCGAGCGCATCCTTCAGGCTGTTAGCGGCTGCGGCCGCGTCCGGCATCGCCGCCATGCGCTCGATATCCTCGCGCAGGGATTTGGCAGTTGCCTTCGCGTCATCGATCTTGGCTTCGTCGCCCTCCGCCGCAGCGGCCTGCACTGCGGCGCGGAACGCCTCGACGCCCACCGCGAAGCGGTCGGCGGCCTCCTTGAACGGGTAGGCTTGTTGTTGCAGATCGCGCAGCGATGCGGAGGTGGACATTCCCACTCCCACGCTCACGGTACTGCCGGCAACGAACACGATCGCCGCGGTGAGCGGCAGGATGAGAATCTTCCAACGCAGGTTCATGATCTTCGCGCGCCGATGGGGTGATTGAAACTGGTATGCGCAGAGGCACCCGAACTCAGTCCAGCGTCAGCAGCACCTTCACGCTGCCGTCCACCGCGGACTTGTCGATGTAGCCCACTGCCTTGGGGTCGGCAGCCACAGCCTTTTTGACCGCCGCAGCGTCGCCCAGCACCTTGGGCGGCTGGCCCTTGCCCGAGAACGCAAGGCGGCTCCAGGTGGCCTTGACTTGCGACGCATCGCGACCGGTGGCCTTGGTGTAGAACTCCGCGCGCACGGGCGAGTCCTCCGGCAGATCGACCGGCGTCGCCCCCTGGGACTTGCCGAGGAAGATCTCCTCGACCTGGGCCTTGGTCAACGGCGCGGCGCTGGGGTGGCCGACCACGGTCACGCCGGCTTGCACGGCGGCTGCGAAACACGCCAGCAACACGGTACCAATCGTTCGACGAATCATGTCCAGCTCCTGTCAGAAAACGAAATCGACGGCCAGGCTCACGACCTGCACGCTCGGGCGCCCGGCCACAAACTTAGGGCTTGCGTTGACGAAGCTGAGCGCGCTGCTCTCGCTCTGCTGAACCTGCGCCTTGACGGCCACGTTGCTCATGGCGTCCCAGCGAACCCCCAGCGCGGTTGACTTGTCCGACGCCGTGGTGCCGTAGGCAATCCCCTTGGGCTTGAGACGGCTGTACGTGATGTAGGGCGTCAACTTGCCGAAGCGCCAGCCGGCGCTGAGGTACCAGCTGTCGCTGTCGAGCAGGCCGCCCAGCGCGCTGTCCTGGCGGCGCGTGACGAACTCCGACAGAACGATCGCACGCCCGTCGTCGTACTGCAGGCCGGCACCGGTGAACTTGTCCGTCAGTGGCGGCAGCGGCAGCCCGCGGGTTTCGGCGTCGGCCGTCGTGTAGCCCAGCCGCGCCAGCCAGGGGCCAGTCTCGAACTGCAGGTTCACGCTGCGGATGCCGCTGAGTTCAACCTGGCCCTGGGCGCCGAAGACCGAGATCGTCGACTTCGCCTTGCCCGCCGACAACTGCGCCGTGAGGTTGACCGGGCCCAGTGCTTGTTGGTAGCTGATCTGGCCGCCGTCGAAGCTGCTGGCCGGGTACACCAAGTAGACCTCCTGCGGCGCGCGTAACCAGTGTGCCGCATAGCCCACGCTACGCGAATCGGAGATCATGAACGTGGGCAACACCATGCGGCCAAGCTTGGCCGTGAAACCGGCCGGCAGCTTGGCTTCGCCGTACAGCCATTCCAAGCTGGCCGACTTGGCAATGCGCCGGCTGACCAGCAGCTGACCGGTGACGCTGAAGATGTCGTTGAACTTGGCGTTGGCTTGAAGCCCCAGGCGGCTGTCGACGCCGACGTCCGCCTCCTTGTCGGCGCCCTTGGCCTGCTGCAACGCGGTTCGGAACTGAGCTTCGTCGGTGTCGGTCACCGCGGCGCCAATGGTGCCGAAGCCCGTCAGCGTGACGTGGTCACCGAACCTGGTTTCGGCGCTGGCGGCGCCGCACAGCAGTGCGGCGGCCAGAACCGACAGCGACTTCTTCGATGGGTGCATGGTGGGTCCTTATGTGTTTGGGGTTGTGCAGACGCGATCGACCGACTCCTCGCTGGAGTTCTCAAGCGCTCCCAGACGTTTTCGGACGACTGGGCCGAATTCTCAAGGGTGACTGTCCTGGTCAATCGCCAGAAAATGACAAAAGATACCGGTCACTTCTCGCGCCGGCCTTGGTCGCCCGGCGGTTGCCATGGGCAGATGAAAACCCGCAGTTCGCCCGCACCACGCCGGGCGGCTGCCACAACCTGCCCCGCGTCACAGCCGGAGGCGAACCGCCATGCGCTACCCATCGCTGGCCGGACGGAAGTTGCTCAGCGTCATCGCCGTCGTGGCGCTTCATGGCACGCCCAGTGCGGCAAGCGCATCGGCGTAGCCGGCATCACTCGATTCGACGCCGCCCACTCCCTCATTGACCCGGTGCAGCAGGCCATCCACGAGCCCGTAGACGAAGCCGTGTACCTGGACCCGCTGGCCCCGTTCCCACGCGCGCCGCAGCACCGTGGTGCGGCACACGTTGCTCACCTGCTCGATCACGTTGAGTTCGCACAAGCGCACCGCACGCTCGGCGGGAGACCGTGCGACCTCGAGCCTGGCGTCGTGCTTGCGCGCGACGTCCTCGATGTGGCGCAGCCAATTGTCCGCCAGGCCGGTGCGGCGTTGGTCGAGAACCGCCTGCACTCCGCCGCAGCCGTAGTGGCCCACGACCAACACGTGCTCGACCGTCAGCACCTCCACGGCGTACTGCAGCACCGTCAGACAGTTCAGGTCTGAATGCACCACGAGGTTGCCGACGTTGCGGTGTACAAAGATCTCGCCCGGGCGCAGTCCGACGATCTCGTTGGCCGGCACGCGGCTGTCGGAACAGCCGATCCACAGATAGCGAGGCGACTGCTGCCCCGCGAGCCGGGTGAAGAACTGGGGGTCCTCGGCGCGGCAGCGGGCGGACCACGCGCGATTGTTGAGGATGAGGGGGTCGATGCTGCACATGGGCCGGCTCTTTCGTTGCGTCGGCCGGCTTGTCAGCGGCCCTTCCACACTGGCTTGCGCTTCTCGGCGAAGGCGCGCGGGCCTTCCTGCGCATCCTCGCTCGCGTAGGCGGCGCGGTAGATGTTGTGCGCCAGCGCGATGCCGGCGTCGCATCCCGCGCTCATCGCGGTGAGGATGGATTCCTTGCCGGCCATCACCGACAGCGGTGCGTTGTCGCGGATGCGCTCGGCCAGCGCCTGCGCGCGTGCGCGCACCGCATCGGGCGTGTCCTCGAGGTAGTTGATGAAGCGCAGCTCGTGGAAGATCTCGATGGGCTGCAACTCGCCGGTCAGCACCATCTCCATCAGCAGCGGCTGCGGCAGCATCCACAGCAGCGGAATCGCCCACGGGCTGCCGCGCCCGGCGATGCGCGTCTCGGTGATGCCGACCTGCGTGCCCTTCAGCCCGACGCGCAGATCGGCGTTGAGCGACAGCATCATGCCGCCGGCAATCAGGTGTCCGGTCATTGCCGCGATGATCGGTTTGGCCACGCGGCGCTGGCGGGCGTGGAACGGGTCCTTCATCTTGGTGAGGATGTCGACGCCCTCCTCCTTCTTCACGCGCGCCGCCTCACGCAGGTCGAGCCCGGCGCAGAAGGTGCCGCAGTCGGCCGAAGTGAGGATGGCCACGCGCACGTCCGGATCGGCATCGACCCGGTCCCAGCATTCGTACAAGCGGTTGGCGGCGGCCGGCGAGAGCGCGTTGCGGATCTCGGGGCGGTTGATCTTCACGGTGGCGATGCCATCGCGCACCTCGTAGAGCACGGTGTCGGCGTCGTTCATCGCGGCGCTCACCGGCTGACCCTCCAGTTCGCCGGCCGCTTGCCGAGGAACGCGGCGATCCCCTCTGCCGCCTCGGGCGTCTCCCACACGTCGGCAAGCGCGTTGGCGGTGTAGTCCATGCACTCGCGCGGCGGTCGGCCGTGCACGTCGTTGAACAGCTTCTTGGTCGCCGCGATCGAGCTGGCCGGCAGCGACAGCACCAGGTCGAGTTCCTCGTCCACCGCGCGGTCCAGTTCGTCGGGCGCGACGACGCGGTCCACGAGGCCGATGCGCTCGGCCTGCGCGGCGTCAATGAACTGCGTCGTCAGCCCGTAGCGGCGCGAGCGCGCGAGGCCGATCTTGCGCGCGACATAGGGCCCGATGTTCGCCGGCACCAGGCCAAGCCGGGCTTCGGTGAGCGAGAAGCGCGCCGTGCTGGCGGCGACGGCCACGTCGCAGATGCAGGTCATGCCGAAGCCGCCGCCGGTGGCCGGCCCGTTGATGCGGCCGATGACGACCTTGGGCAGTTGGTCCAGTTCGTAGAAGAGGTCGGCGAGCGGGCGCGAATCGGCGATGCGCTGCGCGCGGCTCTGCTTCAGCACGGTCTGCATCCAGTTCAGGTCGCCGCCGGCGCAGAAGGACTTGCCTTCGCCGGTCAGCACCACGGCGCGCAGCCTGGCGTCGTCGCGGATGGTGGCGATCGCGTGCCGCAGTTCATGCACGACGTCCAGACTGAGCGCGTTCTGGATCTCCGGGCGGGCGAGTGTGAGGCGGGCGACATACTCGCTGTCGCGGGTGAGGCGGATGTTCTTGTAGTCCAAGGTCGGGTCTCCGTGGGGGAAAGGGTCAGGTCGCCGACGCCGTGTCCGGCACATCGGCGACGACGGCCACGACGCGGCCGCGCTCGATGGTCTGGCCGGCCGTGGCGCTCAGGCTTTCGAGCACGCCGTCGCGCTCGGTGCAGATCTTCATCTCCATCTTCATCGACTCCATCGTCACCACCACGTCGCCGGCGCGCAGCCGCTGGCCGACTTCGGCGTGGGTGGCGAGGATGGTGCCCATCATCGGCGTGCGCAGCTCGCCCGAGCTGCCGCGCGCGGCGCCGGCCTGCGCCAGGTAGGCCACCGCCTCGAAGCTGTGGGCCTGGCCGCGCGCGTGCACGAACAGCGTGTCGGCCTCGCGCGCGAACGAGACGGTCTCTACCGCATCGCCGAACGTCAGCTGGCAGCGCACGCCGGGGCCGTCAGGCCCGTCGGGCCCGAGCGGGCGCAGCGCCAGCCGCATGCGTTCGTCGTCGACCTGGACCGTGAGCACGCCGCCCGCGTCGGCCGTGCCGAAGCGCACCGGGCGCAGCCGGGCGCCGTCGCGCAGCAGCACGGCCGGCACCGCGGTCAGCGGGTCGTTGCCAGCATGCATCTGCCAACCCGTCACGTCGGCGGCCGACCAGGCGCCGAAGCCGCCGCGGCGGTGGCGCTCGTCGCGCAGCCACCAGGCCGCGCTGGCGGCGGCGATCTCGGCGGGTGCCTGCGCGGCGGCGCCGCGCTGCGCGGCCAGTACTTCGTCGACGCTGCGCGTGTGGAAGCTCGCGTCGCGCGTGGCGGGCAGCTCGAGCAATTGCTGCAGGAAGCCCTGGTTGGTGGTGACGCCGAGCACCTGCGTGCGCGCGAGCGCTGAGGCGAGGCGGTCAAGCGCCGCCGCGCGGTCGGCCGCGTGCACGACGAGCTTGGCGAGCAGCGAGTCGTAGTGCGGCGTGACCACCGAGCCGGCGCGCACACCGGTCTCGATGCGCACGCCCGCCGTCGGAAACTCGAGCGCGGCGATCGCGCCGGTGGCCGGCAGGAAGTCGAGCGCCGGGTCCTCCGCACACAGCCGCGCCTCGACCGCATGGCCACGCTGCATGACCTCGTCCTGGCGCAGCAGCAGCGCTTCGCCCGCGGCCACGCGCAGCATCAGCTCGACGATGTCAATGCCGGTGATCTCCTCGGTGACCGGGTGTTCGACCTGCAGGCGCGGGTTCACTTCGAGGAACCAGTGCCGCTCGCCGGAGACGAGGAACTCCACCGTGCCGACGCCGCGGTAGTCGAGCCGGCGCGCCAGGCGCACGGCGTCGCCGAGCAGCCGCTCGCGCAGCCCCGGCGGCAGCGGGGCGGCCGGCGCTTCCTCGATCAGCTTCTGGTGGCGCCGCTGCAGCGTGCATTCGCGCTCGAACAGGTGGATCACCGCGCCGCGGCCGTCGCCGGCGATCTGCACCTCGATGTGGCGGCCGCGTTCGACGTACGGTTCGACGATCAGCGCCGGGTCGCCGAAGGCGCTGCGCGCTTCGCGCATCGCGGTGCCGATCGCGGCCTCGAGCGCCGCGGCCTCGCGCACGACGTGCATGCCCTTGCCGCCGCCGCCGGCGGCAGGCTTGAGCAGCACGGGCCACGCGAGCGCACGCACCCAGCCGGCGATCGTGGCCGCGTCGGCGCTCGCCCGCTCGCCGCCGTCGAGCACAGGCACGTCGGCGGCACGGGCCTCGGCCTTGGCCTGCGCCTTGTTGCCGAGCCTGTCGATCGTCTCGGGCGTCGGGCCGATGAACACCAGCCCGGCCGCCTCGACCGCGCGGGCGAAGGCCGCGTTCTCGGCGAGGAAGCCATAACCTGGGTGGATGGCCTCGGCGCCGCTGCGCTTTGCGGCGTCGATCGCCGCGTCGATACGCAGGTAGCTGTCGGTCGCGCTCGCGCCGCCGATGGCAACCGAGAAGTCCATCTCGGTCGGATGCAGGGCCGCGCGGTCGGCGCTGGAGTGCACGCCGATGGGCGCGATGCCCAGCCGCCGGCAGGTGCGCGCGATGCGGCAGGCGATCTCGCCCCGGTTGGCGATCAGGACCTTCCTGAACATCAACGTCCGCTCCAGCGCGGCGCGCGCTTCTCGTTGAAGGCGCGCACGCCTTCGCGCCGGTCTTCGGACGAGACCAGCACGTTGTACGCCGCAATGTCCAGCGCGTAGCCGCTGTGGAAATCGACCTCGCCGCCGCGCGAGGCGGCCACCTTGGCGTAGTGCACCGCCATCGGCGCCGCCAACGCGACCTCGCGCGCCTCGGCCACCGCGGTGGCGAGGGCCTGGCCGGCATCGACCAGCGTCGTGACGATGTTCCACTGCGCGGCCTGCTCGGCGGAGAAGCGGCGCGCGCACAGCAGCAGCTGCTTGGCGCGGCGCGCGCCGGCCGCGCGCACCAGGTTCTGGATGCCGCCGCCGCCGGGCATGATGCCGCGCCGCACCTCGGGCAGCGAGAACACCGCCGTGCGCCCGGCAACGATCCAGTCGCACATCAGCGCCAGCTCGCAGCCGCCGCCGTGCGCGTGGCCTTCCACGGCGGCGATCACCGGGCAAGGGAAGTCCTTGACGACCAGCATCACCTCCTCGGCGAGCTGGTGCTGGCGGCGCCACTGGTGGTCGGTCATGCCGTCGCGCTGCTTCAGGTCGCCGCCGGTGCTGAAGGCGCGGTCTCCGGCGCCGGTGACGACGAGCACGCGCAGCGCGTCGTCGAAGGCCAGCTCGTGCAGCGCGGTGCGCAGGTCGATGAACATCTGCGTGTTCATCGCGTTCATCACCTCGGGCCGGTTCAGCACCAGGCCCGTGATGCCTTCCTCGGCCGTCGTGCCGGCGGCTGGCTCGATGCGCAGTGTTTCGTAGGTACCCATGTCGGACTCGCTCAGTACGAGCGCGGCATGCCGAGCAGGTGCTCGGCCACCTGCGCGAGCACCAGGTTGTTGGAGATCGGCGCGGTGCGGAAGAGCCGGCTCTCCTTCCACTTGCGTTCGATGTCGAAGTCGCAGGCCACGCCGTAGCCGCCGAAGGTGGTCATCGCAGCCTCGGCAGCCTCCCACGCGGCTTCACTGGCGAGGTACTTGACCATCGTCGCCTCGCGCCCGCACGGCAGGTTGGCGTCGAACAGCGTGGCCGCCTTGTTGCGCATGAGCTCCGCCGCCTCGACGTTCATGTGCGCGCGCGCGATCGGGAACTGCACGCCCTGGTTGGAGCCGATCGGGCGGTCGAAGACGATGCGCTCGCGCCCGTAGGCCGAGGCCTTGCCGATGAACCAGTGGCCGTCGCCGATGGCCTCGCTGGACACCAGCAGGCGCTCGGAGTGCAGCGAATCGAGCAGGTAGTGGAAGCCCTTGCCTTCCTCGCCGATGCGGTCGTCGTCGCTCAGTTCGAGGTTGTCGATGAACACCTGGAAGGTGTGGTGGTTGATCATCGTGCGGATCGGCCGCGCCTGGAGCGCCTTGCCGGCCTTGGCGATGTCGATCAGGAACAGGCTCAGGCCGTCGGTCTTCTTCTTCACCTCGTCGAGCGGCGTGGTGCGCGCGATCAGCAGGTACATGTGCGAGTGGCTGTAGCGCGAGGTCCAGATCTTCTGGCCGTTGACGACGTAGCCGCCCGGCACGCGGCGGGCGAAGGTCTTGATCGCCAGGGTGTTGGAGCCGGCGTCGGGCTCGGTCACGCCGAAGGCCTGCAGGCGCAGGCTGCCGTCGGCGATGCGCGGCAGCGTGCGGCGCTTCTGCGCCTCGCTGCCGTGGCGCATGATCGACGCCATGGTGTACATCTGGGCGTGGCAGTGCACCGCGCTGCCGCCGTTCTGGTTGACCTCCTGCAGGATCAGGCACGCATCGAGCAGCGGCAGCCCGGCGCCGCCGTACTCCTCGGGGATCAGCGCGGCCAGCCAGCCGGCCTCGGCCATCGCGTCGACGAAGGCCTCGGGGTACTTGCCCTCCTGCGCCAGCTTCCGCCAGTACTCGGGGCCGAAGCGCGCGCACAAGTCCTTCACGGCGGCGCGGATCTGCGCCTGGGTCTCGGTGTAGTCGAAGTTCATGCCAGGGGTCCCGAAGAACGCATCACATGCGGAAGACGCCGAAGCGCGTCTCGCGCGGCGGCTGGCGGCCGGCCAGCTCGAACAGCAGGGCCAGCGTGTCGCGTGTCTCCAGCGGGTCGATCACCATGTCGCACCACAGGTTGGAGGCGAAGTTGTAGGGGCTCGCGAAGGCCTCGAACTGCGCGCGGATCGGCTGCTTGAAGCGCTCGCGCTCGGCGTCGGTCCAGTGCGTGCCCTCGCGTTCGTGGATGCGGTCGCGCACCATCGTCAGCGTGGTGGCGGCCTGCTCCGGGCCCATCAGCGCGGCACGGCCGCTGGGCCACATCAGCATGGCGTGCGGCTTGAACGGTCGCCCGCACATCGCCAGGTACGCCGCGGCGTACGAGCCGCCGGTGATGAGCGTGTAGCGCGGCACGTTGGCCGAGGCCATCGCGGTGATGAACTTGGCGCCGTGCTTGGCGATGCCCTCGCGCTCGACCGCCTGCCCGACCATGAAGCCGGACACGTCGGCCACGAACAGCAG
This sequence comes from uncultured Bordetella sp., assembly GCA_964641795.1. Classification (GTDB taxonomy): domain Bacteria; phylum Pseudomonadota; class Gammaproteobacteria; order Burkholderiales; family Burkholderiaceae_C; genus Pseudaquabacterium. The sequence goes on along the minus strand of CAZXLI010000043.1, from coordinate 4,256 downwards.
CGGAACATCGCGCTGGCAGGCCAGCTCGATGAAGTGCGCGCCCTTGACCGCCGCCTCCGAGAAGATGACGCCGTTGTTGGCCAGGATGCCGACCTGGAAGCCCTTGATGCGCGCGAAGCCGCAGATCAGCGTGTCGCCGTACAGCGGCTTGAACTCCTGCAGCTCGCTGCCGTCCACCAGCCGCGCGATGACCTCGCGGTTGTCGGTGGGGTGGCGCGTGTCGGCGCTGACGATGCCGTAGATCTCGCGCGGGTCGTGCAGCGGCGCGCGGGCAGCGGCCACGTCCCAGCGCTGCTTGGGCGGCGTGCCCAGATGGGCGACGAGGTCGCGCACGATGGCGATCGCGTGGCCGTCGTTCTCGGCCAGGTGGTCGGTGACGCCGCTGACGCGGCTGTGCATCTCGCCGCCGCCGAGCGTCTCGGCGTCGACCTCTTCCTTGGTCGCCGCGTACACGAGCTCCGGGCCGCCGAGGAACATCGCGCCTTGCTTGCGCACGATGACGGCGATGTCGCACAGCGCTGGCAGGTAGGCGCCGCCCGCGGTGGATGGTCCGTGCACGGTGGCGATCTGCGTGATGCCCTCGGCCGACATGCGGATCTGGTTGTAGAAGATCGAGCCGAACTGGCCGTCGTCCGGAAAGATGTGCGCCTGCTCGGGCAGGTTGGCGCCGCCGGACTGGACCATCGTGATGCACGGCAGCCGGTGCTGCCAGGCGAACATCTGCGCCCGCACGTGCTTCTTGGCCGTGATGCCGTAGTAGGTGGCGCCCTTCACGGTGGCGTCGTGGATCATCAGCATGCACGGGCGGCCGCTGACCAGGCCCACGCCTGTGATGATGCTGCCGCCAGGGGGGACACCGTCGTAGAGGCCTTCGCCGGCGAGCTGGCCGAATTCCAGGAAAGGTGAGCCCGGGTCCAGCACCGCCGCGAGGCGCTCGCGCGGCAGCAGCTGGCCGCGCTGCTGGTGCAGGCGGCGCGCCTTCTCCGGCCCGCCGACCAGGGCACGCGCCCGGCGGGCGTGGAGATCGGCGATGCGCGCGAGGTAGGCGTCGCGGTTGCGCGCGAAGCCCTCGTCCGCTGCCGACACGTTGGAAGCCAGCACCGTCATGGCGACGGCGCGGACGCTTCGCGGCGCAGCTGCGCGAAGCGCTGCAGGTGGTGGTCGATGCCGCCATCGGCCTTCTCGAACAGGGTCAGGCGGCGGAAGTAATGGCCGATGTCCAGCTCCTCGGTCACACCCACACCGCCGTGCAGCTGAACGCCCTGCTGGGCGACGAAGCGCGCTCGCTCGCCCACCGCCACCTTGGCCGCCGAGGCCGCGCGCGCACGCTCGGCGGGCGCCGCATCGGCATGCAGCGCCGCCATCACCACCATCGAGCGCGACGCCTCGAGCGCCGAGAACATGTCGACCATGCGGTGCTGCAGCACCTGGAAGCTTGCCAACGGCGCGCCGAACTGCTTGCGGGTCGCCAGGTAGGCGCCGGTCTTGTGCAGCACGGCCGACATCGCGCCCAGCGCATCGGCGCAGCTGGCGATGGTCGCCAGGTCGGCCGCACGCTCCAGCGCATCGATGGCGCGTGTCGGGCCGCCCAGTTGCGCGGCCGCGTCGACTGGCGTCGCGTTCAAGCGCAGCTCGCCGCTGCGCACGCCGTCGTAGCGCGCGAAAGGCACGATTTGCAGGCCCTCGGCCGTGCCCGGCACGGCGAACAGCGCGATGCCGTCGCGCTCGCCCGGCCAGCCGTCGATGCGGGCGCTGACGATCACCGTGTCGGCCCCGGGCAGCCCGGCGGCGCCGGTCTTGTGGCCGTCGAGCACCCAGCCGCTGCCCTGGCGGCGCGCGCGCGTTTCCACCCACGCGAGCGCGGGTCCGGACGCGGCCTCGGTGCAGGCCAGCGCCAGCCTGCTGCGGCCTTCGACCAGCGGCGCCAGCAGCGCCTGCTGCTGGCCAGCGTCGGCCGCGGCGGCCACGGCCTGCGCCGCGAGCACGCTTGACGCGACATAGGGCTCGACCGACAACGCCGCGCCCATCGCTTCGCACACCTGTATGAGTTCGGGCATGCCGCCGAAGCCGCCGACGGACTCCGGCAGGGCCAAGCCGAGCCAGCCGAATTCGGCGAAGCGCACCCAATGCGCGGCGCCCGCGGCGGCGCCGCCATCGGCTGCCAGCGACCTGGTACGCGCGTCGAAGCCGTACTCGGCGCGAAAGTACTTTTGCGCGGCATCGCGCAGCATCTTCTGTTCGGGCGTGGGGTTCAGGTCCATGCGTGTGTCATCCGTTCAACGTGCCGCGCCGGCCAGCATGGACTTGGCCAGCACCGTCTTCTGCACCTCGTCGCTGCCGCCGTAGATCGTGCAGGCCCGCAGGAAGGCATAGCGCTCCATCGCGTGTGCGTGCGGCGAATCGGCCGGGCTGCCCTCGGGATGCCAGGGCCAGGCCTGCTCGGCGCCCACTTCTAGCGCCAGCTCCGACAGCGTCTGCTGCACGGCCGTGCCCATCAGCTTGAGCAGGGACGATTCGGGGCCCGGCGCCTTGCCCGCCGCAGTGGCCGACAGCACGCGCAGGTTGGTGTATTCGAGCGCCATCAGGTCGATCTCGGCGTGCGCCAGCCGCGCCGACATCCCCGGCTGGTCGATCAGGTATCCCCCGGCCCAGCCGCGCCCGGCGGCCGAACGCCGCAGGTTGGCCAGCGCCGCCTTCGAATCGGCCACGCCGGCGATGCTGGTGCGCTCGTGGGTCAACAGGTACTTGGCGATCTCCCAGCCCTGCCCTTCCTGCCCCACCAGGTTGCTGCGCGGCACGCGCAGGTCGGTGAAGAACACCTGGTTCAGGTGGTGCTCGCCGTCGATCGAGACGATCGGGCGCACCTCGATGCCCGGGCGGTCCATCTCGATCAGCAGGAACGAGATGCCCTCCTGCTTCTTGCCGGTGTTGGCCGTGCGCACCAGGCAGAACATGTGGGTGGCCCAGTGGGCGTAGGTGGTCCAGATCTTGGAACCGTTGATCACGTAGTCGTCACCGTCGGCCACTGCGCTCGTCGCCAGGCTGGCCAGGTCGGAGCCGGCGCCGGGCTCGGAGTAGCCCTGGCACCACCAGTCCTCGCAACGCCGGATGCGCGGCAGGTAGCGCGCCTTCTGCGCGTCGCTGCCGAAGGCCATCAGCACCGGCCCGAGCATGATCACGCCCATCGACAGGCCCACCGGCGCGTTGGCCGCCGCGCGCTCCAGGTCGTACAGATAGCGCTGCGTCGGCGTCCACCCGGGCCCGCCGTGTTCCTTGGGCCAGCCGACGACCAGATAGCCCTGCTCGTCGAGACGGCGCTGCCAGTGCACGATGTCGTCGCGGTTCAGCATCTGCCCGCTGGCGACCTTGCGTCGCAAGGCGTCCGGGGTGTTGGCGGCGAACCAGTCGCGCACGCCGCGCTGGAAGGCGCGGTCCTCGTCACTGAAGGTCAGATTCATGGTGTGCAAAATCCTTCATGCACCGGCGTGCGCGAGCCGGGGCGGGCCGGCCCGTGCGAATGCCGGGCGCAGCCCGGCCCTGGGGCCGCTCAGATCGAAACCCCGCCGCCGCAGATCAGCACCTGCCCGCTGACGTAATTGGACTCCGGCGTGCACAACAGGTACACCGAGCCGGCGGCCTCCTCGGGCGTGCCGCCACGGCCCAGCGGAATGCTGCGCTCCATCATCGCCATCAGGTCCGGGTTGACACCCACCTTGATCTGGCGGCCTTCGACGTCGATCGACGCGTTGCTGCCGGCGGTGGCCTCGGTGAGCCGGGTCTTGATGAGGCCGAAGGCCACGGCGTTGACGTTGACCTTGTAGCGGCCCCATTCCTTGGACAGCGCCTTGGTCAGGCCGATGATGCCGGCCTTGCCGGCCGAGTAGTTGGCCTGGCCGGCGTTGCCGCCGGTGCCGGCCACCGACGAGATGTTGACCACCTTGCGGAACACCTCCTTGCCTGCATCGGCCTCGACCTTGGCCTGGTGGCGGATGAAGTCGGCCGCCGCGCGCAGGATCTTGAACGGCGCCGTCAGGTGCACGTCGAGGATGGCATGCCACTGATCGTCGGTCATCTTCTGGACCACGTTGTCCCAGGTGTAGCCGGCGTTGTTGACGATGATGTCCAGGCCGCCGAAACCGTCGATGGCGGTCTTGACGAACTTGTCGGCGAAGCCATCGGCGGTAACGCTGCCGGCGCAGGCCAGGGCCTGCCCGCCCACCGCCTTGATGGCGGCCACGGTCTCTTCGGCCGGGCCG
>CAZXLI010000042.1:0-34110 GCA_964641795.1 uncultured Bordetella sp. | reverse complement strand
GCATGGCCCGGGTACGCGCCATCGCCCGCGGCATCGGCGAGGCGCTGGGCGCAGCAACCGCCGAAGGCGCTTCCAGCCTGGCCGCGCGGGCCGAACGCGCCGCGCTGCTGGCCAAGGCCGACCTGCTGACCGACATGGTCGGCGAGTTCCCCGAACTGCAGGGCACGATGGGTGGCTACTACGCCCGCCACGACGGCGAACACGAAGACATCGCGCTGGCCATCGAGGACCACTACCGCCCCCGCTTCGCCGGGGATGCCTTGCCGCGCAACGCGGTCGGCCTGGCGCTGGCGCTGGCCGACAAGCTCGAGACGCTGGCCGGCCTGTTCGGCATCGGGCAGATCCCCACCGGCGACAAGGACCCGTTCGCGCTGCGCCGCCACGCGCTGGGCGTGATCCGCATGCTGATCGAAGGCGGCCTGCCGCTGGATGTGCACCAGCTGGTGCAGCGCGCTTTCGAAGCCTTCCCGGCCGGCCATGGCCAGGCCCAGGCCGAGGTCGGCTTCTTCCTGCGCGAGCGCCTCGCCGGCTACCTGCGCGAGCAGGGCTACAGCGTGCAGGAGGTGGAAGCGGTGATCGAGGCGCGGCCCGAGCATTGGGCCGAATTCCCGCAGCGCCTGGCCGCGGTACGCGCCTTCGCTGCGCTGCCCGAGGCGGCTTCGCTGGCCGCGGCGAACAAGCGGGTGGGCAACATCCTGAAGAAGTCCGACGGCGCCGGCAGCGGCGCTGTGCAGCCTGCCCTGCTGAAGGAGGCCGCCGAGGCCGCGCTGCACCAGGCGCTGCTGGCCGTGCAGCCGGCCGCCGAGGCGGCCTTCACGCGCGGCGACTATGCCGCCTCGCTGCAGGCACTGGCGGCGCTGAAGGGGCCCGTCGACGCCTTCTTCGACGACGTGATGGTCAATGCCGAAGATCCGGCGCTGCGCCAGAACCGGCTCGCGCTGCTAGGCTCGCTGCATGCCGCGATGAACCGCGTGGCCGATCTGTCGAAGCTGGCGGCCTGACCGGATCACGGGCCGCGGCACACGAGGAGGACGAGCGATGCAACCGGTGGTCAAGCTGGTGATCCTGGGCCGCGACGGCATCCTCAACGAGTACCGCGACGACCACGTCAAGGCGCCGCCCGAATGGCAGCCGATCGACGGGGCGCTCGAAGCCGTGGCGCGGCTCAACCACGCCGGCTGGCACACGGTGGTGGCCACCAACCAGTCGGGCATCGGCCGCGGCATGATCGACATGGCCTCGGTCAATGCCGTGCATGCGTACATGAACCAGCAGCTGATGTCGGTGGGCGGGCGCGTCGACGCGGTGTTTTTCTGCCCGCACACGCCCGAGGACCAGTGCGATTGCCGCAAGCCGCTGCCCGGGCTGATGCGGGAAATCGGCAAGCGCTATGGCATCGACCTGCGCCAGGTGCCGATGGTGGCGGACACGCTGCGCGACCTGCAGGCCGCGCATGCCGCCGGCTGCGAGCCGCACCTGGTGCGCACCGGTCGCGCCGCGTCGCTGAACCCCGAGCAGACGGCGCAGATCTGCGCCCAGGTACCGGGCACCGTGGTGCACCCCGACCTGGCGGCCTTCGCCGAATACCTGCTGCGGCGCGACCATGCGCCGATCTCCGCACCGGGAGAGCTGCGTTGAAGGCGTTGTCCGCGCTGCGCTCGCTGCTGTTCGTGCTGTGGCTGACGGTGACCGTCGTGCCCTGGGGCCTGGCGGTGGTGCTGACCTCGATCTTCGTGCGCGGCACGCCGCTGTACTGGATGTGCGTGGGCTGGCTGCGCGTGGCGATCTGGGGCGCGCGGGTCATCTGCGGCGTGCGCCATCGCATCCAGGGCATGGAAAACGTGCCGACCGCCGCCGATGCCAAGGCCGCGGTGCTGCTGGCGCCCAAGCACCAGTCGACCTGGGAGACCTTCGCGTTCCCGACGCTGATGCCGCACCCGCTGGCCTATGTGTTCAAGCGCGAGCTGCTGTACATCCCGTTCTTCGGCTGGGCGATGGGTCGGCTGGACATGATCCACATCGACCGCAGCCGGCGCGCGGAGGCCTGGAACAAGGTGGCCGAGCAGGGCCGCCGGCTGATGAGCGAAGGCAGCTGGGTCATCATGTTCCCCGAGGGCACGCGCACGCCGCGCGGCAGCCAGGGGCAGTACAAGAGCGGCGCCAGCCGGCTCGCGGTGGCCACCGGCACGCCGATCGTGCCGATCGCGGTGAGCTCGGCCAAGTGCTGGCCGCGCAAGAGCTTCCTGCTCAAGCCCGGCGTGATCGACATCTCGATCGGCCGGCCGATCCCCTCGGTGGGCCGCGAGGCCGACGAGCTGATGCGCGAGGTCGAGCGCTGGATCGAGGCCGAGATGCGCCGCCTCGACCCGGAGGCCTACCGGCCATCGCCAGCGGCCACGCCGCAGCGCGCTGCATAGAATCGCAGCCCATGGCGTCACCCGCCCAGCCACCGCAGCCGCAGCAGCTTTCGCTGTTCGACACCGCGGCGCCGGCGCCCGTTGCCGAGGTGCCGCGGCCGCCGGTCGGCACGGCCCCCGTGAGTGGGCCTCCCGCCACCGCCGCACCACCGGCCGCGCCGCCGCGCTTCCAGCACCCGCGCGCGCAGCGCCAGATCCAGCTGGGCGAGCACCGTGTGGCCTATGAGTTCCGGCGCGCCCGGCGCCGCTCGATCGGCTTCGTCGTCAGCGCCGAGGGGCTCTCGGTCAGTGCGCCGCGCTGGGTCGGCGTCGGCGAGGTCGAGCAGGCGCTGCAGGCCAAGGCCGACTGGATCCTGCGCAAGCTGCACGAGCAGCGCGAGCGGGCCGACCGCCTCCAGGCCAACCGCGTGCAGTGGCACGACGGCACCAGCCTGCCCTTCCTCGGCGACACGGTGATCGTGGTGCTCGACCCGCGCACCACCGGCGCGGTGCTGCATGCCGATGCGCAAAGCCTGCCCGGCGTGCCACGGCTGACGCTGCACGTGGGCTTGCCGCAAACCGCCACGCAGGCGCAGATCCGCGAGGCGGTGCAAAGCTGGCTGCAGCGCCAGGCGCGCCGCGTGTTCGAGGAGCGCTGCGCCGTCTTCGCCCAGCGCCTGGGCGTGCGCATGAAGCGGCTGACGCTGAGCTCCGCCTCCACCCGCTGGGGCTCGGCCAGTGCCGATGGCTCGGTGCGGCTGAACTGGCGGCTGATCCACTTCGGCCTGTCGGTGATCGACTACGTGGTGGCGCACGAGCTGGCCCACCTGCGCGAGATGAACCACAGCGCGGCCTTCTGGGAGGTGGTGCGCTCGGTGCTGCCCGACTACGAGCACAGCCGCGGCCTGCTGCGCAGCGAGGTGCTGCCGGTACTCGAATGAAGAACCCGAAAAAGGCCGAAGGCAGCTTCACCATTTCAGAGCTCGCCGAAGAGTTCGACATCACGCCGCGCGCGATCCGTTTCTACGAAGACGTGGGCCTGCTGGCCCCGGCGCGTCAGGGCCGCAACCGCGTCTACAGCCAGCGCGACCGCACGCGGCTGAAGCTCACCTTGCGCGGCAAGCGCCTGGGCTTCTCGCTGACCGAGATCCTGCAGCTGGTGACGATGTACGAGTCGCCGGCCGACACCGCGCCGCAGCTCGAAGCCTTCCAGCAGGCGCTGGCGCAGCACCGGCGCCAGCTCGAGCAGCAGCTCGAAGACCTGCAGATCACGCTGGCCGAGATCCGTCAGCACGAGGAGCGCTGCGACCGCCTGCTGCGCGAGCGAGCCGCTTCTGCGGCCCGGCCCAGCGCACGACGCAAAGTGGCCTGATCAGCCGAAACCCGCCGGGCGGCTGTTGCCGCCCGTAGCGGGCGTCGCTTGCCATCACCGAGCCAGCCAAGGCCACCGGCTGCCCGCTTCCGCTCATGTCCCCCGGGGCGGGCTGCGCCCACCCCTCCTCCTTTACTTCGCTCCAGCGGGCACCCGATGCCCTTGGCTCGCGCGGCGCTCTGGCAGGCGCAGGCCGACAGTGGTTCGGATCAGGACGGTGGGGCGCTTCGCGCAGCGAAGTAAAGGAGGAGGCTCGGGCGCAGCCCGAGCCGGGGGACATGAGCGGAGCGAAGCGCCCCGGCGGCCTGATCTCGCGCCGACCTCAGCAGGCGAATGCGAGAGGATCAACTCGCGGCAATGCCGCTGCCGAACTGGCGCAGCAGCCACCAGCCGAAGCCGGCCGCGAGCGCCAGCCACAGCAGCACGATCAGCACCGCGCCCCACAGCAGCCGCGGCGCGCGCTCGCTGCTGTGCTCGGCCTCGGCCAGGCGCGCCTGCCAGAGGTGATCGGGGGTCAGCCGCACGGCCAGCGCAATGCCCAGCGGCACCAGGATCAGGTCGTCGAGCTGGCCCAGCACCGGGATGAAGTCGGGGATCAGGTCGATCGGGCTCAAGGCGTACAGCAGCACCAGCAGCGCGATCAGCTTGGGCAGCCACGGCGTCTCGGGGTGACGGAACAGTTTCCACAGCGCCAGCAGCCGCACGCGCAGCTGCAGCTTGCTGAAGGCGTTGAACCATCGGCCGCCGCCCGTGGGCTTCAGATCTCGCGTCATGCGCCCATTGTGCGAGCGCCGCCGGCTGCCGCGCTGCCCAGCACCTTCTCCGCATCGGCCACCATCCGCGCCAGCCGGTCGGCGAGCTTCTCGGTCGTCAGCTGTTCGCGAAAGCGCTCGACCATCAGCGCCAGCGCGAACGGGCTGGGCGCGCGCAGGCTGACGTGCTCGATGCGCTGGCGCTGCATGCGCTGCAGCGCGGCGCGCAGGCGGCGCAGGTCCAGCTCCTGCGCCAGCACCTCGGCATCGGCCTGGCCGAGCAGCCGGTTGGCCGGGTCGTACTTGCGGAACACCTCGTAGAACAGGCTGGACGAGGCCTGCAGCTGCTTGGTGCTCTTCGGTGCACCGGGGTAGCCGCCGAACACCAGGCCGGCCACGCGGGCGATCTCGCGGAAGCGCCGCTGCGCCAGCTCGCTGCTGTTCAGGCTGGCCAGCACATGCTGCAGCAGCGCGTCGCCGGCCTCGAAGGCGCTGTGGTCCAGCAGCGTCGCGATGTCCACCTCTTCGGCGGCCAGCAGCTCGAAGCCGTAGTCGTTGATGCTGATGCTGAAGGTGTTGGGCCGCGCCTGCGCCAGCCGCCAGCCCAGCAGGCTGGCCAGACCCAGGTGCACATGGCGGCCGGCAAACGGGTAGACGAACAGGTGGTGCCCTTCACGCGAGCGGAACTGCTCGATCAGCAGGGTGCCCGGCGTCGGCAGGCGCGACAGCCGCAATTGCGCATCGAGCATCGGCTGCGCGGCCTGCAGTTCGGGGTCGATGTCGGCGCGCAGCCAGTCGAGCTGCCGCGCACTGTCCAGCACCTCCAGCGTGGCGTCGGCCAGTTCGCTGGACAGGGGCATCTTGCCGCCGGCCCAGCTGGGCACGATGCCGCGCCGGCCCGGCGCCTTGCGCACGTAGGCGGCCATGTCCTGCGTGCGCACGTACTCGAGCACGCGGCCACCGAACACGAAGCAATCGCCCTTGTTCAGCCGGGCGATGAAGCTCTCCTCGATCTGGCCCAGCGTGCCGCCGGATAGCCACTTCACCAGCATCGAGGCCTCGGCAACGATGGTGCCTACCTGCAGCCGATGCCGCAGCGCGATGCCGCGGTCCTCGACAACATAACGTCCATCGCGCTCGGCCACGCGGTGGTACTCGGGGTAGGCGCGCAGCGAGTCGCCGCCGCGGCACACGAAGTCGAGCGCCCACTGGAATTCCTCGCGCGTCAGCTCGCGGTAGCTGTGCGCGCGGCGCACTTCGTCGAACAGCGCATCGGCCGTGAAGCCGCCGCCCAGCGCGATGCTCACCAGGTGCTGCACCAGCACGTCCAGCGGCTTCTCGGGTGCATGGCGGCGCTCGATGCGCTGCGCCGCCACCGCGCGGCGCGCGGCCACCGCCTCGATCAGCTCCAGCGTGTTGGTCGGCACCAGCGTGATGCGGCTCTCGCGCCCCGGCTGGTGGCCCGAGCGGCCGGCGCGCTGCAGCAGCCGCGCGACGCCCTTGGCCGAGCCGATCTGCAGCACGCGCTCGACCGGCAGGAAGTCCACGCCCAGGTCCAGCGACGAGGTGGCCACCACCGCGCGCAGGCTGCCGGCCTTGAGCCCCGCCTCGACCCATTCGCGCACGCCCTTGTCGAGCGAGCCGTGGTGCAGCGCGATCTCGCCGGCCCACTCCGGCCGCGCGTCCAGCAGCATCTGGTACCAGGCCTCGGCCTGCGAGCGCACGTTGGTGAAGACCAGCGTGGTGCCGCTGCGCGCGATCTCGTCGACCACCGGCTGCAGCATCTGCTTGCCCAGGTGCCCGCCCCACGAGAAGCGGCCGGGCTCGTGCGGCAGCAGCGTGTCCACCCGCAGCGCCTTCGGCGTGGCGCCGCGCACCAGCCGCGCGGCCGGGCGGCGGCGCGCCGGCCCGAGCAGCATCGCCATCGCCTCGTCCAGGTTGCCCAGCGTGGCCGAAAGGCCCCAGGTCACCAGCTTCGGGTTCCAGGCCGACAACCGCGCCAGCGCCAGCTGCACCTGCACGCCGCGCTTGTTGCCGACCATCTCGTGCCATTCGTCGACGATCACCGCCTGCACCGAGGCCAGCCGTTCGCGGGCCTGCGCGTGCGTCAGCAGCAGGGTCAGCGATTCGGGCGTGGTCACCAGCACGGTGGGCAGGCGCTTGTCCTGCCGCGCCCGTTCGGCGCTGGGCGTGTCGCCGCTGCGCAGGCCGTGCGTCCAGGCCGGCGCCAGCCCGGGCAGCGGCAGCGCGATGGCCCGGTCGGTGTCGGCCGCCAGCGCCCGCATCGGGGTCACCCACAGCACGGTCAGCGGCGGCGCCTGGCGGCCCTGCAAGGGCACGCCGAGGCGGGCGGCGCGGGCCAGCGCGCCGATCCACACGGCGTAGGTCTTGCCCGCGCCGGTGGTGGCATGCAGCAGGCCGCTGCGACCCTCGGCCATCGCGGTCCAGACCTCCTGCTGGAACGGGAACGGGGTCCAGCCGCGCCCGCGGAACCACGCGTCGGCCTCGGGCCAAGGCGCGCCGGCGGCGGGATCGTCAGCCACCGGGCGCCGGCGGCTGCAGGGCCTGCCACTGCGCGCGCGTCAGCCGGTACAGCACATGCGGCCGCAGCGGGCTGCCTTCGGGCACGCCGGGGTGGTCGAAGTTCTCGCCACTGTTCACCATGCCCAGGCGCTTCATCACCGCTTCGGACGGCGTGTTGAGCACCGCGGTCATCGAGACGATCTCCTGCAGCCCGATGTCGACGAAACCGGCCCGCAGCGCGGCCCGAGCAGCCTCAGTCGCATAACCCTGGCCATGAGCGGCCCGGGCCAGCCGCCAGCCGATCTCGACGCAGGGCGAGCAGGGCAAGGTGCGACGCGGCACGCTCAGGCCGACGAAGCCGATGAAACGGCCGTCGGCCCGGGTCTCGACCGCCCAGTTGCTCCAGCCGCGGGCGGCGAAGTCAGCCAGCCAGGCATCGATGCTGCGATCGCTGGCCTCGCGCGGGATCGGCGCCGGGAAGAAGCGCATCACCTCGGGGTCGGCGTTCAGCGCGGCGAAGGGCGCGCGGTCGGCGTCGGTCCAGCGGCGCAGGCGCAGGCGCGGGGTGTCGAGTTCCAGCACCGCGGGCAGGGCCGGCGGCCAGGGGGAGGGAGTGAATGCGGCCATGCCGCAACGGTAGCGCAAAGCGCTGGTGCCGCGCGCCGCTGCCGGCCGCGCGCGCCATCACGGGCGATCACGCGCTGACGATCCAGCCTTCGAGCGCATCGATGCCTGCCGGCAGCCCCCAGCCCGGCTGGCGCGCGGCCCAGGCGGCCTGCAGCAGGCACAGCACCGCATCGAGCGCATCGCCCGAGGCATCGGCGACCAGGCTGTCGCGCTGCGCGGCGCTGAGTTTCAAGCGCAGGCCCAGGCGCGTGCGGCCTTGTTCCAGCGCCTCGGCAATGTCCTTGCGTGCGATCAATCGCTCGGGCGTCTGCTTCGCGGCGTCGTCGCTCTTGTACGAGCGGCGGCCGATCACTTCGCGTGCCAGCAAGCCCGGGTAGGCCTCCAGCGCCACCCGGGCTGCATCGGGCCTGGCGGCCTCGTGCGCCGGGAAGTGCGCGCCGGCCGCGCGCAGCAGCGGCAGGCCGGCGTGCAGCATCCAGGCCACCGGCGGATTGACCCATTTCATCGAGGGGCTGGAACCGGCCGGCCCGTCGCAGGCACGGTGCGCGAACTTGCCGCCGGCCGGCCGCGCGTCGCAGAACGCGGCAAACCGGTCGCGGATCGATGGCCGCTCCATTTGTACGTAATGCTCGATGCAGGCGGCCCAGTCGGTCGGCCAGCCCAGCGCCTGCACCAGCTCGCGCGGCAGGCCGAAGGGCAGGTCGAAGCCACCGGTCCAGGCCGGCGTCGCCTGCAGCCACAGGCCGAAGGCCTGCAGCGTCTCGAAACGCTGCAGGCCTTGCAGTTGCACCAGCGGGCCGCGCGGCAGGCCGAGCGCAACGACGATGGGCTTGCGCCGGCTCGGGGCGCTGGAGAAGTCGACGCCCAGCAGCAGCGGGGCGTCGGCGCGGATTTCAGGCGTCGGCGGGGACGCCGAGGGGGGCGGGGGTGCGTGTCGTGTCATCGTCGTGCTGCAGCTTACGACGCCGCGCGGCCAGCATCAGCCCGCCGATGGCCCCGGCCACCAGCAGCAGCGAGCCGGGTTCGGGCACGTTGTTGACGTCGATCGTGGCGCTGGTGGTGCTGGGCGTCCACCAGATCGCATTGGTCTTGCCGGCGATCGAGAACGCGAAGGCGTTGATCGTCGGATTCACGCGGTCGAAGACCAGCAGGAAGTCGTCGCCGGCGCCGTCGCCGACCACGGCATTGGCGCCGCGGAACAGGCCGCCGAGCGCGGTCTGGGTCGAGCCCTGGTTGGCGATGCCGATCTCGTTCAGGCTGTACTGGTGGCCGGCGATGTTCAGGTCGATGGCGGTCAGCATGCCGATCGGGTCATAGGCATTGCCGGTGCCGTCCCAGCTGATCGAGCCGTCGATCGGGCCGCTGAAGCCGGGCCACTGGGTGCCGGCGTTCTGGAAGCCGTCGGCGTGGAAGTGCAGCGTCGTCGGCGCGGCGCAGGCCAGGCCGGCCAGCAGCCAGTTCAGCAGCAGGAAGAGGGTGCGTTTCATGGTCGAACTCCAGTCGGCAAGAGGTGGAAGGCGGGTCTCGGAAGGCGGGGGCCGGATCGGCCGGACAGCGCTTCAGTGACCCGCTGGCACCGCCGGTTCCGGCGCGCCGCACGGAGTGCTTGCTGACGTGAAGGAAGTCCCGCAGCCGCCTCGCACGGCTGGGTCGAAAGTCATGGGGCCTGGCGGCGGTCGTGCTCGCTGCGCGCGTGGAAGGCCTTCTTCTGCGCGTACATCAGCTTGTCGGCACGGTGCAGCGCGGCTTCCAGCCGCTCGCCGGGTTGCGAGATCGCCACGCCGATGGCCAGCCGCAGCGGGTCGCCGCTGTGGAACTGGTTGTTCAGCTCCACCAGCTCGTGGATCTGCGCCACCACCTGGTCGGCGTGCAGCTGGTCGGCCGAAGGCAGCAGCAGCGCGAACTCGTCGCCGCCGATGCGGGCCGCGGTGGCCGGCGGCTCCACCGCCTTGGCCAGCACCTCGCCGGCGCGGCGCAGCAGCGCGTCGCCGGCGCGGTGGCCGCGCTCGTCGTTCACCTGCTTCAGGCCGTTGAGGTCGATCACCAGCAGCGCCACCGGCTGCGTGCCCTTGCGCTCCAGCCGGTTCAGCTCGTCGTCGAAGTACGAGCGGTTGCGCAGCTTGGTCAATGCATCGTGCTTGCCGAGGAACTCGAGGTAGGCCTCGGCCTTGCGCCGCGCGGTGATGTCGGTGAGCGACACCTGCACCAGCGACCAGTCTTCCTCATGCCCCGGCAGCACCGCGAACTGCAGGTGCACATGCAGGGTCTCGCCGTCGAGCGCGTAGTTCACCGTCTCGCGCTGCTGGTAGAGCTTGCCGCTCCACAGCTCGATCAGCTGCTCGGTGAAGGGGCGCTTCATCTCGTCGCGGAAGATGTCGGGCAGGCGCTTGAGCAGCGTGGGCTTGTCGGGCGCGCGGAACATCGTCAGCGTCTGGCGATTGACGTCGACGACGCGGATCTCGGCCATGCAGCGCTCGACGAACTCGGGGTGCACGTCGGTGAAGACGCGGAAATCGGTGATGCCCTGCAGCCGCACCTCGTCGATCAGGCGCTTGACGCCGGAGAAATCTTCCACCCACAGCGACACCGGCGAATGCTCGAACAGCCCCTGCGCATAGCGCTCGCTGCGCTGCAGCGCACGGCGCGCCTGCTCGCGGCCGCTCAGGTCTTCCAGCGACAGCAGCACGCGGTCCCAGCGCGCCTCGTGGCCGGGCAGCACGCGCACCTGCAGCGCCACGTCGAGCCGCCGGCCGTCGAGCGTGTAGTTCACCGTCTGGCTGCCGTAGGCCAGCGCGCCGCTCCACAGCTGCACCAGTTCCTCGACATGGTGGTCGAGCATGTCGTCGCGGAACACCTTGTCCAGGTTGGCCAGCAGCTGCGGCAGGTCGGCGGCACCGAACAGCTCGAGCGTGCGGCGGTTGACCTGCAGCACCTTCAGCTGCCGCGTGCACTGCGCGATGCGCGAGCGGTCGGCCCGCAGGTGCGCGCGCAGGTCCTGCACGCCCTCGGCGCGCCAGTGGGCGAACAGCTCGGCCAGCCCGCTGAAGTCCTCCAGCCACAGCGAAACCGGGGCCAGCTCGAACATCTGGGTCAGGTCGCGTTCATCGAGGGTCAGGGCGGGGGCGGAGTTCATCGCGAGAGCTGGCAGACAATGCGGGTTGACATTCCACGAACACGGTGGGCCGGTCGGGCAGTCTCGCATGCAGCGTGCAGGCGCAGCGCCCGCGACGGCCCGATCCATGCCCGACACCCTGCACGATACGCCCGCCGCGCCGGCACCCGCTCCCGACAGCCTGATCAAGCTGCCGCACCCGCAGCATGCCCGCCGCGTGCCCCCGGGGCTGGACGCCCTGCAGGTGGCGCGCATCCGCCAGGCCGCCGCGCTGTTGCCGCAGGTGCTGCAGCCCGACGACTTCAGCACCGACGACCATGCCGGCAGCGACAAGCTGCTCGACGGCCTGGGCCTCGTCCAGCTGCAGCGCGCCGGCCCCGGCGCCAAGCCCAGCCGCTGGATCGCGCCCGAGGACATGGCCGCCGCGCTGCAGCAGATCGACGCGGTGGTCGACGTGCTGCGCAACGGCCCGGCCGTGCGCGTGCTGATGCACGAGCGCGCGCTGCAGCTCGACGGCCTGGGCCTGGTGCGCCAGGGCACGCAGTGGCTGCGGCAGCTCAACGCGCCGCTGGCGCTGGCCGATGGCGAGACCATCGCGCTGGCCTGGCGGCAGCCGGTGGCCGCCGACGCGGTCTGGGCCTTCTTCCGCGATGGTGATCTGGCCGCGCTGCAGGCCGCGCTGGGGCCGGCGCCGGCCTGCCCGCATGGCGAGGCGGTGCGCGCGCACCTCGAGCGGCTGCTGGCCCGCAGCCGTTCGGGCTATCCCGAGCAGCTGGAGTCCTTGTGGCCGCGCCTGCGCGCGGAGTGTGCGCAGCCCCAGGCCCTGGAGGCCTTGCTCGAGGCCTGCACACGCGCACAGGACCGCTGGGAACACCAGGTCGGCGAGCTGCTGGCGCTCAAGGGCCTGAGCACCGATCTCGCGTTCCACGGCTACCCGGACAGCTTCACGGCCGCCCGCGCGCTGCAGCGCAGCGTCACGCTCTACGTCGGCCCGCCGAACAGCGGCAAGACCCATGCGGCCTTCGAGCGCCTGGCGCAGGCGCGCGACGGCGCCTACCTGGCGCCGCTGCGGCTGCTGGCGCTGGAGGGTCGCGACCGCCTCGTGGCGCGCGGCGTGCCGTGCTCCCTGCTGACGGGCGAAGAGAACGTCCCGGCCGATGACGCGCGCGTCGTCTCGTCGACGATCGAGATGATCAACACCCGCGAGCCGGTGGAAGTGGCGGTGATCGACGAGGCGCAGATGCTGTTCGATGCCGACCGCGGCTGGGCCTGGACCCAGGCCATCGTCGGCGCGCCGGCGCACGAGCTGCTGATCATCTGCTCGGCCTACGCGGTACCGGCGATCGAACGGCTGGTGCGGCTGTGCGGCGAAAGCTGCCGCGTGCGCCACTTCGAGCGCAAGCAGCATGTGCAGCTGCTGCCGGCCGCGGTGCCGATCGCGCAGCTGAAATCGGGCGATGCGGTGGTGGCCTTCAGCCGGCGCGACGTGCTGATGCTGCGCGACCAGATCGCCGACCACGGCCACCCGGTCTCGGTGATCTACGGCGCGCTGCCGCCCGAGGTGCGGCGGCGCGAGGCCGAGCGCTTCGCCAACGGCGCCTCGGACATCCTGGTCGCCACCGACGCCATCGGCATGGGCCTGAACCTGCCGATCCGCCGCGTGCTGTTCAGCACCATGAGCAAGTTCGACGGCATCGGCGACCGGCCGCTGAACGAATCGGAAGTGCACCAGATCGCCGGCCGCGCCGGCCGCTACGGGCTGCACGACGAGGGCTTCGTCGGCGTGCTGCGCGAGGCCGAGCCCACCGCGGCGCGCGAGCTGAAGGCGCTGCTGCCGCAGCAGCCGCGTGCGCCGCGCGACTTCAAGGCCATGGTCGCGCCCGGACCCTGGCACCTGAAGACGATTGCGCAGCGGCTGGGCCTGAGCAAGCTGCGCGCGGTGCTCGACGTCTTCATCCACCAGCTCAAGCTCGACGACGCGCACTTCCAGGTCGCCGCGCTGGAGCAGATGCTCGATCTGGCCGGGCGGCTGGACGAGGTGGCCGCCAGCCTGCCGCTGGCGCAGCGCTTCATCTACGCGCAGGCGCCGGTGGACACCCGCAACGAGGCGCAGGTGCAGGACTTCCTCGAATGGGCCTGGCAGCATGCGCGCCATGGCCAGGTGGAGCCGCCGAGCTTCCTGGACCAGGTGGACGAGCACAGCCGGCTCGACCGCATGGAACAGGCGCTGCGCAGCTGCACGCTGTGGCTGTGGCTGGACCTGCGGCTGCCCGAGGTCTTTGGCCACATCGAGGCGGTGCTGGACCTGCGGCGACGGCTGAACGACGGCATCGAGCGGCACCTGAAGGCGCAGAAGCCGCTGTGGCAGGCGCGCCAGCGCCAGCGCTCGCGTGCCGGAGGCTGGCGGTGAACTTGCCCGCGGCGGGCACCGGCCAGCCGCCCGACGCGGCCACGATGGACGCGCTGATAGACCGTTATCAGAAGGGCCATCATGCCGAGGTGCTGGAGGCCGCCCGTGCGCTGACGCGGCAGGCGCCCGATCATGGCTTCGGCTGGAAGCTGCTCGGTGCCGCGGCGCAGCGGCTGGGCCATGTGGAGGAGTCGCTGGCCGCCAAGCGGCGTGCGGCGCAACTGCTGCCGCAGGATGCCGACGTGCACAACAACCTCGGCAATGCGCTGGCCGCCGTCGGGCGTCTGGCCGAGGCGGAAGGCGTGCTGCGCCATGCACTGGCCCTCAAGCCGGGCCTGGCCGAGGCGCACAACAACCTCGGGCTGGTGCTGCTGCGCCAGGGGCGTGTCGGCGAGGCCGAGGCCGCCTTCCGCGCCGCCATCAGCGCGCGCGCCGGCTATGCCGAGGCGCACAGCAACCTGCTGTTCATGCTCAGCCACGACGCCGACATCGAGCCGCAGCGCCTGCTGCAGGAGCACCTGGCCTTCGACCGGCTGCAGGGCGAGCCGCTGCGTGGCAGCTGGCGCCCGCACGACAACCCGCGCGACCCGCACAAGCGCCTGCGCGTCGGCTTCGTCTCGGGCGACCTGCGCCAGCATGCGGTGGCCCACTTCATCGCCCCGATCTGGCGCGAGCTCGATCCGCAGCAGGTCGAGGTGGTGGCCTACAGCACCAGCCCGCGCGGCGATGACATGACCCAGGCGCTGCGCGCGCTGTGCGCGCAGTGGGTCGACGCCGCCGCGCTGGATGACGCAGCGCTGGCCGAGCGCATCCGCGCCGACGGCATCGACATCCTGGTCGACCTCTCGGGCCACACGCGGCTCAACCGGCTCGGCGTATTCGCCCGCAAGCCGGCGCCGCTGCAGGTGACGGCCATCGGCTACCCGCACACCACCGGTCTGCGCGCGATGGACTACCGCGTCTCCGATGTCTGGCGCATGCCGCCGGGGCGGGGGCTGGAGGCGCAGCAGGTCGAGCAGGTCGTGCGCATCCCCAGCTCGGGCACCTTCGAGCATGGCCCGGCGCCCGATGTCGGCCCGCTGCCGGCGCTGGCCCATGGCTATCTCACGTTCGGCAGCTTCCAGCGCGCGGCCAAGCTCAACGCGGCCACGCTCGCGCTGTGGGCGCGCGTGCTGCACGCGCTGCCGGGTGCGCGCCTGCTGCTCGGTGCCATCGCCGACGGGGCCGCGCGCCGGCGCGTGGCGGGCGAGCTGCGGGCCCAGGGCGTGGCGGCCGATCGCTTCGAGTTCCTGCCGCCGCGGCCGATGCAGGAGTACCTGGCGATGCACCAGCGCATCGACATCCTGCTCGACAGCTACCCGTATCCCGGTGGCACCACCACCCAGCATGGCCTGTGGATGGGCGTGCCGACGATCACGCGCACCGGGCCGCCGCTGATTTCGTGGCAGGGCGCGGCCACCTTGCTGCGCCTGGGACTCGATGCCTGGGTGACGGACAGCGACGAGGCCTTCGTGCGCTGCGCGGTGCAGGCGTCGCAGCATCTGGACGCGCTCGCCGCGCTGCGCGCCGGCCTGCGCGAGCGCATCACCCACAACACGCTGATGCACCCGCGCACCGTCGCGCGGGGCATGCAGGCCGCCTGGCGCGCGATGTGGCAGCGCTGGTGCGCTGGTTTGCCGCCGGCTTCCTTCGAGGTGACGCCATGACGAGCGACGACAAGCTGCTGCATGTCTTCCGGCCCGACCTGCCGCCGCTGGCGCAGCTGATGCCCGCGCTGCAGACGCTGTGGGACAGCCGCATGCTGACCAACAACGGCCCGTTCGTGAAGCGGCTCGAAACCGAACTGGCCGAGTTCCTGCAGGTGCCGGCGGTCTCGCTGTTCTGCAACGGCACGCAGGCCTTGCTGGCCGGGCTCTGTGCCCTGGACCTGCGCGAAGGCGAAGTGCTGACCACGCCGTTCTCGTTCGTCGCCAGCTCGCATGTGCTGCGCTGGGCCGGGCTGACGCCGGTGTTCGTCGATGTCGAGCCCGAGACCTTCACGCTCGACCCCGCCCGCCTGGCCGCCGCGCTGACGCCGCGCACCCGCGCGATCGTGCCGGTGCATGTCTACGGCCACCCGTGCGACACCGCGGCGATCGACGCCTTCGCGGCGCAGCATGGGCTGAAGGTCATGTACGACGCGGCCCATGCCTTCGGCGTGCGCAGCGCGGCCGGCGCGCCGCCGCTGCTGCGCGCCGGCGACCTGTCGGTGCTGTCGTTCCATGCCACCAAGGTGTTCCACACGCTCGAAGGCGGCGCGGTGATCAGCGCCGATGCCGCGATGCGCCGGCGCGTCGAGCGCATCCGCAACTTCGGTTTCGTCGACGAGGTGACGGTCGAGAGCGTGGGCATCAACGGCAAGATGAACGAGCTGCAGGCGGCCATCGGCAGCCTGCAGCTGCCCGGCTTTGCGGCCAACACCGAACGCCGCGCCGCGGTGGATGCCGCCTACCGCCGGCTGCTGGCGGACATTCCCGGGCTGGCATTGCCGCCGGTGCCGCGGCTGGACGCTCATAATTTCGGTTATTTCCCGCTGCGCGTGCAGGCGGAATGCCGCATCGGGCGCGACGCGCTGTACCAGCGCCTGCGCGAGGCCGGCATCCTGGCCCGGCGCTACTTCCATCCGCTGATCAGCGAGTTCCCGATCTATGCCGGCATGCCCGGCGCGTCGGCGGCCAACCTGCCGGTGGCCACGCAGCTGTCGCGCGAGGTGCTGTGCCTGCCGATCCATGCCGGCATGGGCGAGCCGGACGCCGAGCGCGTGGCACGGGTGGTGCGCGATGCCGCAGGCTGAGCGGGCGACCCTCGTCATCACCGCCGTCGGCAGCGGTGTCGGCCACACGCTGCTGCAGTCGCTGCAGGGCCGGCGCGAGCGGCTGCGCATCGTCGGGCTGAACAGCGAGGCCGAGGTGCCGGAGCTGTTCCAGTGCGACGCCGCGTGGCTGGTGCCGCGCAGCGCCGACGCGCGCTTCGGCCCGCGGCTGGACGAGGTCCTGGCTGCCGAGCGGCCCGCGCTGGTGATCCCCGGCCGCGACGAGGACCTGCCGGTGCTGGCCGCGCTGGCCGCCGCACGGCCGGCGTTGGCGCCCCGCCTGCTGGTGGGCAGCGTGGCGGCCGCGCAGGTGATGGTCAACAAGCTGCACTCGGCCGCGTTCGCGCAGGCCCGCGGCTTGCCGTTCACGCCGACGGTGGGCACCGGCCTGCCGCAGTCCGCGGCGCGGGCGCGCGAACTGCTGCAACGCTTCGGCTTCCCGTTGATCGCCAAGCCGGCCGAGGGCAACGGCTCGCGCGGGGTGCGGGTGCTGCTGGACGAGGCGCAGCTGGCGCGCGCCGTCGAGCGGCCCGGCCTGGTGCTGCAGCCGATGCTCGACGCACCGCCGCCGCAGGCCCTGCAGCCCGACCTCAGCGAGGGCGTGCCCTTCTTCTGGGGCGTACCCGAGCCGCGCCTGTATGCCGTGCGCGGCTGGATCGACCGCGAGGGCCGGCCGCGCGTGGGCTGCAGCTACCGCATGACGATGGCCAACGGCCGCTTCGAGCACATGAGCCGGGTCGACGAGCCGGCGCTGACTGCGCTGGCCGATGCCTATGGCCACGCCTTTTCGGCGCTAGGGTGGCGCGGCCCCTACCACCTGCAGCTGAAGGCCGACGCCACCGGCACCTTCTGGCCGATCGAGTTCAGCGGCCGTCTTGGCGGCGGCACCGCCGGGCGCCGGCTGCTGGGCCATGACGAGCTGGGCGAGCTGCTGCGGCATTGGCTGGGCCCGCAGGTGCTGCCGGAAGAGCCGCCGGCCGAGGCGGCCTCGGTCGTGGCGCGGGCGCATGACTTCGCGGTGCCGCGGCAGGCGCTGGACCGGCTGCGCGCGGCCGGGCATTGGCGCGCCGGCGCCCCGGCCTGAAGCGGGCTCAGCCCCAGGCCAGCGCCATCACGCCACCGGCGATGCAGGCCGCGCCCACCAGCCGCAGGCCGCGATCGGCCTCGCCCAGCAGGCGCCCGCCGATCAGCGCCGCGAACAGCATCGACACCTCGCGCGCCGGCGCCACATGCGACAGCGGCGCCAGCTGCGCCGCATACAGCACCAGCACATAGGCCACCGGCCCGAGCGTCGCCAGCAGCAGCGCCGGCTTCCATTGCTCGCGCGCGTCGCGCTTCAGGCCGGGCAGGTCGGCCAGCACCAGCGGCAGCACGAAGGGCAGGCGCAGCAGGTTGCCGATCCAGTCAACCAGGATCGGCGAGATGTGCATCACCTTCACCGCGTAGCCGTCGATCACCGTGTACAGCGCGATCAGGCCGCCGGTGGCCGCGCCCCAGCCGATGCCGGCGCGCAGCCGCGTGCGCTGCGCGGGGTCGTGCGCCTGCGACCAGAGCTTCGGGCCGCCGGCGATCAGGAACACCCCGCCGGCGATGCCCAGCACGCCGGCGACGCCTTTCGTGCCCAGCGTCTCGCCCAGCAGCAGCACCGCGGCGCTGGAGCTGATCAGCGGGCCGGTGCCGCGCGCCACCGGGTACACCACCGTCAGGTCGGCGGCGCGGTAGCCGGCCAGCAGCACGCTGAAGTACACGACATGCGCCAGGCCGCTGGCCCACAGCAGCGCCCATTCGCGCCAACCCCAGCCGCCGGCCTGCTGCCAGGCCAGCCACAGCCCCAGCGGCGACCACAGCACGACGATCATCAGCCCGCTCATGAACACGAAGTGGCGGCCGCCGCCCACCTTCTTCGCGGCGATGTTCCAGGTGGCATGGAGCAGGGCGGCCACCAGGACCAGGGCGAGCGCGGACAGGGGCACGTCAGCGCCGCCCGGCCGCCCGAAGGCGCTGACGCGCCCCCTCGGGGGGCAGCGAGCGAAGAGAGCGTGGGGGTGGCATGTCAGCGCCGCCCGGCCGCCCGAAGGCGCTGATGCGCCCCCTCGGGGGGCAGCGAGCGAAGAGAGCGTGGGGGTGGCATGACGCCATTGTCTGCGCAGGGGCGGCCCGGCCAAGTCTCATGCCGTCCTGCGGTGCCTGCCAGCCTGAGCTTGATCCTCTCAAATTCGAGAGGTCGGTTATCAGTTCCGGCTCTTCTGATCGATCTGGCGAAAACCTACATTGACCTCGTCGCGGCAACCGCCACTCGAGAAGTCCCACCAGGAAACACGCCATGTCCATCGAACAAGTCATCCGCGCCTACGAAGCTGCGCTGAACGCGAACGACGTCGACACCATCCTCAGCCTGTACGGCGTGGACCCGGTGTTCATGCCACAGGGTGCTCCCGCGCTGGTCGGGCGCGAGGCCGTTCGCGCCGGCTATGAGCATGTCTTCAACACGCTCAAGCTGAATGTGCACTTCACCGTGCACGAGATCGAAGAGGCGGGCGACTGGGCCTGGGCGCGCACCAGCTCGGCCGGGCGCACGCGCGTGCTCGCCGCCAATACCGAGGTAGACGAGGGCAACAACGAGCTCTTCGTCTTCTGCCGCGAGGGTGACGCGTGGCGCATCCATCGCTACCTGTTCGCCACCAATCTGGCTCGCCCGTGAGCGCGGCGCCGGCCATCAAGGAACCGCCACCATGAAAGCTTCGAGTCTTCTCGGCACCCTCGCCACGATCGCACTGGCGCTGGGCCTCTCATTCGGCACCCCCTCGCAGGCGCAGGAAGCCGACAAGCTGCCGAACTACGTCCCCGTGCTACCGCAGATCAAGGCGCGCGCACTGGCCGTCGATCCGCAGAAGGGGTACCTCGTCAAGCAGGTCAAGCCGGACGTCTACGTGATCACCGACGGCATCTACCAGTCCGCGTTCGTCACCACCGGCAAGGGCGTGATCCTGTTTGATGCGCCCGAGTCCTTCGCGCCGCACATCGTCAAGGCGGTGGCCGAAGTCACCCGCGAACCGATCGTGCAGCTGATCTACTCGCACGCCCACCTGGATCACATCGCCGGGGCCGGCCTGCTTGTCAAGCAGGTACCGAACCTGGCCATCGTGGCCGAAGACGGCACGACGGCCTTCCTGCGCGAGAAGAAGGATCCGCGGCGCCCGATCCCGACCAGCACCTTCAAGGACCATCGCACGCTGAAGCTCGGCACGATGACGGTCGAGCTGAAGAAGGGCCAATGGCACTCGCCCGAAGGCGATCTGCTGATCTACCTGCCGGGGCAAAGATTCCTGATGGCCATCGACACGCTGGCCGCCGGCCATGTGCCGTTCATGGACTTCGACCTCAGCACCCACATGCACGCCTACCTGAAGGTGTTCGACCAGCTGCTGGCCTATGACTTCGATGTCCTGGTGCCCGGCCATCTCACCTATCTGGCCGATCGCCAGGACGTTCAGATGAGCAAGGACTACGCACTCGATGTCTACAAGACCGTCAAGCGCATCCACGACGGCACCAACCAGATGAAGGTCATGTCGCAGGCCGCGCAGAAGTACAGCTGGGACAACAAGTTCGCGATCTTCCGCACGCTGCTCGACGGCGTGATCGAGCAGTGCGCCATCGACATCCAGGGGCGCTGGATCGACAAGCTCGCCGGCGTGGACGTGTTCGGCCCGAGCCATTGCCGCGCCGCGCTGATCTACGCCCGTTGGGACGACTGAGCCAGTCCAGCCGAACGCAGGAGCACTCATCATGAAAGCCTATGTCATCGAACGCGCCGGCGGACCCGAAGTCCTGCAACTGCGCGACATTCCTTCAGCACGCCCGCAGGCCGATGAGGTGCGCATCCGCGTGCGCGCTTTCGGCCTCAACCGTGCCGAGGTCTACCGCCGTGCAGGCAAGATGGGGCCCATCACCGCGCCCGTGGTGCCCGGCATCGAAGCCGTGGGTGAAGTGATCGAAGATCCCTCCGGCAGCTTGCGAACCGGTCAGCGCGTGGCCACCGCGATGGGCGGGCTGCAGTTCTCCCGCGCCGGCAGCTACGCCGAAGAGGTGACCGTGCTGCGCAGCAACGTCGTCGACCTGGACGGCACGACCTTGTCGTGGGAGGAACTTGCGGCACTGCCCGAGAGCTACATCACGGTATGGGGTGCCTTGGGCCGATTGATCGACGCCACGCCGGGGCAGACCCTGCTGGTGCGCGGCGCCAGCTCGTCGGTGGGGCAGGCGGCCGTGGCCTACGCCAAGGCGCGTGGCCTGCGCGTGGTGGCGACCACTCGATCGACGCAGAACGCCGGCCGGCTGACGGCCATCGGCGCCGACGCGGTGGTGATCGACAGCTCGGAGATCGCAGCCCAGCTGCGCGCCGCTGCACCGCAAGGCATCGACATCGCCCTCGAAGTGGTGGGTGCCAGCACGGTGCGTGACAGCCTCAAGGCACTCAAGCCCTTCGGCACCGCCGTCGTGATCGGCTTGCTGGGCGGCGCCCCTGTGCTGGAGAGCCTGCACCTGATGAACGACCTGCCCGCGGCAACGCGCCTGGCGTTCTTTCCGAGCGGCCTCTTCGGCAGCGCGGCTCTGCCGGCCTCCGACGCGCCGCTGAAGTGGATCGCCGACCAGGTGGCCAGCCGGGCCATGCCCTCGCTGCGCGTCCAGACCTTCGAGTTCGACGCCGTGCGCCAGGCCCACAGCCTCATCGAGAGCGACCGCGCTGTCGGCAAGCTGGTGGTGCAGGTCTGAGAGCCTGAGAGTCTTTCGCTCATGCCCGCTCATCACGCCAGTCATGAGTCCCGTTGAAGCAGCCGCTGCTGGTCCGGCACATTCGCGCACGATGCGCGCCGTCGTGCTGAGCCAGCCCGGTGGCTCCGAGAACCTGGTGTTGTCGACCTTGCCCCTGCCGCAGCCGCGGCCGGGTTGGGTGCGCATCGCGGTGCGGGCGTTCGGCTTGAACCGCTCCGAGCTGCACACGCGGCTGGGCCTGTCGCCAGGCGTCACGTTCCCGCGCGTGCTGGGCATCGAGGCGGTCGGCGTGATCGACGAAGTCCCCGCGGGCGATCGAGACGGCAGCCTGAGCACGGGCCAGCAAGTCGCCACCGTGCTGGGCGGCATGGGCCGTGTCTTCGATGGCGGTTATGCCGAGTACGTGGTCGTGCCGCGCCGGCAGGTGATCCCGTTCCGTTCCACGCTGCCCTGGGCCGTGCTGGGCGCCGTCCCCGAGACGCTGCAGACAGCGCATGGGTCGCTCGGCATCGGCCTGGACTTGCAGCGCGGGCAGACGCTGCTCATCCGCGGCGGCACCTCGGCGCTGGGTTTGGCCGCCACGACATTGGCCAAGGATCGCGGCGCCACGGTACTGGCCACGACGCGCCAGCCCGAGCGGGCCGCAGCCTTGCGCGCCCACGGCGTGGACCATGTGATCGTCGACGATGGGCAGGTCGCGCGCGCCGTCCGCGCCCTGGTGCCGGAAGGGGTGGACGCCGCGCTGGAACTGGTGGGCACACCGACCTTGCCGGACACCTTGCGCGCGACGCGCGTGCACGGCACGGTCTGCTTCACCGGCATGCTGTCTAATCGCTGGACCGTGGACGAGTTCTACCCCATCGACTACATCCCGCGTGGGGTCAGGCTCACGGCCTACGCTGGCGGTGCCGACGACCTGCCGGCGCCGGTGCTGCAGGCCTACCTCGACCGTCTGGCCGCAGGCAGCCTCGCGGTCGGCCCGCTGCGCACCTACACGCTGGACGACATCGCGCGCGCGCATGCCGACCTCGAACACAACCGCGTCTTCGGCAAGCTGGTGGGCGTGATCGACCCCGCCGACGCACTCGCCACCGCCCCGGGTTAGCCCACATGCGAGCGGCCTGGTACGAACGAAGGGGGCCCGCGCACGAGGTGCTGGTGGTGGGCGAGATGCCGCTGCCGGTGCCTGGGGACGGCGAGGTGCGCATCCGCCTGGCCTTCTCCGGCATCAACCCGGGCGACGTGAAGAAGCGCAGCGGCTGGCAGGGGTCGCCGATGCCGTATCCGCGCGTCGTGCTGCTGAGCCTGGCATCACCAGCGCCCTGGCCGCGAGCGCCTGGACAGACCGCATGGACCTGAACGCCGTCCGGATGTTCGTGGCAGCGGTTCAGGCCGGCAGCCTGTCTGCGGCGGCCGCCCGGCTCGACCTGGCTTTGCCGACGCTGAGCCGGCGCATCCGCGAACTGGAAGCCGACCTGAATGTGCGCTTGTTCGAGCGCAACGCGCGCGGGGTCAAGCTGACCGACGCCGGCACGCGCCTGTACGAGCACGCATCCCGCGGGATCGAATCGCTCGAGGACGCCGCGCGCGCCGTGGCCAGCGACGAAGCGCAACTCCGAGGCACGCTCAGGCTGTCGATCCCGCCGTCGTTCGAGCCCTGGTGGGACCTGATCGCCGCGTTCCAGCGCCACCACCCTCAGGTGCGGGTATCGGTCTTCACCACGGAACGCCGGGTCGATCTGGTGGAGGACGGCATCGATGTCGCCCTGCGGGTGGGCGACATCGTCCACGATGCGATGGTCGGCCGGCGATTGTTCAGCTACCGCCATGTGCTGGTGGCCAGCCCGGCGCTTCTGGCGCGCGTGGGCGAACCGAATTCACCCGAGGATTTGCGTCATCTGCCCTGTGGCGTGTGGCAGCGCAGCGGCTCGACAGGCTCCCCCTGGCAGCTTGGCGACCACCGCGTCGAACCGTGTGCGACGCTGGTGACCAACGACTATGTGCACTTGCGCTCGCGCGCGATCGCTGCCGAGCTGCTGACCGAGTTGCCCCCGTTCCTCGCCCGGGAGGGCCTGCAACGGGGCGAACTGAAGCTTGTGTTGCCCGACCATCCGATGCCGGCGTGGGACGTCTCGCTGCTCTATCCATCGCGGCGCTTCGTCTCGGCCATCGTGCGGTCCTACATCGACTTCTGCCAAGCGCGCGCGGAGGCGGTTTGCGGCGGGCGACCGATCGAATCGAAGCCCCGCGTTCACGGGCGTCGCACGAAATCGGCCGGGTCGGAGGGCTCATGATGAGCTTGATCGCCGGCATCGGAACGGGGCTGTTGCCCTCGACTTGATCTTTCAGGCTCGACAGGGCCCAACATATGCCAATGAGCTCAATGACCCACCCTGACCTGGTGCACGCGCTGCGCGGCGGCACCGTCGAATCCTTCCACCGCGGCGCGCTGGCCATCGTCGATGCCGAGGGCGGCGTGCGCCTGGCGCTGGGCGACATCGCGCGGCCGGTGTTCCCGCGTTCGGCCTGCAAGCTGCTGCAGGCGCTGCCGCTGGTGGCCAGCGGCGCGGCCGAGGCCTTCGGGCTGAACGACGAGGAGCTCGCGCTGGCCTGCGCCTCGCACAACGGCGAGGCCCGCCATGCCGCGCTGGCCGCCGGCATGCTGGCCAAGGCCGGGCTCGACGAGACGGCGCTCGAATGCGGCACGCACTGGCCGCGCTACGAAGAGGCGCAACGCGCGCTGGCGCGCGAAGGCCGCGAGCCCGGGCCGCTGCACAACAACTGCTCGGGCAAGCATGCCGGCTTCGTCTGCGTCGGCTGCCTGATGGCGCGCGCGCAGGGCCGCGACCCGCGCGACTTCGTGCGCGGCTACGTCCAGCCCGATCATCCGGTGATGCGCGAGGTGAGCGCGGCCCTGCAGGCCAGCACCGGCTTCGATCTGGCGCAGGCCCCGCGCGGCACCGATGGCTGCTCGATCCCCACCTTCGGCATTCCGCTGCAGGCGCTGGCGCTGGCCTTCGCGCGCGTGGGCACCGGCCACGGGCTGTCGGCCGACCATGCCCGCGCGGCGCGCCGGCTGCGCCAGGCGGTGGCCGCGGCGCCGTTTTCGGTGGCCGGCACCGGCCGCTTCGACACGCGGGTGATGCAGCGCTTCGGCGAGCGCGTCTGCTGCAAGGTCGGCGCCGAAGGGGTGTATTGCGCGTCGCTGCCGGCGCAGGGCCTGGGCATCGCGATCAAGATGGACGACGGCAACACCGCGCGCGCGGCCGAGGTGGTGATGGCCGCGGTGATCGAGGCGCTGCTGCCGCTGGACGAGGCGGAGCGCGCCTTCATGCAGGGTTTCAGCACGCTGCCGCTGAAGAACTGCAACGGCCTCGAGATCGGCGCGCTGCAGGCCTCGCCAACGCTGCGCGTGGCGCTGGGTGCGGCCTGACGGACATCCTTCGAGCGCCGCGCTCACCGACAATCTCGCCCCCATCAACATCTATCAGGGACGGTGAGCGTATGGCGAACGATGGCGTGATCCTGCTGGGCGGCGGCGCGCTGGCCCGCGTGCTGGTGGACATGGCGGGGCCCGGGGCCCTGGCCGGCGTCTTCGTCGAGCCCGGCCACGAGGTGGCCCCGCCGGCCGCACTCGGCGGCCTGCCGGTGCTGCACGACTGGGATGCGGTGCGCCAGCGAGGCCGCCGTTTCCTGCTGGCGGTGGGCGACATCGCGCTGCGGCGCCGCCTGCTGCAGGCCGCGCTCGAGGCCGGGCTCGAGCCGGCCGCGCCGCTGGTCTCGCCGCATGCGGTGATCGCCGGCGATGCGCAGATCGGGCCGGGCAGCGTGGTCGGCCCGCAATCGGTGCTGGCGCCGGCGGTCAGGCTGCAGGCCCACGTGCTGCTGATGCCCGGCGTGACACTGGGCCACGACGTGGTGGTGCACGACAACTGCGTGCTCACCGCGGGCACGGTGATGGGCGGCGGCTCGTGCCTGGAGCGCGACTGCTTCGTCGGGCTGAATGCCACCATCGTGCCGCGCATCCGTCTGGCCGCCGGTTGCGTGGTGGGCGCCGCGGCGCTGTGCCTGCGCGATGTGTCCGAAGCCAGCGTGCTGGTCGGCAACCCGGCCAAGGCCACGCCGCGCGGGGGCTGAGGCGGTGCGGCGGGCCTGCGGCGCGGTCTGGCGGCTGGCCTGCGGCCTGCCGTTCATGGCGGCCTGGTCGACCGCGTGCCTGGCCGCCTTGCTGGCTGCCCAGCCGGCCGCAGCGGCCGGCGAGGCCGAGCCGCCCTGCACGCTGGTCGTCGGCCAGGGCCGCAACTTCGACGCGCAGGACCACGAGGCCAACACCGCGTGGAACCAGCTCAACAACGGCTTCAATGCCCAGGTGGCCGGCCGGCTGCAGGACAGCGGCGAGCGCGTGCTGCGCCTGCCGCTGCCGGTGGAGGCACGCGACATACCGTCCAATGTACGCAGCATGCTGGAGCGCGCGCAGGACGCCGGCTGCGACCGCATCCTCGAAACCACCATCTTCGCCGACGATGCGGCGCAGCGGCTGGTCGTGCGGCTGCGGGCCTATCCGCTGCTCACCGTGCGCGACATGGCCGGCAGCGGCGCGCTGCTGACGATCGGCGAACCCGGCTACACCAGCCAGCGCGACATGCGGCTGCTGGTGCGCAGCCTCGACCAGCTGTCGCCGCCCGAGCTGGCGCGCGAGATGGTGGCAGACTTCGTGCGGCAGAAGCGGCGTTGAACGCCGCCGCGATCAACGGGCGCGCAAGGCGCCCATTGGCACAGGGAAGGGTCGGGCCGATGCGCAGCCTCGTGGTCATCGTCGTGCTGGCGGCTGCCGCTGCCGCGGTCTGGGGCTGGGCCTGGCTCGGGCGCCGCCCGACGGTGCTGCCCGAGCCGGTGCCGGTGCCTGGGGCCGACATCGCCCGGCCGTTCAACGAACAGCCGCCGCTGGCCGGACGCCCGGCGCGTCTGCCGCCGCCCGCGGCGCCGGCCCGCATGCGCAAGTGCCTGCGCGGAGCCGAGGTGCTGTACACCGACGGCAACTGCCCGTCCGGCAGCGTCGAGAAGACCGTGGAGCGCGGCTCGCTCAATGTGCTGCCGGCCGTCAAGCCGCCCCGGCCGCCCGCTGCCTCCGCAGGGGTGCCGACGATCCGCGATGATCTGCTGGGCCGCGAAGGCGGTGACCTGAAGGCGCAGCAGATCGAGCGGGCGCTGCAGCGTTGAAAGGCCTGGCAGCAAAGGAGTCCACCGCGCGATGAGACGTTTCGTGCTGACGCTGGCCTGGCTGGGGACGCTGCTGTTCGGCAGCGTGTTCGTGCTGTCCTTCGCCGATCCGCTGCGCATCGAGCAGGCGGCGCGCGAGCTGTTGCGCATCGAGATCGAGCGCCGCGTCGGCGACAAGATCGAGTCGCTGTCGGGCGGCGCGCTGGCCGGCATGGCGCGCAAGGTGCTCGGCCAGCAGGACGCGGAGATCGAGGCGCTGCGCCGCGCGATCGCCGCCGAGCTGCCGCGCCGCGTGGCCGAGCGCCTGGCCGACCTGCAGCGGGTCGACTGCGAATGCCGCAAGCACCTGGGCGCGCTGGCGCAGCGCGCGGCCCATGCGCACCTGGCGTCGCTGCTGCAGCTGCGCGAGCAGCTGAACGACACCATCGAGATCGCCTACGCGCATGTGACGCGGCAGCTGCTGCGCGAGCTGCGCATCTTCAGCGCCAGCAACGCGCTGGCCTTCGCGCTGCTCTTGGGCCTGGCGGCTTGGCGACGCAGCAGCGGGCGCCAGCTGCTGCTGGCGGCGGCGGTGCTGGTGGGCTCGGTGGCCATCACCGGCGGGCTGTACCTGTTCCACCAGGACTGGCTGCACACGCTGGTGTTCGGCCGCTACGTCGGCCTGGCCTATGCCGGCTGGCTGGCCGCGGTGGTGCTGCTGCTGGGCGACCTGGCGTTCAACCGCGCGCGGCTCACGAACGCGCTGGTCAACCTGGTCGGCGCGGTCGGCACGGCCAGCCCGTGTTGAGCCGACCACGCCACCGAGGAGGTGCTGCATGCCCGCTCCCTACACCGGCCAATGCCTGTGCGGTGCCGTCCGCTACCGCCTGAACGGCGAGCCGCTGACCTACTACGTGTGCCACTGCACCGATTGCCAGCGCCGCACCGGCAGCGCCTTCGCGCTGTCGCTGATCGTGCGGCGCGAGGATGTGCAGTTGCTGCAGGGCGAGCCTTCGACCTACAGCGCCGATCTGCCCGACGGCCGGCGCAAGGCCGGGCGCCTGTGCGCAGCCTGCGGCACGCGGCTGTGGGGCGAGGGCAAGGTGGCCGGCATCGCCGTGGTCCAGCCCGGCACGCTGGACCAGCCCTGCGGCCTGGTGCCGGTGGCCCACATCTGGACCCGCAGCGCACAGCCCTGGTTGGCCCTGCCCCAGGGCGTGGCGCAGTTCGAAGGCCAGCCGGCCGAGCGCATGGCGCTGGTGCAGTTGTGGCAGGCCGCGCACGGCCAGGGCCGGCCGGAACCACCCGGCGGCGGGTGAGGTCTGCGGCAGTCCCCGACAATCCGCCTTTGTCATGGAGCCTCGCCGCATGAACAAGCTGATCCCCGCGCTGGCCCTGGGCCTGGCGCTCGCCGCCCAGGCGGCACCCACCGGGCCCTACGACGAGGGTGTCGACGCCAAGGCCGCGGTGCAGGCCACCTTGGCCCAGGCCCAGGCCGCGAAGCTGCCGGTGCTGGTGGTGTTGGGCGCCAACTGGTGCGGCGATTGCAAGATGCTGGACATGGCCTTTCACAGCGGTGCCAGCGCGCCGCTGATCGCGCAGCACTTCAAGGTCGTGAAGGTCGACGTCGGCCGCTTCGACCGCAATGTGGACATCGCGCAGCGCTACGAGGTGCCGCTGAAGCAGGGCATTCCGGCGGTGGCGCTGCTGTCGCCCGAGGGCAAGCTGCTGTACGCCACCCGCGGCGGCGAGCTGGCCGATGCCCGCAAGATGGGCGACAGCGGCGTGCACGACTTCTTCGCGAAGCTGGTGGCCGACCGCGCCCGCTCGCGCTGAGGCGGGGCGGGGCGATGGTGCCGTTCCGGCTGAAGCCGCCGCAGTTCCGCCAGCGCTACCGGCAAAGCCTGGACAAGCTGGCCGACGGCGCGATCGCCGCGCTGCGCGCGCACCTGGCGCGGCCTGTCGAAGCGGGTGTCGAGACCGCCGAGGTGCAGCTCTTCCTCAACGCCGACGACGCGCAGCCGCTGTCGCTGTGGATCTACTACCAGGGGCCGCACAACAAGGTCGATGCGGCGGACGATCGCCTCTTCGCCGGCCGATCGCTCGCGCTGGCGCTGGGCCTGGCGGCGCAGGAGCCCTTCGACGAACGCTATGCCCAGGACGAGGACTTCGGCGGGCTGCACATCATGGCCGACAGCGCGAAGGCCTGGTTCGCCGAATGCTGGTGGAAGGCCGGCGGCTGGTACTACGGCGTGCCCGCCACGCTGAGCGTGCACGATGGCTGGGGCGATGGCACGGTCGTGCGCCTCACCGCGGCGCAGCCCGCGGCCAGCAGGAAGGCCGGCCGATGAGGGTGCAACTCGAACCGGTGAGCGAACACGACGCCGAGGCGCTGGTGATGCTGCGCATCGAGGCGATGCGCGAGAGCCTGGAGCGCATCGGCCGCTTCGACCCGCAGCGGGCGCGCGAGCGCTTCCTGAGCGGCTTTGCGCCCGAGCACACGCAGCACATCGTGGCCGAGGGCCGGCGCGTCGGCTTCGTCGTGCTGCGGCCCTACCAGGGCGAACTGCTGCTCGACCACCTGTACATCCGACCCGGGCACCAGGGCCGGGGCCTGGGGGCGATGGTGCTGCGGCAGGTGTTCGAGCGGGCCGATGCGGCCGACCTGCCGGTGCGCGTGGGTGCGCTGCGCGAGAGTGATTCGAACCGCTTCTACGCCCGCCATGGCTTCGCCGAGATCGAGCAGGGCGAGTGGGACATCTACTACCTGCGGCCGCGGCGCAGCGCGCGCGATGGCGGGCGTGCCGGGGAGGGCGGGGCATGAGCGAGTTCACCACCGGCAGGCTGCCGGTCGAGCCCACCGTGCTGGCGCCGGATGGCTCCGAGGTGCGCGTGCTGCCGGGCCTGGCCGGCGGTGGCATGGCGCATTTCCGCCTCGCGCCGGGCCAGGTGGCGCGCGCGGTGAGGCACCGCACGGTCGAGGAGATCTGGTACGTCGTCGAAGGCCGTGGCGAGTTGTGGCGGCGCCAGGACGGGCGCGAAGAAACCGTCGTGCTAGTGCCTGAAGTGTGCGTCACGATCCCGCTCGGCACTGCCTTCCAGTTCCGCGCCGCGGCCGGCACGGCGCTGGCGGTGGTGGCGGTGACGATGCCGCCCTGGCCTGGCGAAGGCGAGGCGGTGTTCGTCGACGACGGACCCTGGCCGCCGACGGCCTGATCAGCCCCGGCGGCGGCGCGCCGCGGGCACCAGCACCAGCACGCCGGCTGCCATCAGCAGCAGCGTCGCCGGCTCGGGCACCGGCGCGAAGCTCACCGCCACCTCGATCGTCGCGCCGGCGTCGAACTGCGTGAAGCCGGTCTGGTTCACGTACACATGGTCG
Organism: uncultured Bordetella sp.; assembly: GCA_964641795.1. Classification (GTDB taxonomy): domain Bacteria; phylum Pseudomonadota; class Gammaproteobacteria; order Burkholderiales; family Burkholderiaceae_C; genus Pseudaquabacterium. Next base: position 4,713 of record CAZXLI010000042.1, on the reverse strand, counting down.
GCGTCGAAGCTCAGCTGCGCCGCGCCGAAGCCCGGGATGTTGCTGGCCACCAGCGAGACGCCGGTGATGGCCGGCAATGCGCCGTGGAGGTCGGTGAGCACCAGGCCGTCGAAGGTGATGGCCGGGTCGGGCGGGGAGAGGCGGAAGCCCGCGGGGTAGCTGAGCGTGAAGCCGCCGTCGGCCACGTCGACCGCCGGGCTGATGCCGACGCCGAAGCCGCCGAGGTCCGGGAACTCGATGCCCGCGCCCACCACCGCGCTGCCGCCGGCCCACAGTGTGTCGTTCAGCGTCGGCCAGCGGTAGTCGGCGCCGACGGTGGCACCGTCGAAGCCCGCGTGGGCGGTGGCGGCGGCGCACAGCAGCGCCGCGCTCGCGGCCAGTGCCGCGAACGATCGTGTCGTCTTCATCGGGGGGCTCTCCTCGTGCCTTGTGTTCGATCGGCGCGCAGGCTAGCACGCGAAGAACGCGGCACCGTGGCCGGCCGCGCAAGTCTTACGTCGCTGACGTTTTGTCATCGCCGGCGCTGGCGCGCAGGCCGCTGGGCGTCTGCCCGGTCCACTGCCGGAACGCCCGCGCGAAGCTTTTCTCGCTGGCAAAGCCCACCGCCTGCGCCACCTGCTTGATCGGCCGCGCGCTGCGGCACAGCAGCTCGGTGGCGCGCTCGCGCCGCGCGGCATCCTTCAGCGCCTGCAGCGAACTGCCTTCGTCGGCCAGGCGCCGGTGCAAGGTGCGCACCGAGACATGCAGCGCCTGCGCCAGCGCGTCGGCGTCGGCCATGGCCTGCGGGCGCTCGCGCAGCAGCTGCTGCACGCGCTGCACCAGCAGGCGGTCGCTGCGGTACTGCAGCACCGTGAGCGGCAGCGCGCGCTGCAGCATCTGGCGCAGCGCGCGCTCGTCGCGGCGCAAGGGCAGCGCCAGGTAGCGCGCGTCGAAGTCGAAGCCCGCGGTGCCGGCGTCGAAGCGCACCGGGCCGGGGTACAGCAGCGGGTACACGCCGGCATGCCGCGGCGGCCCGAACGGGAACAGCACCTGGTGCAGCGGGATGCGCGAGTCGACCAGCCAGCAGGCCACGCCATGCACGTTGCGCAGCAGCGTGACGAGGCAGAACTCGCGCAGGGGCCCCAGCCGGCGCTGCTCGGCGATGCGCAGCTGCGCAATGCTGCCGCTGGTGCCCAGTGTCAGCACCAGGTCCTCGGTCAGCAGGCCATGGTGGCGGCACCAGCGCTTCAGCGCCACGCCCAGCGTCGGCGCGCTGATCGAGGCCCGCACCAGCATGCCGTAGCTGCCCCAGGGCAGGCGGCGCGAGAACCAGCCGAGTGCCTCGTCGTCCAGCTCGCGCATCGCGTGGGCCGAGACGGCCTCCATCTGCGCGGCGGTGATGCGTGCGTCTGGATCATCCAGCAGCGCTGGCGCGATTTGCGCCCCCGCCAGGGCCGACGACACATCGCGCCCGGCGCGCCGGTAGGCCAGCGCGATGGCCTGGATGAAGGCGATCGGCGTCACGGCCTGCGGCCCGCGGCGCGTGCCGCCCCGCGGGGCGGCGGGCGGCGTGGCACGGGTCGGCGCTGAACGGCGTGGCATGGGGTTCAGTGTCGCCCAAGGCTGGCACGTTTTGCAACCTCACCGGCCCCCATCGCAACCCGCTGCTGCCTATGCTTGCCAACCGGTGCCGAACAAGGAGACAAGCCATGGTGCTGCCGATCGACGGACTCTCATGGGTGCGCGGACGCGATGACCTGCCGTTGTCCGTCGCGACGATTCCGCAGCTGCTGGCCGACACCGTGGCGCGCTGGCCCGGGCGGCCGGCGGTGGTGTTCCGCGAGCAGGGCCTGCGCTGGACCTGGCGTGAGTTCGCCGCCGAGGTCGAGGCGCTGGCCGCCGGGCTGCACAGGCTCGGCCTGGCCAAGGGCGACCGCGTGGGCATCTGGTCGCCCAACCGCGCCGAATGGCTGGTGACGCAGTTCGCCACGGCGCGCCTGGGCCTGGTGCTGGTGAACATCAACCCGGCCTACCGGCTGGCCGAGCTGGAGTACGCGCTGAACGTGGCCGGTGTGAAGGCCATCATCAGTGCCGAGCGCCTGAAGACCTCGATGTACCTCGAGATGCTGCAGGCGCTGGCGCCCGAGCTGGCGCACTGTGCGCCGGGCGAGCTGCGCGCCGCGCGGCTGCCGACGCTGCAGGCGGTGGTGCGCATGGGCGAGGCCCGGACGCCCGGCATGCTGAACTATGCCGAGCTGCTGCACCGTGACGTGACGGTGCCGGCGGTGGCGCTCGATGCGCACGAGCCGATCAACATCCAGTTCACCAGCGGCACCACCGGCCATCCGAAGGGCGCGACGCTGACGCACCACAACGTCGTCAACAACGCGCGATTCATCGCGCAGGCGATGCGCTTCACGCACGAGGACACCCTGTGCATCCCGGTGCCGCTGTACCACTGCTTCGGCATGGTGCTGGCGGTGCTGGCCTGCGTGTCCACCGGCGTGGCGATGGTGTTCCCGGGCGAAAGCTTCGAGCCCGGCGCCACGCTGGCGGCGGTGGCCGAGGAACGCTGCACCGCGCTGCACGGCGTGCCGACGATGTTCATCGCCGAGCTCGACCATCCCGAGTTCGCGCGTTTCGACCTGCGGTCCTTGCGCACCGGCATCATGGCCGGCAGCCCCTGCCCGATCGAGACCATGAAGCGCGTGGTGGCCGAGATGCACATGCACGAGGTGACGATCGCCTACGGCATGACCGAGACCTCGCCGGTGTCGTTCCAGAGCTCCACCGACGACCCGCTGGAGCGCCGCGTGGCCACCGTCGGCCGCATCCAGCCGCACCTCGAGGCCAAGGTGGTCGATGGCGACGGCCGCACGCTGCCCGTCGGCCAGCCCGGCGAGCTGTGGGTGCGCGGCTACTCGGTGATGCAGGGCTACTGGGGCGATGCGCAGCGCACCGCCGAGGCGGTGGTCGACGGCTGGATGCGCACCGGCGACCTCGCGACGATCGACGAGCAGGGCTACTGCAACATCGTCGGCCGCGTGAAGGACATGCTGATCCGCGGCGGCGAGAACGTCTACCCGCGCGAGATCGAGGAATTCCTGTTCCGCCACCCGAAGGTGCAGTCGGTGCAGGTGTTCGGCGTGCCGGACGCGAAGTACGGCGAGGAGGTCTGCGCCTGGATCGTGCTGAAGCCCGGCCAGGACTGCAGCGAGGACGAGATCCGCGCCTTCTGCCGCGGCCAGATCGCGCACTACAAGGTGCCGCGCTACATTCGCTTCGTCAGCGAGATGCCGATGACGATCACCGGCAAGGTGCAGAAGTTCGTGATGCGGCAGCAGATGATCGACGCGCTGAAGCTCAGTGTCGCGAAGACGGCCTGAAGCCCCCCGACAAGAACCCCGCAGGAGATACCGCCCATGTCCGTGCTCGAGGCCAAGCTCAACCCGCGCAGCGAGGAATTCAAGGCCAACGCCGCGGCGATGCGCGTGCTGGTCGACGACCTGAACGCCAGGCTCGCGCGCATCGCCGAAGGCGGCGGCGAGGCCGCGCGCGCCAAGCACCTGGGCCGCGGCAAGCTGCTGCCGCGTGAACGCGTCGAACGCCTGCTCGACCCCGACACGCCCTTCCTCGAGATCGCGCCGATGGCCGCCTTCGGCATGTACCCCGAGAAGGACGGCCAGGGCGGCACGCAGGACGCGGCGCCCTGCGCCGGCATGATCGCCGGCATCGGCCGCGTGGCCGGTGTCGAGTGCCTGATCGTCTGCAACGACGCCACCGTCAAGGGCGGCACCTACTACCCGATCACGGTGAAGAAGCACCTGCGCGCGCAGGAGATCGCGCGCGAGAACCGGCTGCCCTGCATCTACCTGGTCGATTCCGGCGGCGCCAACCTGCCGAACCAGGACGAGGTGTTCCCCGACCGCGACCACTTCGGCCGCATCTTCTACAACCAGGCCACGATGAGCGGCCAGGGCATTCCGCAGATCGCGGTGGTGATGGGCTCGTGCACCGCCGGCGGCGCCTACGTGCCGGCGATGAGCGACGAGACCATCATCGTGCGCAACCAGGGCACCATCTTCCTCGGCGGCCCGCCGCTGGTGAAGGCCGCCACCGGCGAGGTGGTGAGCGCGGAAGACCTGGGCGGCGGCGACGTGCACACGCGGCTCTCGGGCGTGGCCGACCACCTGGCCGAGAACGACCTGCATGCCCTGGCGCTGGCGCGCCAGGCGGTGGGCCGGCTGAACCGGCGCAAGGACGCCCAGCTGGCGCTGCTGCCGCCGCGGCCGCCGAAGTACGCGACCGAAGAACTGCACGGCATCGTGCCCACCGACACGCGCAAGCCCTTCGACGTGCGCGAGATCATCGCCCGCGTCGTCGACGGCAGCGAGTTCGACGAGTTCAAGTCGCGCTATGGCAGCACGCTGGTCTGCGGCTTCGCGCACATCGAGGGCATGCCGGTGGGCATCGTCGCGAACAACGGCATCCTCTTCGCCGAGAGCGCGAACAAGGGCGCGCACTTCATCGAGCTGTGCTGCCAGCGCAAGGTGCCGCTGGTGTTCCTGCAGAACATCACCGGCTTCATGGTCGGCCGCAAGTACGAGAACGAGGGCATCGCCCGCGCCGGCGCCAAGATGGTCACCGCCGTGGCCTGCGCCGCGGTGCCCAAGTTCACGGTCATCATCGGCGGCAGCTTCGGCGCCGGCAACTACGGCATGTGCGGCCGCGCCT
>CAZXLI010000041.1:0-34169 GCA_964641795.1 uncultured Bordetella sp. | reverse complement strand
AGCGGCGGCAGCTCGATCGGGAACACGTTGAGCCGGTAGTACAGGTCCTCGCGCAGGCGGCCCTCGGCCACCGCCTGCTGCGGCGAGCGGTTCGTCGCGGCGATGAGGCGCACGTCGCTGGACTGGTCCTGCGTCGCGCCCACGCGCTGGAAGCGGCCGCTTTCCAGCACCCGCAGCAGCTTCACCTGCAGCTCGGGCTTCATCTCGGTGATCTCGTCGAGGAACAGCGTGCCGCCATCGGCACGTTCGAAGAAGCCGCGGTGCTGGCGGTCGGCGCCGGTGAAGCTGCCGCGCTCGTGGCCGAACAGCTCGCTTTCCACCAGGTTGGGGGAGATGGCGCCGCAGTTCAGCGCCAGCAGCGGCTTGTCGCGGCGGCGCGATCGCGCGTGCAGGGCGCGTGCCACCACCTCCTTGCCGGTGCCGCTTTCGCCGCTGATCAGCACCGTCAGCCCGGTGGGCGCCACACGGTCGATCTGCCGGGCGATGCGCTGCATCGCCTCGGAGCGGCCTAGCAAGAAAAAGGCGCGGCCATCCGCCGCCGCCTCGGCCCCGGCCGGGCGCGTCAGCCGCGCCAGCAGGTCCTGCAGCCGACGCTGGTCCACCGGCTTGGGCAGGAAGGCCGCCGTGTCGTGGCCCAGCGCGCGCAGCCGGGCCTCGGCACCGGCGCGCGCGCCGGTCAGCACCACTTCGGAGCGGCCGATCAGCCCGGCGTCGCTGAACAGTTCGATGCCGCTGCCGTCGCGCAGCTGCGGGTCCAGCAGCAGCACGTCGGGCGGTTGCAGCGCCAGCTGGCGACGAGCGTCGCGCAACGAATGAGCGCAGGCGACGCTGAAATCCTCGCGGGCAATCAGATCGGCCAGGACCTTGGCGCAGGCGATGTCGTCGTCGACGACCAGGGCGTGATTGGTGCTCATGGGGACCTTGTGTCTGGGGATGAGCCATGGTCGCCGCGCCGCCCGAGTCCGGGGATCGGGCGGCCGCGCGTTGCGCTGTAGGACTTCGCTGACGTGCGGCTGCGCACTTGGCCGCTGCCGGCGCCGGGGCGCACTCCGAATACTGGGCAGCAGTGAAACAGGAGCCGCCCGATGAGCGCGATGATGGACCTGCATGCCGAGCACCGGCAGCAACAGAGCTTTTCGCCGCGGCTGCAGCATGCCGTACGGCTGCTGCAGCTGTCCTCGCAGGACTTTGCACAGGTGCTGAACCAGACCTTGCAGCGCAACCCCTTTCTCGATGTCGACGATGCGGCCCCGCTGGCGGCCCCCGGCGAGCCCGAGGCCGGGCCGGACGACGGCCTGCCGATCGACCACGACGGCGAGAGCGACCGCGACATGTGGCTGCAGGGCGGCAGCATGCCGTCGGGCCCGGCTGGTGACGACACCAGCCTGGTCGATCGGGTGGCGGCGGACAGCTCGCTCGCGCTCCACCTGCATGCGCAGCTGGCCGGGCAGGCGATGCCCGAGCGCGACCGCTGGCTGGCGCGCGTGGTCATCGAGGCGCTGGATGACGACGGCTACCTGCGATGCGGGCTTGACGAGCTGCTGCCGCTGATCGACCTGTCGCCGCGACCGACGCTGGCCGACATGCAGCGGGCGCTGCGCCAGGTGCAGTCGCTGGAGCCCGCCGGTGTCGGTGCGCGCGACGTGGCCGAATGCCTGCGCCTGCAGTTGCCGCTGATCGAGAGCGCCGACGAGCGCCGCCTGGCGCGCCGGATCATCGACGGCCATCTGCAGCAGCTGGCCGCGCGTGAACTGCCCGCGATCGCCCAGGCGCTGGGCTGTCCGCTGCTGCGGGTGGAGCAGGCCTGCGAACGCATCCGCCGCTTCGCGCCGCACCCGGGCTGGCGCCACGGCAGCGCCGCGGCACCTGCCGTGGTGCCGGACGTGATAGTGAACAAATTACGCGGCCATTGGGTGGCCAGGCTCAACCCGGGCGTGGTGCCGCGGGTGCGGCTGAATCAGGCCTATGCCGAGATGTTCCAGCGCAGCCGGCGCCGCACCGATGGCGAGCTCGCCCAGCATCTGCAGGAAGCACGCTGGACGGTGCGCAATGTCGAGCAGCGGCTGTCGACCATCCTGGACGTCACCGATGCCATCGTGCGGCGGCAGCGCCACTTCCTCGAATACGGCGCCATGGCGATGAAGCCGCTGGGCCTGCGCGAGATCGCCGATGAACTCGGCCTGCACGAGTCCACCGTCTCGCGTGTCACCAACAACAAGTACATGGCCACGCCGTCGGGCGTGTACGAGCTGAAGTACTTCTTCTCGCGGCCGATGGCCATGGCCAGCGGCACGGCCTGTTCCGGCACGGCCATTCGCGGCCTGGTGAAGGACATGCTCGAAACCGAGGTGCCCGATGAGCCGCTGTCCGACGCGGAGATCGCGCGCCAGTTGGCGCGCCAGGGCCTGAAGGTGGCGCGCCGCACCGTCACCAAGTATCGGCAGCAACTGCGCATCGAGCCCGTGGAGCGCCGGCGCGTTTCAGCCAGCGCGCGGCGCGCCGCAGCGCAAGGCGCAGCAGCACCGCGATGACGCGGGCGCGCCATCGGCGCGCTGCGTGGTAGGCGGCCAGGCTGTCCTGGCGGTCGAAGGGCGTTGTCGCCCCTTCGGCAAGCCGGGACCGGACTGCGGGGCGCTGCAGCAGCTGCAACGGCGGATGCGTATCGGAAAGGGTCTTCGAGGTGTCCATGGCCATCACTCTAGGCATCGAAGATCATCTTGAAAAATGATTTATAAAGATCGGCCTGATCACTCAATGAGATGGGTTGGGCAATCATGGAGCTGGCCGACCTGACGGTGTTTCGCACCGTCGTGCAAGCCGGTGGCGTCACACGCGCCGCCGAGCGACTGCACCGCGTGCAGTCCAACATCACCACCCGGGTGCGCAAGCTCGAAGAGGAGCTGGGCGTGCCGCTGTTCGTGCGCGAAGGCCGTCGCCTCCAGCTGACGCCGGCCGGCAAGACGCTGCTCGACTACGCAGATCGCCTGCTGACCTTGGCCGACGAGGCGCGCCACGCCGTCGTCAGCGACCAGCCGGCCGGGGTGCTGCGCCTGGGTGCGATGGAAAGCACCGCGGCGGTCCGCCTGCCGGCGCCGCTGTCGCAGCTGCACCGGGACCATCCGCAGTTGCAGGTGGAGCTGCGCACGGGGCATCCGCAGGAGATGCTGGCGCAGCTGATCGCCGGAGAGCTGGATGCGGCGCTGGTGGCCGAGCCGGTGGCCGACACGCGGCTGCACACGCGCCAGATGTACGAGGAAGCGCTGGTGCTGGTGACCAGTGCCACCCATCCGCCCGTGCAGCACCCGCGCGATCTGCGCAACGGCACGTTGCTGACCTTTCACCCCGGCTGCCCGCATCGCCAGCGACTTGAAGCCTGGTGCGCCCGCGGCCGGGTGCAGGCGCAGCGCACGGTGGAGCTGGGCTCCTACCACGCGATGCTGGGGTGCGCAGCGGCTGGCATGGGCACGGCCTTGATGCCGCGCTCGGTGGTCGACGCCTTCGCCGAGCGCTCGCGCCTGGGCGTGCATGCGTTGCGCGGCCCGTTCAGCCGCGTGCGCACGCTGCTGGCCTGGCGGCGTGACATGCCGCAGGCGCGCCTGAGCCTGCTGCTTCAGGCGCTCGAGGCGCCCGCGGCCCGGTCGCGCCGGGCAGTTCGCGGCTGAGGGCGGCGGTGCTTGTCAGCGCGCCGGTGCTGGTGGTTGCGCCGTGTCCGGACCCGCGGATGGCGCAGGCGCAGCGCCTGCGGGCGGGCTGGCCGTCGGCGGCACCTGCATGGCCGCGATCACCTTCAGCAGCCACGCCGCCATCATCGACTGCACGGCCGGCTGCATGGCCTGCTGCATCAGCCAAGGGCCGAGTTCCGCGGCAAGCGGAGACAGCGATCGCTTGAGCCAGGTCCAGCGCCAGGGGCGCGCGCTCACCAGCGCGGCACCGCCGACGGCGGCCAGCAGCAGCGTGAGCAGGGGCGAGCGTCGCAGGCTGCGCCGGCTGGCCATCAGCAGCGAGCGCAACGCCCCGGGGAACGCGGGCAGCACGTCGGAAGGGGCCGTCAGTGCCGCGGCATCGGAGGCCAGCCGTTCGCGCAGGCCGGCGAAGCGCGTCATCGGGGGCCGGTGGCGCAGCGCCAGCCAGCAGCCGGCAGACAGCCCCAATGGCACCAGCGGCACCACGGCCAGCAGCCAGGGTCGTGGCATGGCCGCCAGCGGCAGCGCGGCCAGCAGCAGCAGCGCCACACCGGCCAGGCCGAGTGCCAGTGTCGAGGCCATCACCATCACGCTGCCGAGCAGTGCGCGCACGCGCAGCGCCTCGGCGGCCTGCTCGGCCTCGGCAGCCGCCAGTGCCGCGTACTCGCCCAGGCGCGCGGCCAGCAGCTCGGGCCTGGCGGTCAGCAGCTTGAGCAGCGACGGCATCGCGGCTGCGCCGGGCTGCATCAATCGCGCGAGCGAGAACGGGCCACCCAGCCGATCAACGCAGCCAGGGCCGCACCGGTGAGGGCGGCGATCATCACCGACTTGACCGGCTCGTTCTTGATGTAGGCCACGGTGCGGTCACCGGCATCGCCCACCTTCTCGCGCAGTTCATCCTTGACCTGGCGGGCGCGGTCGAGGCCACGCCGCGTCAGGTCGTCCACGTGGGCCGCCACGTTGCGGGTCGATTCGATCAGCGCGGTGGCAGCGCCGGCCGCCTTTTCGGCAGCCTTGCCGGCGACCTGCTCGGCAGTCCGTTCAACGGCCTGTGCCAGGCCCGGATCGGCAGCGACGGGAGCGAGATTGTTCATCGGGAATCTCCTGTGGAATGAGAAGGAAGGGTCACTTTAGGCAGGCGCCCAGGCAGCAGCTATCAGCCAACCGCCCGTTGTTCTGTAGTCCAGACGGAAGGCCGGCACCCGTAGGGGCTGTCTGACGCGCCGCGTCGGCCCTGGCCGATGGCTGCCGCAGCATTCGCTGCCTAGAGTGGTGCATCGTCGTTCGACGGAACTGGAGACCTGGCATGACCCACTCGACCATGAGCTCGACCCCTTCTCGCGTGCTGCTGGCGCTGGCCGCTGGCATGGCCCTGCTGGCCCCTGGCGCCCAGGCCGCTTCGGCCCGCGCCACCGCCCTGCCGGACCCGAGCTCGCCCGAAGCGGTGTACCGGCAGGAACGCGCCAAGTGCCTGGACGGCCGCTCGCAACAGGATCGCGCCACCTGCCTGCAGGAGGCTGGTGCAGCGCTGGCGGAAGCGCGGCGCGGACGACTGGACAACCGCGAGGATGCCGCCACCCTGGCCCGCAATGCCTTGCTGCGCTGCCAGCGGCAGCGCCCCGAGGATCGGCCGGATTGCGAGCGCCTGGCCCGTGGCGAAGGCTCGCGCAGCGGGTCGGTCGAAGGCGGCGGGGTGATCAAGGAGATCGTCACACGCACGGTCGGACCGGCGCCCGCGCCGACGCCAGCGCCGGCGCCGGTGCCGGTGCCCGCGCCCCAACGCTGAGGCGGCCCGAGCGGCGGTGACGCACCCGCAGGGTTCGTTGCCGCACATACAACGGCGCTGGCCTGGGCGAGAGTTCGGCATGGTCATGATTCCGTTGCTTGCTTCCACGCGGGGGCGTGCCGGTCGCTTCGCGCAGCGCCTGACGGGGTGGGTTCGCCCGACGGCGCTGCCCTGCCAGACGGCAGCGCTGGGCGTCGAATGTGCCTGGCCGTCCGAGCGCCCGACCGATGCGGCCGACCTGCTGGTGCCGCACGAGGACGCGCCCGTCATCGCCGAGCCTGTGGCCACGGCGAACACGCTGAGCCTCGAGGCGTCGGACGACTGGGACCTGATGTACAGGGCCGTCCTGGGTCGGCTGGCAGCGGCTGCGCAGGCGCCACCGTCGAGGGCAGCCCCGCACCTGCGGGGCGCCGCAGCGGCGCAGTTGCGCGCCGTGCTGCAGGACTGTGCCGAGGCGATGGCCTGGCTGGTCGACGCGTCGGGGCACGATCGCCACAGCGATCGATAGCCTCCACCCGGTTCAGTCAGTCCCTCCCGGCTTCAGCCGGGGGCAGGCCGCTGGTCTCCGTCTCCGTGTGCGACGGCTCCGGCTGCCGCGGCTGTGCGCCGTCTTGTCCCGCGGGAGGGGCCGGTGCCGCGATGGGCTCGACAAGGGAGGCGGCGTGAAGCGGCCGCCAGCGGCGCGCGGCATGGTCGGCCACCAGGCGAGCGGCGGCAAGTGTCTCGGCGGAGATCACGGGCGGTCGCTTCCGCTGCGGCCGCGGCGCCACGCCAGCAGCCCGATCGCGGCGATGCCGGCCGTCATCAGCGCAAGGCTGGCGGGCTCCGGCACCTCGGCCACCTGGTAGGCCCTGAACTCGGTCACCGAGAAGAAGCCGTCGCCTCCCACGCCCCTGATCTCGAAGGCCGATGCGACGACGCCGGCAAAGTTGGCGCTGCCGTTGTCGATGCCGGCCGATCGGTTCGGCGAGATCGTCACCAGGTCGTGCCAGCTGCCACCGATGTCGCGGTAGCGCACGCCGTAGTCGTCGTTGTTGTCGGCCTGGAGTTCGATGTGCGATACCAGTGCATTGCTCGCCAGCGTGACGACGATGCTGTCGGCCTCGAACGCGCCGGTCCAGAACACGGTGCCGGTGTTCCACTGCGTGCCGATCGGCACCAGCACACCGTCGGTCACGGTGGACGCGTCGGCCATCGACGCGCAGCACCAGCCCCCGCCGTTGACCCCGAAGTCGGTGCCGACGAGATCGACGTGCCCGCCGAGCGCGACGTTCGTGGCGCCATGGGCGAGGGCGCTGCCGAGCGCGAGTGCCGCCAGCGCGAGATGCTTGGGTTGCATGAGGGTGCTCCAGAAAGGTTGAGCCCGGGCTGCAACGCGGCAGCCTTGGCAGGAACGACGCTATCGGCCGGCCGCCGCCCGCGTCGGTGCGCTGGCCAACACTGGGAGCAGCACCCCCCACGTGCGACTTCTCCGGCTATGTCGCCGAGCGCACGGACGCCCGCGGTGGCGCTGCGTACAAGGCGCGGATAGGCCGCCGGCCCCAGACCCGATCCCTCCTTGAATGAAAGCTCCGATGACATCCCCTCACTTTCCGCGCTCCGTGACCCTGGCCGCCCTGGCCTGCCTGGTCGCATCGGCGGCTCCGCCCGCCATCGCACAGGACCATTTCGGCTACGGCGGCCTGTCGGCCGGTCATTCGCGCGCCCGCATCGACGAGGACCGCATCGCCACCAGCCAGTTGGGTGCAGGCTTCTCGACCAGCACCTCGGCGCGCGATGAGGGCAGCACCGCCTACAGTCTTTTCGCGGGTTATCAGTTCAACCGCTACTTCGCGCTGGAGGGGGGCTACTTCGACCTCGGCAAGTTCGGATTCACGTCGAGCACCGTGCCGACGGGCTCGCTGCGCAGCGAGTTCAAGGTGCGCGGCGTCAATGCCGACGTGCTCGGCTTCCTTCCGCTCTCGGATCGCTTCTCGGTGTTCGGACGGCTGGGTGCCCAGTACGCCCGCGTGCGCGACAGTTTCGCCGGCAGCGGTGCGGTGCTGACCGGTGACACCAGCCGCCGCCGGAGCAAGATCAACCCCGACCTCGGCCTGGGCCTGCAGTACGAGTTCAGCCCGGCGTTCCTGATGCGCGGAGAAGCCGAGCGCTATCGCATCAGCGACGCGTCCGGCGGCCATGGCCACATCAACGTGGTCTCGCTGAGCCTGGTGTTCCCGTTCGGACGTGGCGGCGATCGCACGCCGGTGCGCATGAGCGAAGCAGCGGCGCCGGCCTACAGTGTCAACGTGCCGGCACCGGTGGTGGCACCGCCGCCGCCGGCGCCGATGGTGGCGGTGGCGCCGCCGCCGGCACCCGCGCCTGCGCCCGCGCCGCGCCGGGTGAACTTCTCGGCCGATTCCCTGTTCGGCTTCGACCAGTCCACCCTCAGCGCGGACGGGCGTCGGGCGCTGGACACCTTTGCGGGCGAGCTGCGAGGCACGCGATTCGAGGTCGTCACGGTCGAGGGCCACACCGACCGGCTCGGCTCCGCGGCCTACAACCAGGCGCTGTCGGAGCGCCGGGCTGCGGCGGTCAAGGCCTACCTCGTGTCCGCCGGCGGCGTCGACGCGGCGATGGTCAGGTCCGTCGGCAAGGGCGAAACGGTGCCGGTCACCCATGCCGAGGACTGCAAGGGCGAGCAGCCGACTGCGCGCCTGATCGCCTGCCTGCAACCGGATCGCCGCGTGGTGGCGGAGGTTGCCGGCACGCGCTGAACGCAGGGCCGGGTCTTCCATGGCCACGCTGCGCTGGCGCAAGCCAGCCTGGGGCAAGACGCTCGAGCGCAGCCTGCTGGCCATGACCCGGCGGGCGACAAGCGCGGGCACGCGGGCCCTGCGCCAAGCGTTGAAGCCGGCGGTGGACCGGCGCGCGCCGTTGCCGGGCGCAGGCGATTGGCTGCCAGGCGTTGCGATGGGCACCGCCGGGATGCGGCGCTTCAGGCTCTACCGGCCGCCCGACCTGAAGTTCGGCGAACGCGTGCCGCTGCTGGTGATGCTGCACGGCTGCCACCAGGATGCCACTGCCTTCGCGGCGAGCACCCGGATGAACAGGATCGCGCTGCGCGAGCGCTTCCTGGTGCTCTACCCCGAGCAGGACCGGCTGTCGAACGGCCAGGGCTGCTGGAACTGGTTCGATACCGGCAACGGGCGGGCCTTCGCCGAGGCGACCCTGGTCATGAGTGCCATCGACCAGGTGTGCCTGCTGCAGCCGGTGGACCGGCAGCGGGTGGCGATTGCCGGGCTCTCGTCGGGCGCCAGCATGGCAGCCCTGCTCGCGACACGCTACCCGGGTCGCTTCACGTCAGTGGTCATGCATTCGGGCATCCCGCCCGGCACCGCGCATTCCGCGCTGACGGCGCTGGGCGCCATGCAGGGGCATCGTGCTGGCCGGGGCTCGGCCGTGCGGAAGGCCGCGGCCGTGGAGGCCTGGCCGCCGCTGCTGGTGATCCATGGCGATGCGGACATCGTGGTCTCCCCGCTCAACGGCCGCGCCGCGGCGCAGGCCTGGGCCGAGGTCGCCGGCGCGCGCGCGGGCCCGGCGCGCCACTTGCGCCGCGGCCTGCGCTATCCGTTCGCGGTCACGGACTTCAAGCGCCGGGGTCGCACCGCCGCGACGCTGGTGATCGTCGACGGACTGGGCCATGCCTGGAGCGGCGGGGCGGCGGGCCAGCGATTCAGCGATGCGCAGGGGCCCGATGCCTCGCGCATGGTGTGGCGCTTCGTGGCGCGGCAGTTCGCGCGCCAGGCAGGCTAACGCGCCGTGAACGCGGCCACCAGGTTGAACGGCGGCTGGCCGATGACGGCGCTGATCGAATCGATGCCGTGGCCGGCGCCGGCGGCCAGCTGCACCTGCAGGCGTCCGCCACAGGCCTGCCAGCTGGCGGTGAGCCCGCTGGTCGTGGCCGAGGTCAGCGCCGGCGTCTCGCCGCACATCGCCTTCGCACGCGACAGGAACTCCTGCCATTCGCCGATCATCACGGTGTTGACGAAGGCGCTTTCCTGCAGCCCGGCGATGATCGGGTTGATGGTCCAGGTCGGGGCTTCCCAGGCACCGGGAATCACCGTGTCGGCGCTGCCGAACAGCCCGAGGTAGGGCGCGCGGCCGCCCTGGGCGCACGGCGTGGCCGGGTCCAGGTAGTGGCTGGAGGCGGGGCCCGAGAAGGAGACATAGGACTGGAACGTGGCCGGTGCCTCGCACCAGACGCGGTTGACCATCGCGCCGCCCATCGAGTGCCCCGCCAGCGCGACGGAGCTGATGCCGTAGCGCTGGCGCAGGTCGGCGGCCAGTGCCTTCAGGAAGGCCAGGTCGTCCTGGCCCGATTCCATCGCGTGGTTGCGCCAGGTGCGGGCGTTGCCTCCGATCGACTGGCCCTGGGGAAACACCGCGATCACACCGGCCGAGGCCAGCGCCGACCAGTTCACCGTCTCCGGCGTCGGGGCGTCTTCCAGCGTGGTCTTCAGGCCCATCTGGTAGGCGATGCCATGCAGCGTGCCGCCGCCACCATGCAGGAAGACGATGGCGCGGGTGGCGCCGGCGGGGTGGTACGCGTCGATGCTGTGCGGGAATCCGGGCAGCGTGAAGCTGTCGATGCGCTGGCCGTTGTCGGTGGTGGGCGGCGCCGGATCGCCGGTGGTGGGCGGGCTGGTCGGCGGCGGGCTGGTCGGGTCCGCGTTGCCGCCGCCGCCACCACATGCAGCCAGTGCGGCCGCGGCAGCGATTGACACGACGAGTGAGCGTGCGGTGGCGAGGCGTGGCATGTCGGGACTCCTGATTTCGGTATGCAGCATGCTAGGAACCGGCACTGGCGGCCGCAGTCGGTCGGCAGGCGCCGGGCGCGTCGGCTGCGCGCGCCTTTGCAGGTAGGACAAGCCGTACAGTCGGGCCTGGTCGAGCGCGCTTCACGCGTGACCGCACGCGCGCCATCGCCGAAGCGGCGCGCCATGCTCAATGCACGATGGCTGCGGCTGAACCCGGCCCGCCGCTTCACCGAAGCCGCGGGCGATGCTTCTAAAGCTTCGCTCCAGCGGGCGCGCCGGCGTTTGCCTGCAGCGAGGTCAGCAGCTCGACGATGGCCACCGATTCGTACGCGGCAGCCAGCCGGCACAGCCGGTCGGACAGCGCTCGATAACGTGCATCTTGTGCGGCCAGCCGCTCGGCCTGAACCCGTATCGCGCGCATGTTTCCGACGCGCGCCACCTGGATCAGCGCGTCCATCTCCTGTGGTGGCGGCAGGGCGATCGGCCCATCGCCGCCGTCCTCGCCCTGCGCCGTGCGCCGGCGCCAGGTCAGCCCCAGCAGGCGGCCGATCTCCGCCAGCAGCCGCGCCAGGTCGAGCGGCTTGCGCAGAAAGGAATCGGCGCCGGCTGCCCGGCAGGCGTGCTCGTCCGTGGCCGATGCGTTGGCCGAGATGGCGATGATCGGCAGCGCACGGAAGCGATCGATCCGGCGCAGCCGTCGGGTGGCCTCCTGCCCGTCCATCACGGGCATCACGCTGTCCATCAGCACGATGTCGGGCGTCCAGGCCTGCGCGCACCGCAGAGCGGTCTCGCCGTTCTCGGCTTCCATGGTCTCGAACCCGACTTCGGCGAGGAAGCTCACGACCGGCGCACGGTTGAAATCGGTGTCGTCCACCACCAGGACCCGGCGTCGCACACCTTCGTAGCCGCGGATGTCCTGCATGTCCTTCACCAACGGCTCGGGCGCGCGCGCGGCCCAAGGCAGGACCAGGTCGAAGTGAAAGAGGCTGCCCGACCCGACCCGGCTCTCGACCTGGAGGTCGCCGCCCATCAGCATCACCAGCTGCCGGCTGATGGCCAGCCCGAGGCCCGTGCCGCCGAAGCGGCGCTGCACCTGAGCCGCCTGCTCGAAGGGTCGGAACAATCGCCCCAGCTGCCCGGCGTCGATGCCGATGCCGGTATCCTCGACCTCGAAGCGCAGCCGCACGTGGCGATCGTCGGTCTCCAGCACCCGGATGCGCAGCGACACCCGTCCGGCCGGGGTGAACTTCACCGCGTTGTTCAGCAGGTTCAACAGCACCTGGCGCAGGCGGGTTTCGTCGGCATGCACGGCCGGCAGCGGCTCGGGCCCGGCGGATTCGAAGGCCAGCGCCTTGCGCCGCGCTTCGAGGCTCACGATGTCGCAGACGGTGCGTTGCAGCGTGCCCAGGTCCATTTCGCGGACGAACAGCTCTACCTTGCCGGCCTCGATGCGCGCCAGGTCGAGGATGTCGTTGATGAGGGTCAGCAGGTGGTCGCCGCTGCGCTGGATGATGTCCAGCCCGCGCTTCTGGGCGGGCGTCAGTCCTTCGTCGAGCTGCAGCAGCTGCGCATAGCCAAGGATGCCGTTGAGCGGCGTGCGCAGCTCGTGGCTCATGTTGGCGAGGAACTCGCTCTTGGCGCGGTTGGCCAGCTCGGCGGCGTTGCGTGCCGCACGCTCGGCCTCGGCCTGTCGGCGCTCGCTGATGTCGAGCACGAAGCCCACCGTGCTGCGTTGCACCGGGTCGAGCCAGGTGCCGCCCGACAGCACCGGCACGCGTGTGCCGTCGGGGCGCTGGTACTCCTTTTCATACGGCGCGTACCTTCCCTCGGCGGCCAGCTGCTCGGCCGCGCGCAGCGCGGCCTCGCGGTACTCCGGCGGCGTGATGTCGTGGGTGTTCAACAGCCCGGCCGCCAGGTCGTCGCGCGTGCGCCCCAGCAGGTGCAGGTAGGCGTCGTTGGCTTCGAAGATTCGCCCGTCGGCGTGCGCGAAGCGGATGCCGACGATGTTGGCGTCGACCAGCCTGCGGATGCGTGCCTGGCCTTCCTGCAACGATGCGTACAGCCGCGAGGTCTCGAGCGAGATCGCGGCCTGCGCGGCCAGCGTCCCCAGCAGCGGCAGGCGCTCCGGCCCGAAGGCCCCATCCACCAGCGCGTGTTCCAGGTAGAGCACGCCCACCAGTTCGGCCCCGCGCAGCAGCGGCAGGCACAGCGCCGAGCGCGGGCGCTCGCGCAGCAGGTACGGATCGCTCGAGAACGCATGCGGCAGGCCCACGTCCGACAGCACCGCTGGTTCGCGCGAGCGCGCCACGTAGTGCGCCACCGACCAGGGCAGCGCGTCGGCGGCATCGTCCTGGCGGCCCTGCACCTCGATGCCCGAAGCGTGCGCGCGGGCGCGGGCCACCACCTGCAGTTCGCCGGATTCGGCCAGCAGCAGCACGCCGCGCTGGGCGCCTGCCGCCTCGAGCGCGATGCGCATCAACGCCTGCGGCAGGCTCTGGATGTCCATCGGCCCGGCCAGGGCTTGCGACGCCTTCGCGATGACCATCGCAGCGGCATCCGGGGCGGCCGGGAGGCTGCGGGCGAACTGCGGGTAGCGGGCCTGCAGCTGGCGGCGAAGGCCGTGCGCTCCCCAGCCCTCGCAGGCCTCGCTGGCCTGGCGAAGATAGGCGCCCGCCGCGACGGCCAGGCCGCGTGCCGCGTGGAAGCGCGCCGCCAGTTCGCCCGCCAGCACCTCCACCTGGCGGTTTCCGTGCCGGTGCGCGGCCTCCAGCGCGTCTTCGTAGCCGCGCGCGGCGGCTTCGTCGCGGCCTTCGATGCGTGCGAGCTCCGCGCGCAACAGGGCGTGGCGCGACTGCTGGTTGGCCGGGCACGCCCGGGCCCAGGCCTCGAAGCGCGGCAGCATCTCGTGCAGCGCCTGCCGCGTGGCGTCCTGCGTGTCGGCGCTGGAGGCGTCGTACAGCGATGCCCGCGCCAGCAGGTCGAACAGGTGGTGCGTGGTGATGAAGGGACGGGCCTCGTACGGGTCGAGCAGCGCGGCCGCCTGCTGCGCCTCGTGCAGCGCCTGCCGGGGCTGGCCGGCGAAGAAATAGACCATCTGCCGCATCACGTGCCACATCAGCGGGCCGGAGCGCGTGCCGCGACGCCGGAACGCTTCGGCCAGCTCGGCTTCGGCGAAGCCCTCGTCGCTCCACGACGTGGGCCCCAGCGTCTTGCCCTGCAGGCAACGCGCCGTCTGCACCACCAGGCGCACGGTCCACACCAGCATCACCAGCTGCGGCCGCTGCACGAAGGCCTGCGGGCGCCGCGCCAGGGCGACCAGGTGATCGAGCGGCTCGCCCTGCTCGAACGCCAGGATGAGGTCGAACAGCATGCAGTTGCCTGCGAGCCAGGCATCGCCGTGCTGCAGCGCCTCGACCACGCTGCGCTGCAGCAGGTCGCGGGACGCCGTGAACGGCTGCAGCCAGTGCTGGACGAAGGTGCCCTGGTGCATCAGCAGCCGGTGGCGCACGCGGCTGCGCGGGAACTGCTGGTCCAGCCGGGCCGCGAGCGCGTCGAAGTCGGCGGCGCGGTCCAGGTTCCGTCGCCCGGCGTGCAGGTCGGCCAGCAGCTGGTAGCCGAAGCTGGACTCGGCGCAGTGGCCGTGCGCGAGCGAGAGTGCCACGACCTGGGCCGCCGCCGCTGGCCACAGGGTGGGGCGTGCGATGAACAGCGTCGGCGCCGCGTCGTTGAGCAGCGCCATCAGCGCGATGACGCCCGGGTCGTCAGTGTGCGGCAGGTCCAGCAGGGCCTGCAGCGGGCGACCGGCCAGCCGGCGTTGCAGCGTCTCGTCCAGCGTGCGCAGCGTCTGCTCGATGCCGGCGGCGTCTTCCTCCAGGCCGAGCCCCAGCGACCGCAGCGCCTCCAGCGCCGCGGCGGCGCCTTCGGGCGCATGCCCGCTCGTGGTGAGCAGCCCGATCCGAAGGCTGTAGGCGCGTGCCCGGTCGACAGTGGTGCTGGCCCGGTCCAGCATCTGCGCCAGCAGCGCCTGTGCCTCGTCCAGCGCGCCCGTCATGAACGAGCACTCGGCCAGTTGCGCGTGCACCTCGAAGCACTCGGCATAGCCGCTCGACCACGCATCGGCGGGCAGCAGCTGCCGGGCGCGCAGGAAGAAGGAGAGAGCCGCCTCGCCGTCGGCCGCGGACTTCGCCTGGCTGCCGGCGCGGATGTTCAATCGGCACAGCAGGGCACGCTCGGCGGCATCGTCGATCAGCGTGGCGCCTTCGTTCAGCGCGCTCACGACATCGAACAGCCGCTGGCCGAGGGCCTCGGGGTCCAGGCTGCGCACGAGCAGCCGGCCCATGTGCAGCCGCAGCGCCGGCCGCTGCGCCGGCGGGACCAGCGAATACGCCGCCTCCTGCAGCCGGTCGTGCGCGAAGCGCCAGCCCTCGCTGACGCGCAGCGCGAGCCCGGCTTCGAGGGCGGGACCCATGGCCGCTTCGGCATCCGCGCACGACGTACCCAGGGCCGCCGCCAGCAGCGCCGGCGCGACGGTGTTGCCCAGGCAGGCGGCGTGCTGCAGCGCGCGCAAGGTCGGCGGCGGCAGGCGCTGCAGCTGCGCCAGCAGCAGGTCGACCACGTTGCGTGCGTAGCCCTTGGCGACGACGGCCTGCAGGTCCCAGGTCCATCGGCCGGCGGCATCGTCCCGGCGCAAGGCCCCCTCGTCGGCCAGCTCGAGCAGGAACCGGGTGGCGAACAGCGGATTGCCCCCGGTGCGTTCGCCGATGCTGTCGGCCAACATGCTCGCCTCGGCGGGGCTGGTCCCGACCGCGTCGGCCACCAGCGCGCGCATGGCGTCGGCATCGAGCGGCCCGAGCTCGATGCTGCAGAGCCGCCCGGCGCGCCGCGCTTCATCGGCCAGCATGCCCAGCGCCGGGTGAAGGTGCGCCTTCTCTTCGCGGTGGGCGCCGATCAGCATCAAGGGGCCGATCGGTGCTTCCAGCAGCTCGCGCAGCAGGGTCAGGCTGCCGGCGTCGGCCCAGTGCAGATCGTCGATGAACAGCACGAGCGGACGCCCGGCCCCGGTGAAGGCACCGACGAATTGCTGGAAGACGAGGTGGAAGCGCAACTCCGCTTCGCGCGGGGGCAGGGCGGGCACCGCCGGCTGAGCGCCGAGGACATGGTTGAGCCCCGGCACGAGCTGCACCATGAGCTGGGCATTGGGGCCGAGCGCGAGCGTGAGGCGCTCACGCCAGGCCGCGACGCCGGCATCGGATTCGCCGAGCACGCCCTTGACCAGCTCGGCGAAGGCCTGCACGAAGGCAGAGCGCGGCGTCTCCGGCTGGTGCGGCTCGAACTTGCCGCCGGCGAAGAGGCCGCCCGCCCTGGCCACGGCCGGGCGCAGCTCCTGGGCCAGCGTGGACTTGCCGCAGCCTGCTTCGCCGCTGATCAGCACCAGCTCGCTGCGCCCCGTGCCGCGGACCCGGTGCAACACCGCATCCAGGGCTTCGCGCTCGGCGTGCCGGCCGTGCAGCGCCCGTGGCACGCGCAGCCGGGCCCGCGCGTTGTGGCTGCCGACGGTCAGTGCATCGGCTTCCGCATCGGTGCCGACGATGCACAGGTCGAGGTCGAACCGCAGCGCGGCGGCGGACTGGTAGCGATCGTCCGGCGCCTTGGCGAGCAGCTTGAGCACCATCTCGCTCACGCCTCGCGGCAGCGGCGCATAGGTCGACGGCGGCAGCGGTACACGCGCCACGTGGCAGTGCATCCACTCCAGCGGGTCAGCGGCCTCGAAGGGCAGCCGTCCGGCGAGCAGCCGGTACATCAGCGTGCCCAACGCGTACAGGTCGGCCCGGTGGTCGATCTCGTGCGCCAGCCCGCCGCATTGCTCGGGCGCAAGATACGCCGCCACCGCCGGATCGGCCCACTGGGGCGAACGCGGTGCCCGCGTGGCGGCGAGGTGCAGGTCGACCAGCAGGGTCTCGTGCCGCTCCCAGTCGACCAGCACCGTGGCCGGGCGCAGGTCGAGCTGCGCGACACCCGCCGCATGCAGGCCCGACAGCGTGGTCGCGATGCAGCGCGCCACGCGCAGCGCGTCGCGCCACGGCATCGGCTGCGCCGACAGCGTGGCCTCCATCGGCTCGCCGCGGAAGGGCTCCAGGACCGTCGCAGCACCGGCCTGCGGCGCTTCCAGCCATGCCGTGGGCCGCGCCAGGCCCGGCACGGCCAGCGAGCGCAGCAGCGTGTCCTCTTGCGCGAAGGCTTCGGAAGCACCGGGCAGCGCCAGCTTCAGCAGGGCGTGCGTTCCGGTTTGCACCTCGCGTGCGGCCACGATCAAGGAGGCGCCGGCCTGCACCAATGGCCGCGCGTCGGTGTAGCCAAAGGGAGAAACGGTGAGGAGCTGCATCCGTGGCGCCGAGGTTCGCCCAGTGTAGGGTGGCGCCCTCGAGCGGCGCATCGGAGAAGCCCCAGCAACCGGCGCTTCGGGTGCGGCGCAGAATGTGGATCGGCAATCGATGTCCAAGGTCGCGCACAACTACCTTCGCCTGCTCAAGGCGCTGCTCGTCGTTCTGGCGCTGCTGATGGTGGCGCTGGTGTTCGGCAACTTCGTGCTGCGCTATGCCTTTGCGTCAGGCATCGCAGTATCGGAGGAGCTCTCGCGCTGGGCGCTGGTGTGGGTGGGCTTCGTCGGTGCCACGGTGGCGCTGGTGGAGCGGCGCCACCTGGCCATCGACGGCGTGGTGCGGGCCTTGCCGCCGCGGGCGGCACGTGCGGTCACGCTGCTGGCACAGCTGGGCTGCCTGGTGGCCAGCGTGTTCCTGCTGGTGGGCGCGTGGCGGCAGGTGCTGCTGAACCTGAACCTGGCGGCGCCCGTCAGCGGCTGGTCGATCGGTCTCGCGCTCTACGGCGCGGGCCTGTTCTTCGCCGCGCACGCGGTGCCCGTCATCGCGTGGCAGACCCTTCAGACGCTGCGGGGCGAGGCGCCGCCGGACTCGAGGCCATGACGCTGCTGCTGTTCCTGGCTGTCGTGGTGCTGACGCTCGTGATCGGCATGCCCATCGCGTTCTCGCTGCTGGTCAGCGGCATCGTGCTCATGGCCTGGCAAGGCATGCCCGACCCGCAGATCGCCGCCTTCACGGTGATCAATGGCAACGACAGCTACGCGCTGCTGGCGATCCCGTTCTTCGTGCTCGCTGGCGAGCTGATGAATGCCGGAGGGCTGTCGCGCCGCATCGTCGACCTCGCGGTGCATCTGGTGGGGCACCGGCACGGCGGGCTCGGCTATGTGGTGATCGTCGTCGGCATCGTGCTGTCCACGCTGTCGGGTTCGGCCATCGCCGATGCCGCGGCGATGGCCGCGTTCCTGCTGCCGATGATGAAGCAGGACGGCTACGACAACGCGCGCTCGGCCGGCCTGGTGGCCACTGCGGGCCTGCTCGGGCCCATCATCCCGCCGAGTCTGGCCCTGGTCTTCTACGGCGTGATGTCCAACACCTCCATCTCCCGGCTCTTCCTGGCCGGCGTGTTCCCGGGCCTGATGATGGCGCTGACCCTGGCGCTCACCTGGGGCTGGCTGGTGCGGCGCGAGCAGCCGGTGCAGCGGCCTCGCGCGCCGCTGGCGGCCGTGGCGCGGAGCCTGAGGACTGCGCTGTGGGCGCTGGGGCTGCCGGCCATCATCATCGTCGGCCTGCGCTTCGGCGTCGTCACCACCACCGAGGCGGCCGTGGTGTCGGCCGTCTACAGCGCGTTCGTCGCCATGGTGGTGTACCGGGAGCTCCCACTGAAGGACCTGCCGCGCCTGGCCACGTCCGCGATGCTGACCTCGGCCACGGTGATGTTGATCATTGCCTGCACCGCGCTCGGCAGCTGGATGATCACGGTGTCCGGGGCAGGCCGCGAGCTGACCGCGCTGGCCGGCCCGCTGGTGGACCACCCGCGGCTCTTCGTGGGCGTGGTCTGCCTGCTGGTGCTGCTGCTGGGCACGGCGCTCGAGACCGGGCCGATCCTGCTCATCCTCACCCCGCTGGTGATGCCGCTGGTCGCCCGCGCCGGCGTGGACCCGGTGTACTTCGGCATCGTCTACGTGTTGAGCGGCGTGATCGGCATGGTTTCGCCGCCGGTGGGTTCGGTGCTGGCCGTCGTGGCGAGCGTCGGCAAGGTGGAGTTCGCGATGGTCAGCCGCGGCGCAACGACGTTCATGCTGGCGCAGATCCTGCTGCTGGCGCTGATGGTGGTGTTTCCGCAGCTGGTGATGGTGCCCGCTGCCTGGCTGGGCCGGCCCTGACCGGGCCGTGACAGAGGAGCCTCTATGCCCAAGTCGATCCTTTACGCCTTGCTCGCCGCACTGCTGCTGGCCACCGGTGCCGCCGGCGCGCAGGTGCGCGACCACACGATCAAGCTCGCGCTCGCGATCACCGGCGACAACCCGCAGTCGCGCGGTGCCGCGTACTTCAAGAGCGAGGTCGAACGCTTGTCGGGCGGGCGCATGACGGTGACGCTATACCCCGGCTCGCAGCTCGGGTCCGACCTGCAGGTGCTGTCCGGCCTGCGCGCCGGCGCCATCGAGGCGCAGCTCACCACGACGAGCCTGCTCGGCGGCATCGACCGTGCGTTCAACGTCTACGACATCCCCTTCCTGTTCCGCGATTTCCGCGAGCTCTATGCCGTGTCCGACGGCGAGCCCGGGCAGCGAATTCGCGACATCGCGCAGGCCAACGGCTTCGTCATCCTCAACCTGCATTCCGGCGCGTGGCGCAACCTCACCAACCGCACGCGCCCGGTGGCCTCGGCGCGGGATATCAAGGGGCTGAAGCTGCGCACACTGCAGAGCGCCGTCTTCATCGACTTCTGGAAGGCGCTGGGCGCCAATCCCGTGGCGCTGCCGTTCACCGAGTTGTACACCGCGCTCGAGCAAGGCACGGTCGACGGCCAGGAGAACGCCGACGGCGTGACCGTCTTTGCCCGGCTGACCGAGGTCCAGAAGTACCACACCAACACGCAGCACAACGCCTACGTCGGCGTGCTGCTGTTCAGCGGACCGGTGTGGCAGCGCCTGAACGAGGACGAGCGCAGCGTGCTGCGCCAGGCCGGGGCCGCCTCTCAGCGCTACTGGCGCCAGGCACTGCTCGACAACGAAGCGGTGCTGCTGCGCGCGCTGGCCGAGAAGCTGACCATCACCACGCTGTCGGCCGCCGCGCGCAGCGAGATCGAACACTTGGCGCAACCCGTGATCGAGAAGTACCTGGCCGCGCTCGATCCGGAGCTGGCGCGCCAGGTGCGCGTGGCCATCGCGTCGGTGCGCGGGCGCTGAAGCTGCGCGCCATGCTGCTGAACCTTCGCCGGCTGTCCCTGATCGCTGCGCTATGCCTGCTCTCGTTGCTCGGCACGGTGACCGAGTCGGCGGCGGCCGATGAACCGATCCGCATCGGCTCCAAGCGCTTCACCGAGTCCTACATCCTGGCGCAGATCGTCGCGCAGACGGCGCAGCCGCATGCGCCGGTGGAGGTGTTGCAGGGCCTGGGCAACACCGCGATCGTGTACCAGGCGCTGCGCGCAGGCCGCATCGATGCCTATGCCGAGTACACCGGCACCATTGCCCAGGAGATCCTGAAGGACCCGCAGGTCACGTCGCTGGCCGCCATGCGCGAGCGCCTGGCGCCGCTGGGCCTGGGCGTGGACGTCCGCTTCGGCTTCAACGACGGCTACGCGCTGGCGATGCGCACCGACCAGGCCGAGCGGCTGGGCATCCGCACGCTCGCCGACCTGGCGCGCCAGCCGGCCCTGCGCTTCGGCCTGAGCAACGAATTCATCGGCCGCGCCGACGGCTGGGCCGGACTGGCCAGGCGCTACGGCCTGTCGCAGCAGCCCAGCGGGCTGGACCATGGCCTGGCCTACGACGCCATCGGTGGCGGCCAGGTCGACGTGATCGACATCTACACCACCGACGCCAAGATCGACCACCTGAAGCTGCGCGTGCTGCAGGACAGTGCCGGGTACTTTCCGCGCTACGACGCGGTGCTGCTGTACCGGCTGGACCTGCCGCAGCGCCACCCCGCGGCCTGGGCCGCGCTGCAGCGGCTGGCCGGCAGCGTCGACGAGGCGGCGATGATCGCGATGAACGCCAGGGCCGAGCTGCAGGGCCAGGGCTTCGATCAGATCGCGCGCGACTTCCTGGCGGCGCGGGCGGCGCGGGCGGCCGGTGCCGCGGCCTCGGTGCCGGCGGCCTCGGTGCCGGCGGCGCGCGTCGGCGGCACCGGCTTCTGGGACCGGCTGTGGGGGCCGGACCTCGGGCGACTGACGCTGCAGCACCTGACCCTCGTCCTCGCCTCCGTGGCCCTTGCGGCCGCGGTGGGCGTGCCGCTGGCCGTGGCGGTTGCCCCGCATGCCCGCTGGCGCGCGCTGGTGCTGGGTGGCACCGGCCTGCTGCAGACCGTGCCCTCGCTGGCGCTGCTGGCGGTGCTGATCTCGCTGCTCGGGCGCATCGGCACGCTGCCGGCGCTGCTGGCGCTGACCCTGTTCGCGCTGCTGCCGATCATGCGCAACACCTGCACCGGTCTGGCCGAAGTGCCGGGCGGGCTGAAGCTGGCCGCCTCCGCGCTGGGCCTGACGCCGCTGCAGCGGCTGCGCCTGATCGAGCTGCCGCTGGCGCTGCCGGTGATGGTGGCCGGCCTGCGCACGGCCACCAGCATCGCAGTGGGCACGGCGACGATCGCCGCCTTCGTCGGCGCCGGCGGCTATGGCGAGCGCATCGTCACCGGCCTGGCCTTGAACGACCAGGGCCTGCTGCTGGCCGGTGCGCTGCCGGCTGCCGCGCTGGCGCTGCTGTGCGAGGCGCTGTTCGAGCTGGCCGAGCGCGCGTTGAGGCGCAGCGCATGACGCGCCTTTTGTGCGCTAGCCGATGACTTCGCCGTGCTGGCGGCGCAGCGCCTGCATCAGCTCGATCTCGACCTCGGCCCGTGCGGTGAAGATGCGGTAGACCGATTCCAGCAACGCATCTTCGGCCAGGGGTTTGTCGTGCAGGAAGGCGAGGTGGCCGATGACGCTGCCGTCGTGCGCGAACAGGGGCAGGCCGAGGTAGCCTTCGTGGCCGGCGTCGCGCGGGAACTGCCGGCCCACGCCGCTGGGCACGTGGCAGCGGCGGCCCTGCTGCAGCACCTGCGCGCAGGGCGTGCCGGCCAGCAGGTAGTCGCCGGCAGGCCCGAAGCCGCCGCGTCGCCAGGAAGCGAGCGCGCGGGCGGCATCGGCGCCATTGCCGGCGTATTCGGTCACGAACACGCAGTCGACCTGCAGCGCCTGGGCGAACTGCTGCATCAGCGCGCGGAAGAAGGCCTCGCCGCGCCGGGCCGCGGTGCCTTCGGCAATGGCCTCGATCAGCAGCTCGATGCGCTTGACGCGCGTGATGTCGGTGTCCACGCCGATCAGCCGGTTCGGCGTGCCGCTGGCATGGCGCACGATGCTGCCGCGTGACAGCACCCAAAGATAGCGGCCATCGGCATGCCGCAGGCGCAGCACCTGCTCGTAGCGGTCGCTGCCGTCGGCGAGCGCCCGCTGCAGGGCCTGAAGCACCGGCGCGCGGTCTTCCGGGTGCACATGCGCCTGCCAGTCCGCCAGGGCCCAAGTGGCTTCGGTGTCGGCCTGCCGTCCCAGCATGTGCTGCCAGCGCGCCGACACCTGCAGCAGGCCCTGCGCCGGCGTCAGTTCCCACAGCCCGTCCTGCGCGCCGCGCAAGGCCTGCGCCAGCCGCTGCTCGGCCAGGCGCCGGGCGGCATCGGCATGCTGGGTGGCGCCGGCCGGCGCGCTCGCCACGGAAGGTGGCGCTGCGGGCGGGGTGTCTGGTGCGGCCGCGGCCCGGGGCGGCGCGGTGTGCGCGGGGCTTCCGGCCAGCGGCAGGTCGAAGCTGAACACGGTGCCTTGGCCCAGCGTGCTGTCGACCCGGATCGTGCCGCCATGCAGCGCGACGATGCGGCGCGTGATGGCCAGCCCCAGGCCGGCGTGGTGCAGCGGGCCTTCGGCATCGCCACCGCCTTCGACGCGCTGTGCCTGGAAGTAGCGGTCGAAGACATGCGCCAGGTGTTCGCTGGCGATGCCGCAGCCGGTGTCGCTGACGCTGACCCGCACGCGGCCGGACGGCAGCGCGCTGTCCGGGGCGATGTCGATGCCCACGCTGCCGCCCGCGGGCGTGTGGCGCAGGGCGTTCTCCACCAGGTTCTCCAGCGCGCGCTCGACCAGGCCGATGTCGCCGCACACCGGCACCGTGCTGCCCGGGGAGCCTTGCAGCCGCGCCTCGATGCGCTGCCCGTGCTCGCCGGCCGGCAGCGCGAACTTCTGCGCGATGTCCTGCGCCAGTTCGCCGAGCGAGAACACCTCCATCGTCGCCGGGTCGGCCGGTCGGTCGAGCCGGGCCAGCTCGAACAGGTCGTCGACCAGGCGGCCCAGGCGCTCGGCATGGCGGGCGGCCACCTGCAGGCAGCCCTGCACCTCGGGCCGGCCGATCTCGCCGTGGCGCAGCAGCAGCGTGTCCAGGTAGCCGCGCATCAGCGTCAGCGGGGTGCGCAGGTCGTGCGAGACATTGGCCAGCAGTTCGCGCCGCTGCACGTCGTGCTGCTGCAGTTCGGCCAGCTGCTGGCTCATGCGGTCGCACAGCTCGCCGAAATCGTGGGCCAGGCGGTCGATCTCGTCGCCATCGGCGCGCGCCCATGGCAGCCGCCGCGGCTGCGTGAAGCGGCTGGCGCGGAATGCGGCGATCTCCTGCGCCAGCAGGTGCAGCCGGCGAGTCATCGCAGGTGCTCTCACCGGCATCGGCGCGGCGTTCAGGCCGGGGTGGCACGGGGCGTGCTGCGCTCGCGCGCGTCGCAGCCGCGGTAGCCCACGCCCCACACCGTCTGGATGATGTCGGGCCGGTTCGGATCGGCCTCGATCTTCGCGCGCAGGCGGTTGATGTGGGTGTTGACGGTGTGCTCGTAGCCGCTGTGGCCATAGCCCCAGACCGCCTGCAGCAGCTGCAGCCGGGTCATCACCCGGCCCGGGCTGCGCGCGAAGTGCAGCAGCAGGTCGAACTCCTTGGCGGTGAGCTCGATGACACGCTCGCCGGAACGCACCTCGCGCCGCGCGACGTCGATCTGCAGCCCGCCGATCGCCAGGCGTTCGTCGGGGACGACAGCGGCCGGCGCCGCCGCGTTCTGCAGCGAGGCCATGCGCCGCAGCAGCGCCTTGGCGCGCGCCACCAGCTCCAGCACCGAGAAGGGCTTGACCAGGTAGTCGTCGGCACCGAGCTCCAGCCCCAGCACGCGGTCGAGCTCGGACGAGCGCGCCGTCAGCATCAGGATCGGCACCTGCGCGCGCTCGCGGCGCAGCTCGCGGCAGACCTCCAGCCCGTCCAGGCCCGGCAGCGTCAGGTCGAGCACCACCAGGTCGGGTGCGCTGTCGCGCGCCGCCTGCAGCCCTTCGCGGCCATCGGCCAGGCACTGCACCCGGGCACCCAGCGTGGACAGGTGCAATGCCACCAGGCGGGCAATGTCCTCGTTGTCTTCGATCACCAGGATGCGGCGTTCCATCGGCCAGTCTCCGCAGGGGATGTTCTTCGGGATGGGCGGCGAGCATAGTGAGCGGCCATCGCCGCGCCCATTCGGAGCACTGCGCAGTCCCTTGCGGGTACTACGGAGGGCCCGGCCTGTCAGGAACCGGCCGGCCGGGCGACCAACGCCCAAGCCCTTGCAACAGGAGCCCCCGCATGTCTTCCAGCTTTGATGCGATCGTGATCGGCGCCGGCCAGTCCGGCCCCTTTCTCGCGGCCCGCCTGGCGGCAGCCGGCCAGCGGGTGGCGCTGATCGAGCGCGAGCACCTGGGCGGCACCTGCGTCAACGACGGTTGCATGCCCACCAAGACGCTGGTGGCCAGCGCCCGCGCCGCGCACGTCGCACGCCGCGCGGCCGACTACGGCGTGATGATCCCCGGGCCGGTGGCGATCGACATGGCGCGCGTCAAGGCGCGTGTCGACGGCGTCGTGCAGACCGCCGTGGGCAACCTGCGCCGCTGGCTCGAAGGCCTCCCGGGGCTGACGCTGATCGACGGCCACGCGCGCTTCACCGCGCCGCACGAGGTGGCCGTGGCAGACCGGCGGCTCACCGCTCCGCGCATCTTCATCAACACCGGCGGCCGGCCGGTGCTGCCCGACTGGCCGGGGCTGGCCGGGCTGCCGTACCTGACCAACACCAGCGTGCTGGCGCTCGACCGCGTGCCGGCCCACCTGCTGGTGGCCGGCGGCAGCTACATCGGTCTGGAGTTCGCCCAGGTCTATCGGCGCTTCGGCGCCGAGGTCACCGTGATCGAGGTGGCCGACCGGCTGATCGCCCGCGAAGACCCCGAGGTCTCGCAGGCCGTGCGCACGATGCTGGAAGGCGAGGGCATCCGCTTCGTCACCGGCGCGCGCGACGTGAAGGCCGAAGGCGGCGGCGATGGCGGCATCCGGCTGGCGCTGCAGGCCGACGGGCAGCCGCTCACCTTGGAAGGCAGCGACCTGCTGGTGGCCACCGGCCGCCGGCCGAACACCGACGACCTGGGGTTCGAGCAGGCCGGCATCGCGCTGGATGCGCGCGGCTACATCCGCGTCGACGACCAGCTGCGCACCAACGTCGACGGCGTCTGGGCACTGGGCGACGTGAACGGGCAGGGCGCCTTCACGCACACCTCGTACAACGACCACGAGATCGTGGCCGCCAACCTGCTGGAAGGCGGCACGCGCCGCGTCAGCGACCGCATCCCGGTCTACGCGCTGTTCACCGATCCGCCGCTGGCGCGCATCGGCATGAACGACGCGCAGGCCCGCGCCTCGGGCCGCCGCGTGCTGGCCGGCAGCCTGCCGATGACGCGCGTGGGCCGGGCCCGCGAGCGCGACGAGACCCAAGGGTTCATGAAGGTACTGGTGGATGCTGACACGCAGCGCATCCTCGGTGCCACGCTGTTCTGCATCGAGGGCGACGAGGCCATCCATGCCTTGCTCGACACCATGGCTGCAGACCAGCCCTATACCGTGATCCAACGCTGCGTGCACATCCATCCGACGGTCAGCGAACTGATTCCCACCTTGCTGGGTTCGCTCGCACCGCTGGACTGACACGGGGACATTGCCATGACCGGACTTGCATTCGCCACCAGCCGCGTGGCGCGGACAGACACGCCCTTCGCCCGCGAGGTGCTCGCAGGCCTGGGCCGCCGCGCCAAGCGCGTGCCCAGCACCTGGCTCTACGACCACCGCGGCTCGGAGCTGTTCGAGGAGATCACCTTCCTCGACGAGTACTACCTGACGCGCGCCGAGATCCGCATCCTCGAGCGCTTCGCGCCGGAGATCGGCGCACAGGCCGGCCCCCGAGCGACCGTGGTCGAGTTCGGCAGCGGATCGAGCCACAAGACGCCGCTGCTGCTGTCGGCGCTGGACCGGCCGGGGCTGTACGTGCCGGTGGACATCTCGGCGCAGTTCCTGATCGAGTCGGTCGGCGCGCTGAAGTCGATCTACCCGCGCCTGCCGGTGCAGCCGGTGATCGGCGACCTCACCAGCCTGCACACGCTGGCGCTGCCGCCGGCCAGCCACGGCCGGCGCATCGGCTTCTTCCCCGGCTCGACGATCGGCAACTACACGCCCGACGCCGCCGCCAACCTGCTGGTGCGCATGGGCCGCGTGCTCGGCCCCGGCAGCCTGCTGCTGGTGGGCGCCGACGCCACGCAGCAGCCGGTGCGGCTGCTGCCGGCCTACGACGACGCGCATGGCATCACCGCCGCGTTCAACCGCAACCTGCTCACGCGCATCAACCGCGAACTGGCCGGCGACTTCCAGCTCGACCGTTTCGCACACGAGGCGCGCTGGGACGCGGAGGAACGCTGCATCGAGATGCACCTGGTGGCGCGCGAGGCGCACAGCGTCGAGGTGCTGGGCCGCAGCTTCGATTTCGCCGAGGGCGAGAGCCTGCTCACCGAGTGCTCGTACAAGCACGGCGCGCTGCGCTTCCAGGCCATTGCGCGCCAGGCCGGCTGGCAGACGCGGCGCGTGTTCAGCGAAGCGGCCACCCAGTTCAACGTGTACCTGCTCGAACGCAGCGTGTGAAAGGTTTGGCCGCCTTGCGCGACCAAAGCATCAAGACAACCCAACCGGAGCCCCCGATGCACACCACCGCCTCCTCCGCCACCGCCGCGCCGGCGATGCCGATGTCCACCATGCCCCGCGTGCAGGACCGCGCACTGGCCTTCGGCCGCTGGGCCATCCGCACGGCCGAGCGCTTCGCGCCGGCCATCGACCTGCTGATCCGCCTGTTCATCGCGATGGTCTTCTTCAAGGCCGGCCTCACCAAGATCGCCAGCTGGGACAACACCATCGCGCTGTTCGAGAACGAGTACATGGTGCCGCTGCTGCCGCCGGCGCTGGCCGCGGCCATGGCCACCGCCGCCGAGCTCGGCTTCCCGGTGCTGCTGGTGCTGGGGCTGGGCAGCCGGTTCGCCGCCGCCGGGCTGTTCGTGCTGAACATCGTGGCGGTGATCTCGTACCCCGATGTCGGCGAGGTCGGCCTGAAGGACCACCAGATGTGGGGCATGTTCCTGCTGGTCACGCTGCTGCACGGTCCCGGCAAGCTCTCGATCGACCACTTCATCCGTCGCCACCTCGGCGGCCGTGCCGCGGGCTGAGCGCCGCAGGGCCCGGATCGCGGCCACTACGGATGGCCATCGCGCCGGGGCCTCGCGACAATCGCCGCGTGCCACCGCCTGGCATGCCGTGCCCGACCGCCCGATGCCCCTTGAAGCGCCTGCCGCCGCCCGCAGCGCGCCGGCCGCCGAACCCGGCGCCGGCGACGAACAGCTGCTGCAGTGGATCGCCCGCGCCACCGCGCCGCTGACCGGCCAGGACTTCTTCCGCACGCTGATGCGCCACCTGGCCGAGGCCTTCGGCCTGCGCCGCGCCTTCATCGCCGAGTGCGTGGATCGGCCGACGACGAGGGTGCGCACGCTGGCCTTCTGGTCCGATGCCGAGTTCCGCCCCGACTTCGAGTTCGAACTGGCGGGCACGCCCTGCGAGATGACGCTGCGCGATGGCCGCGTCTTTTGCGTGCAAGGCGACCTGCAGCAGCGCTTTGCCTGGGCGCAGCGGCAGCGGCTGGACAGCTACCTCGGCGTGCCGATCCACGACAGCAGCGGCGAGCAGCTGATCGGCCACGTCGCCTTCGAGACCTCGGGCCCGATCGAGCGCCAGATCCTCGATCGCCCGCTGTTCCTGATCTTCCTGTCGCGCGCGGCGGCCGAGCTGCGGCGCAAGCGCGCCGAAGACGTGCTGCGGGCCAGCGAGGAGAACTACCGCCTGCTGGTCGAGCACCAGAGCGAGGTGATCGTCAAGCTCGACGCCCAGCAGCGCCTGCTGTTCGCCAGCCCGTCGTTCTGCCGCTTGTTCGGTGTGGCCGAGGCGGCGCTGCTGGGCAGCCGCTTCCGCCCGCCGGTGGCCGACGAGGACCTGCCGCGCTTCGAGGCGGCCTGGGCCGCGCTGCAGCTGCCGCCGCACCGCAGCCGGTTCGAGGAACGGCTCCTCACCACCGAGGGCTGGCGCTGCCGCTGACCGCGCTGCGCACGTTCGCGCAGGCCAGCCAGCGGCTGCTGGCCGCGGGCGCGCCGCCGGCCGAGCTGTCCGACACGCTGGGGCGCATGGCGCAGCAGGCCGAACGCGCCAGCGAGATCATCCGCCGCCTGCGCGGCTTCCTGGCACGGCACGAGGTGGTGCGCGCGCCGGTGGCGCCGGCGCACCTGGTGGCTGAAGTGATCGGCCTGGCGCGCGCCGATGCCGCGGCCTGCGGCGTGCAGCTGCTGGTCGACGTGCCCGCCGCGCTGCCCGAGGTGGCGGTGGACGGCATCCAGATCGAGCAGGTGCTGCTGAACCTGGTGCGCAACGGCATCGAAGCGATGCAGCAGGTCGAGCGCGACACGCGCACCTTGCGCGTCACGGCCACGCTGCAGCCGGGCGAGCTGCGCCTGTCGGTGCAGGACAGCGGCCCCGGCGTGCCGCCGGACGAGGCCGAGCGCATCTTCGAGCCCTTCGTCTCGCACAAGCCCGGCGGCATGGGCATCGGGCTGGCGATCAGCCGCTCGATCGCCGAGGCGCACCAGGGCCGGCTCTGGCTGGCAGAGCCGGCGCCCGGGCGCGGTGCGTTGTTCCACCTGGCGCTGCCGCTCGCGGACGCGTCATTCGGCCGCTAGCATCCAGGCCATGCCGCAAGCCACCCCGCCGCCGCTGGTGCATGTCGTCGACGACGAGGCCGACGTGCGCGACGCGGTGGCGCTGCTGCTGCGCTCGGTGGGCCTGGGCTGTGCGCTGTACGGCTCGGCCCAGCAGTTCCTGGCCGAGTACCGGCCCGGCGCGCCGGGCTGCCTGCTGCTGGACGTGCGCCTGCCCGGGCTGAGCGGCCTCGACCTGCAGGACCGCCTGGCCGCGGCCGGCATCTCGCTGCCGGTGATCGTGATGAGCGGCCACGGCGACATCCCGATGGCCGTGCGCGCGATGCGCGCCGGCGCGCTCGACTTCATCGAGAAGCCCTTCCACGACCAGGCGCTGCTCGACCGCGTGCACGAGGCCATCGAGCGATCCAGCCGCTTGCACGACGACGCCGGCGAGCACCAGCGCATCGCCGAGTGCTACGCCCGCCTGAGCGAACGTGAGAAGCAGGTGCTGCAGCGCATCGTCGACGGCCGGCCGAACAAGCTGATCGCCGACGACCTGGGCCTGTCGATCCGCACCGTCGAAACCCACCGCGCGCACCTGATCGACAAGATGCAGGCACGCTCTCTGTCGCACCTGGTGCGCATGGCGGTGCAGGTGCTGCCCGCGCGCTGAGGCGGCGGCGCCGGCGTATCACACCCCCGCCAGCCCCTGCAGCCCCAACTTCGAGGTGGTGCCCACGATCACCTCGCCCACCTTGGTCAGGGCGCCGGTGGCGGCGTCGATGCTGTAGCTGACGATCTTGTCGGCGCCCAGGTAGGTGGAGTACAGGTACCTGCCGTCAGGGCTGACCCAGGAGTCGCCGGCCACGCTGTTGACGCCGGCCAGCACCGAGGGCTCCATCGCGGCGATCGACTGCAGCAGCGTCAGCGTGCCGTCGTTGCCGATCATGTACGACGAGATCGAGCCGCTGCCGTTGCCGACGTAGGCATAACGTCCATTCGGCGTGACGGACAGCCAGCACGGCGCGCCGACGCCGGCGGCCATGGCCTGGCTCAGCTGCGCCAGCACGCCGGTGGACGACAGCGTGTACGCGGTGAGCGAGACGCCGGTGATGCCGGTGGACAGGTAGATCGTGCCGCCGTTGCCGGTCTTCACGAACTGGCCGGCGAAGGGCGTCGCGGGTTGCGTGGTGTTGGCCACCGGGTTGCCCAGCGTGCCGTCGGCATTGATCGGGAAGGCCAGCACCGCGTTGCTGGCGGTGCCGGTGCTCAGCATCACGAAGCGCTGGTCGGGCGAGACCAGCAGCTGCGTCGGCGCCACGCTGGCCGGGTTCAGCGCGCCCATCTGCGCCACGTTGTACAGGCCCAGCTGCTGCAGCGAGCCATCGTCGGCCAGGCGGTAGGCGCCCAGCTGCAGCGTGCCGCCGAGGAAGCTGGCGTAGACCACCTTGCCGGCCACCGCCAGGCTGTTGGGTCGCAGGCCCAGCGTCCTGGTGTTCTTCAGCAGTGCCGGTGCGCCGCTGGCGGCGTCGAGCGCGAACACCGAGATCGAGTTGTCGCCGCCGTTGGCGGCCAGCAGCAGGTTGCGTTCGGGCACCGTCATCACGCTGAACTGGCTGCCCAGCGAGTTGGGGCCCGGCGTGCCGTTGATGCGGATGCCGTTGGTGCCCTGGCCGCCGGTGCCGACCGCCGCGACGCGCTGCAGCGTGCCGTTGGCCGCACGGCTGTACTGCAGCACGGTGTTGGCGGTCTCGTTGGTCTGCGTGTAGAGCTGGTTGGCCAGCGGCAGCGGGGGCGCGGTCGTGCCGGCGGTGGGAGCGGGCGCCTCGTCGCCACCGCCGCAGGCGGCCAGCAGCGTGGCGGCCGCGAAGCCGAGGGTGGTGAGGGCGAGGGTACGGCGGCGGACCATGGGTGACTCCAGTGATGGCGGGTTGAACATCGCTTCACTGTCGGCGGCGCGCTTCACGCACCGATCCGCCCGCCATCACGTTTTCATGACGGCCGCTGCTGTCGCTGTGCTAGTCTTCCGCGCGTCTTTGGGCTCTCATAAGGGGTGAACACATCATGCGTACCTACCTGTTGACCTTGGCCGTCATTCCGGCCCTGCTGGCCGGCTGCTCCAGCACATCGCTGAACGAGGACAAGGGCGCGCCCGTGGCCACCGCCAAGCCCACCGCGGTGCAAGCCCAGCCACCGGTGGCGCAGCCGCCGGCCGTCAGCACCGTCAAGCCGGTGGTCGCCCAGCCGCCGACGCAGATGGCCAGCACGGAACGTGAACGCAGCGTGTATTTCGATTTCGACGATTACACGGTGAAGAACGACTTCATGGGCATGCTCGAGCAGCAGGGCAAGCAGCTGTCGGCCAAGCCCGCCGCCAGCGTGCGCATCGAAGGCAACACCGACGAACGCGGCAGCGCCGAGTACAACCTCGCGCTCGGCCAGCGCCGCGCGCAGGCGGTGCTGAAGGTGCTGAAGCTGTACGGCGCCAAGGAATCCCAGCTCGAAGCGGTGAGCTGGGGCAAGGAGAAGCCGCGCGCGCAGGGCCACGACGAGTCGGCCTGGGCGATGAACCGCCGGGCGGACATCGTCAGCCGCTGACGCGCGGGCGCCTTGACGGCGCCAGGCCCAGGGGCACCTCCGGGTGCCCCTCGCCTTTCATGCTGCGCTGCACATCGTGACTTGTTGGGCAGCCACGGCCGGCCTGCGCGCGCGGAACTCAAGGCGCACCACCACGGCGCCGTTACTGCAAGGGTCCTTCGACCTCACGGAGACCCTGCCATGAAGACCCGTCTCGCGATGGCCCGCGCACCTGCCGTGGCCCTGATCCTGGCGCTGGGCGGCGCTGCCACGCTCACGGCCGCCGGCCGCGCGCAGAACCTGGACGAACAGGTGCTGGCCGGCACCACCGAACTCTCTCGCGTCGACTGGACCGCCTCGGCGGACGGCGCGCGCACGCTGGCGCAGATGCACTACGGCAACCTGGACGGCCAGGTGCGCCAGGGCATCTCCGAACTCGCCCGGGCCGACTGGCAGCCCGCGGCCGCGCCGGTGCGCGTGGCGGCACGCACCGTGCCCTGAGCGCTGCGGCGGGTGGCTTGCCGCGCGCTCAGCCGCGCGTGAGCCGCAGCCCGGCATCGAGCAGCAGCACTTCGCCGGTGGTCTTGGGCGCGCAGGCGCCCAGGAACCACGCGGCATCGGCCACGTCTTCCGGTGCGATCACCGCATCCAGCGCGGCGATCTGTCGGTAGCCCGCGACGCTGGCCGCATAGCGCTCGGCACCCAGCCCCTGCTGCAGCCATGGCGTCTCGACCAGGCCCGGCGCGATCGCGTTGACGCGGATCGCCGGCGCCAGCGCGCGCGCCAGGCCGATCGTCAGCGCATTCAGCGCGCCCTTGCTGGCCATGTAGGCCAGTGACGAGCCGCGCCCCATCATCGATGCGATCGACGAGATGTTGACGATGCCGCCGTGGCCCGAAGCGCGCAGCAGCGGCTCGAGCGCCCGCACCATCTGGTACGCCCCGATCACGTTGACCGCGTAGATGTCGTGGAAGTCCTGCGCCTGCAGGCCTTCCAGCTGGTGCGCGGGCACGAACCTGGTGGTGCCGGCGTTGTTCACCAGCACGTCGGCGCGGCCGAAGCGGGCGGCCACCGCCTCACCCAGGCGGCGGCAGTCCGCATCGTCGGCCACGTTGGCCTTGACCACCAGCACATCGGCGCCCAGCGCGCGGCAATCGGCGGCCACGCCTTCGGCCGGCGCGGCCTCACGCGAGTAGTTGACCACCACGTTCCAGCCGTTCTTCGCATACAGCCGCGCCGTGGCCGCACCGATGCCCGAAGAGGACCCCGTTACCACGCACACCTTGCGTTCATCACCCATCGCTGCTCCTGTCAAAGCATCACCCTGGCGACAAGCTTGCGCAGGGGTGCGGCCTAGAATCGATCGATCCCCCCATTGGCACAGTCCCGCAGGAGACACTCATGCGCGAATACCTGAAGTTCTACATCGACGGCCGCTGGGTCGAACCCGCCGTCGCGAAGACGCTGGACGTCATCAACCCCGCCACCGAGAAGCCGGCCGGCCGCATCTCGATGGGCTCGGCCGCCGATGTCGACGCCGCGGTGAAGGCCGCGCGCCGTGCCTTCGCGAGCTACTCGCAGACCAGCGTCGAAGAGCGCATCGCACTGCTCGAGCGCATCGTGGCCGAGTACCAAAAGCGTTATGCCGACATGGCCGCCGCCATCACCGAGGAGATGGGCGCGCCTGCCGCGCTGGCGCAGAAGGCACAGGCGGCGATGGGCATCGGCCACCTGCAATCCGCGCTGTCGGTGCTGAAGACCTATCACTTCCGCGAGGAGCGCGGCACCACGCTGCTGGTGAAGGAGCCGATCGGCGTGTGCGGCCTGATCACGCCGTGGAACTGGCCGGTGAACCAGATCGCCTGCAAGGTGGCGCCGGCGCTGGCGGTGGGCTGCACGATGGTGCTGAAGCCTTCCGAGCTGTCGCCGTTCTCGGCCCAGGTGTGGACCGAGATCCTCGATGCCGCGGGCGTGCCGGCCGGCGTGTTCAACCTCGTCAACGGCGACGGGCCGACTGTGGGCGCGGCGATCGCCAGCCATCCGGAGGTCGACATGGTGTCCTTCACCGGCTCCACCCGCGCCGGCGTGGAGGTGGCACGCAACGCGGCGCCCACGGTCAAGCGCGTGCACCAGGAACTGGGCGGCAAGTCGCCCAACATCATCCTGCCCGATGCCGACTTCAAGCGCGCGGTGACCAACGGCGTGCGCGGCGTGATGAGCAACTCCGGCCAATCGTGCAACGCGCCCACGCGCATGCTGGTGCCGCGCGAGCGGCTCGACGAGGCGCTGGCCATCGCCAAGGCCGCTGCAGAAGCCACCACGGTGGGCGCACCCGACAGCGGCGCGGCCATCGGCCCGGTGATCTCGGCAATGCAGTGGGACAAGATCCAGACGCTGATCCACAAGGGCATCGAGCAGGGCGCCACCGTGGTGGCCGGCGGCCCCGGCAAGCCCGAGGGGCTGGCCACCGGCTACTACGTGAAGCCGACGGTGCTGGCGGTGAAGGACAACCAGAACGTCGTCGCCCGCGAGGAGATCTTCGGCCCGGTGCTGACGATCCTGCCCTACGACACCGTGGACGACGCGGTGGCCATCGGCAACGACACGCCCTACGGCCTGGCCGCCTACGTCTCCGGCACCGACGTCGAGGCCACCCGCCGCGTGGCTTCGCGCCTGCGCGCCGGCCAGGTCAACATCAACAGCGCCGCACCGGACCTGATGGCGCCGTTCGGCGGCTTCAAGCAATCGGGCAATGGCCGCGAGTGGGGCGACCACGCCTTCGCCGAGTTCCTGGAAGTGAAGGCGGTGCTGGGCTACGCGCCCAAGCCTGCTGCCTAGGCGACCAAGGGCGCGGCCACGCGGGTGGCCCTCACACCACCGAGTCCCAGGGCGCCGACAGCCGCACGGCGCCGTTGATGATGCCCACCATCGAGTAGGTCTGCGGGAAGTTGCCCCACAGCTCGCCGCTGGCCGGGGCGATGTCCTCGCTCAGCAGGCCGACGTGGTTGCGGCTGGCCAGCAGGGCTTCGAAGGCCGCGCGCGCCTGCTCGCGCCGGCCGATGCGCGCCAGCGCGTCGACACGCCAGAACGAGCAGATGTTGAACGCCGTCTCGGGCTCGCCGAAGTCGTTCGACCTGTTCAACTCGACGGGCGACGGCTCGG
>CAZXLI010000040.1:0-34279 GCA_964641795.1 uncultured Bordetella sp. | reverse complement strand
ACTGTGCGACATCTCTAATGAGCCAGAACGCGACATTACTACTGAGCCACTACAGTGTGATGCGCGACAATGTATATTATGTCAAATCAATGGCGGCGACCACCCACCCAAAGGTGCGCGCCACTGGCTTGCCTCAGTGGTAGTCATCTTCCCGCTGGTGGCGCGCAGCCAGCACCGTGATGCTGGTCTCGCTTTCGATCTCGAAGAGCACGACGTAGCCCGTGCGGCCGAAAGGAATGATCAGTTCTCTCAAGAAGGAGTCCCGGCCTGCCTTGCGGCAGCTGAAGGGCGAACTCCGCAAGGTGGCGATGCCAGCGTGCAGCGCTGCCAGTGCCTGTTCCGCCAGGGAGAGGTCGCCGCCGTCGCGGGCCAGTTCGCGTTCGAGAACGAAGTCGAAGAGCCGCTCCAGGTCTGCCTGCGCGGCGGTCGTCAGCCTGACCTTGAAACTCACTTGCGCGTCTTGGCCAGCTTTGCTCGCGCGGCGTCAAGCTTGCGCTCCAAGCCTGCGAGGGCCACGTCAGCTTCGACATACGCCCCCGTGCGGCGGGCCTCGTCGCGAGAACGCAAGCCGCGCGCGACGAACTCCGCCTGCGTGCGACGGCGCTCCACGCTGGCGCGGACCGAGGCTTCCACGAACTCCGACAGGCTCTCGCCCTCGACCAGGACCGCCTCCACCTCGGCTCGGAACTCGGGCTCGACGCGGACGGAAGGGATGGTGGCGGTCTTCATTCGGGTAATGTAGCGCATTTGCGCTGCACGGGATGCTGATGATCGACCCTGAGCACATTGACCGCCTGAACCAGATCGTCGGCCTGCATCTTCAGCGTGCCGGCGGCGCGTGCCATGTCCTCGACCAGTGCCACGTTCTGCTGCGTGACCCGATCCATCTCGGAGATCGCCTGTCCGACCTCCATCACGCTCACGCTCTGGTCGGAACTCGCTTGCCTGATCTCGCCCATGATCTGGGTGACCCTTTGAATGCCGGCCACGATGTCCGACATCGCTGCTCCCGCCTGGCTGGCCAGTGCAGCGCCCTGCGCTGCCTGTTCGACGCTGGCCCCTATCAGCGAATCGATCTCCTTGGCGGCCTGGGTCGAACGCAAAGCCAGGTGGCGCACCTCAGCCGCCACGACGGCAAAGCCGCGGCCGGAATCGCCTGCACGCGCAGCCTCCACTGCCGCGTTCAGCGCAAGGATGCTGGTCTGCGACGCCAGCCCTTCGACGATGGTGACGACCTCGGCGATGCGCCGTGCGCCCGCGTTGATCGACGCCATGGTCTCGACGACCTGCAGCACCACTTCCCCGCCCTGGCGCGCGGACTCCGAGGCGGCAAGAACGAGTCCGTTGGCCAGGCTCGCGCTTTCCGCATTGAGCCGGACGTGGGAGCTGACCTGTTCCATCGAGGCCGCCGTCTCCTGCAGTGCGCTGGCCTGGGTTTCCGTGCGCGCCGACAGTTCGAGATTGCGGTTGGCAATCTCGGCGCTGGCATTGGCGACCAGCCCGGCATTGTTCTTCACGGTCCGCACGATGCGGTCCAGATTGCGCTGCAGCTCGGTCATGGCCCGCAGCAACTGGGCGGTCTCGTCACTGCCGCCGGA
Source organism: uncultured Bordetella sp. (assembly GCA_964641795.1). Lineage (GTDB taxonomy): Bacteria > Pseudomonadota > Gammaproteobacteria > Burkholderiales > Burkholderiaceae_C > Pseudaquabacterium. Next base: position 32,681 of record CAZXLI010000040.1, on the reverse strand, counting down.
GGTCCCGGCCACGGCGGACAGGTCCCCCTGTGCCAGGCGGTGCGCCACGACGACCGCATGGGCCATCGGCCTGGCCAGATGCCGTGCCAATGCCAGCGCAGACGCCGCGAGCACCACCGTGGCCAGCACCAGTGCCAGGCCCACGGCAATGCGCGCCTGGACCACCACGGTGCGCGAGCGCTCGCCAAATGCCTGGGCGTCGCGCCCGATGGCCTCCACCTGCACGGCCATCTGGGCCTCCAGCTCGCCATACAGCTTCTGGAAGCCGGCCACCGCCGTGGCCGCCGCGGCCGGCGAATCGCCGGCGGTCAGCTTCAACAACTGCGCGGCTGCCTGGGCATAGGCCTGGACCATCGGCATCGTGGCGGCGACGCTGGCGCGCGATTCGCTGGACAGCGCCAAGCCCTCCAGCGTCTGCAGCGCCATGTCCAGGCTTCGGGTGTGCTCGTCGAGTGCCTTCTGTGCTTCGGCGATCTGCGCCTTGTCGCGGCCGATGGCCCCCAGCATCGCCCGCTGCACGTCGCCACGCACGGCGCCGTGCATCATCGCGGCCCGCTGGCTGTTCTGCACCGCCAGCCCCATGCGGGTGGCGCCGTCGAATGCATCCGCCAGCCGGCCGGCGCTGTAGAGACCGACCGCGCCAACCAGTGCCGCACTTGCGGCACCCGCCAGGCCAATCGATAGGATCTGGTTGCGCAACTTCATCAGCGTCTCCTGTCGAAGAGAGGCCTGAAAAAAGGGCCGCCGACGCGGCCCGCCCCGATCCCCGTCAGAACCACCACTCCACCTGGGCGCCGTAGCTGGTGCCCGAGGTCTTGTTGGCAAACGCGGCCTGGCCGGTGACGTTGCCTGCGGCGGCATTCCACTTCGCCGTGGTCATGTACAGCCGCAGTTCCGGGCGCGACCAGAAGTCGGGCCCCACCGACAGCGTGGGCGCCAGGGTCAGCTTGGTGAGCTTGGCCGTGGCACCGTTGTCCGGCTTGTACTGCGAGTAGCCCAGCTCGGTGACGAACTTGAAGTTGCGGGATAACGCGTATGAAACGCGGCCACCGAGCGAGGCCGAGTCGACAGCCTTGCCGGCGCTGTTCTTCTCTCGCGCCAGCAGGGCCATGGCCTGGCCGCCGAGCGCACCGCTTTGCCAGTGGAAGCTCTCGACCACACGCCAGCTCTTGGCCGCGGAGCCGGCCGTCAGGTCGCCGAAATTGGAGTTCAGGCTGGCCGAGCCTTGGGCGTACTGCAGCCACAACGTGTTGTTGAGCGAGCTGCCGAAGAGCTTGGCCTGGTCGTGGCGCAACGACAGGCCATAGCCGCTCTTGCCGCCGCTGAAGTCGCCCTTGGTCGCGGTGGCGAAGAAGTTCAGCGCCCCGTCGGCACCCGTGGGCACGCCCACATATTCGACGTTCAGCCGGTTGCCCGGATGGGCCGCATCGCGGTCGGTCTTGTAGAAGGCCACGCCCAGCTGCCCCGCGCCGGCCGGCTGGCCCTTGAAGCCCGCGCCGACACCGGCCATCTCGGTGAAGAAGGTATCGACGATGTGCACGCCGGCACGGCGGCCGCGCTCCTTGCCGATCCAGAAGGTGGCCTGCGGTGCGATGTCGAAGCCCTTGGCCTCCGCGAACATCTGCTCCACGTGCAGGCTTTGGTCGAAGCCCTTGCCGGCCGCCGGCTCGGTCGCCGGCGTGTAGTGGTTCATCATCAGCGTCGCGCGGTATTCGATGCCGTCCTTGCTGAACGGTTGCGACAGCACGAACTCGCCATAGAAGTCGCACTCGTTGCCCAGGCGGTACTTCATGCCCGAGCTGCCGCCGTTCAGCGCGTAGCAGGCGCGCGAGGCGTTCTGGCTCGTCAGGCCCGGGCCGGCGCGGAAGTAGCCGCTGTAGTCCAGCGCATGCGCCGGCATGACGCCGCTGGCCAGCCCTGCGGCCACCAGCGTGGGCAGTGCAAGCATGGTTGTCGTTCGATTCATCAGAGTCTCCTCGTGGGGGTGAATGGGGCCCTCGGCCCCGGGTGGATGGACGTCTCGGCTGCCGGCGGCTGCTCGTCGGCTCGACGGCCGATCTGGATTGGATCGTTCCAATTCTTGGATGCGTGTGGGAATGGATGGAGAAGATCTGCCCGATCGAAAGGGTCGGCCGAGGCGGCTACTTGAGCTTGCCGCCTGCTGCCAGCACCAGGCGCTGCATGGCCTCGGCGATGGACAGGCCGTCGTTGTTCCAGACCTCGCTCACGACCGTGCGCAGTGCGGACTGGGTCGCCGTCGGCAATGCCATGTCGACGGCGGCCGAAGGCACCAGCGTGCCGCCTGTCGCGCCGGCCTCGAAATCGCGGCGCGAGGCCTTGGCGCACTCGTCGAATGTCGACAGGTCGAGGTCCTCGCGGGCCGGAATCGAGCCTTTGCGCCGGTTGAAACGGGCCTGGAACTCCGGGCCCAGCAGCACGTAGGCCAGGTAGCCCTGCGCCTTCTGCGCTTCCCAGTTGCGCAGCTGGAACATCGCGAAGGTGTCGATGACATACGAGAACGCAGCCGCCGTGCCCGGCGCGGCCGTACAACTGAAATCGCGGCCCAGCTGCCGGCCGGCGGCGACGAACTCGCCTTTGGCCCAATCGCCCATGAACTGGAACGCAGCCCTGCCCTGAATCACCATGTCGGTGGCCGCATTCCAGTCACGACCGCGCGACTGGTCGTCGGTATAGCGCTTCAGACGCCGAAACGCCTCCAGAGTACGCTGCATGTCCTGGCCGGCCAGTGCGGCAGGCGAGAGCTTGATGAAGGCCTGCTTGTAGAACTCGATGCCGCCCACTCCCAGCGCAACCGACTCCAGCAGCACGAAGTCCTGCCAGGGCTGGCCGCCATGGGCCAGCGGCACGAAGCCGGCCGCCCTGACCTTGTCCGCCGCGGCGATGAAGGCCTCGAAGCTGGTGGGTGCGCTCTCGACGCCGGACTTCTTCAGCACCGCCAGGTTGGACCACAGCCAGTTGACGCGGTGGATGTTCACCGGCACCGCGACATAGTGGCCCTTGTACTTGACATGCTGCTGCACGATGGGGTGCAACACCTGGTCCCAGTGACCGTAGGCGGCCATGCCGTCGAGGTTGGCCAGGGTGTTCTGGGCCGCCCATTCCTGCACGGCAGGCCCCTTGATCGATGCCGAGGCCGGTGGCTGGCCGGACAGCACGCGCTGCCTGAGCACGCCCATTGCGTTCTGCCCGCCGCCGCCCACCACCGCGAAGTCTTTCCAGGTGTGGCCGCGCACCGCGATCAGCGCCTTCAGCTCGGCGAGGGACTCGGCCTCGCCCGGCGAGGTCCAGAAGTGCAGCACCTCCACCTCGCCCGCTGCGACGGGAAGCGATGCTGCCAGCATGGCGCCGAGGCCGGCCAGGCATCGCCAGGCGAGAGAATTGTATCGTTCCAATTTCTGCGCGAGCATCGCGGGAATCCGGTACTTCATGGCGATCCCCTACTGGCCGGCGCGGGCCAGGGCTTGTTCGCAATCCAGCGCTCTGCGGTTCTCGACGAAATGCCGGCAGACCACGTCGAGCAAAGACTGCTTGCGTGGCGATGGGCAGCACTGGTCGAAGGTGAAGGACGGCAGCACGGCATGCTCGTCGGCCAGCAGCAAGGCCCGCTCTGCATCGACCTGCACCCACGCATCGCGCAGCGCCGGCATGCAGCCCTTCAATTGCGCGAAACCGCGCTGGAACACCGGATCGGTCAAGGCCATCGCGGCCCGCACCGATGCCGAGGACTCGCTGCCCGCGAAAGGCACGAAGAAGTCGTAGATCGCAATGAAGCGGCCGGCCGTGCCCGGCGTTGTCCATTCGGCGATGGCGGGTCCGGCAGTCGGCCGGACCCAGTCGCCCTGGATCGTGAGGGCTGCTTCGCCGCTACGCACGCGCTGCCATTGAACAGCCCATGGCTGCGCCAGTTGCGCATCGTCGACGAATGCGCGCAGCGCCATCAACAGCTCCAACGCAGCGATGACGGCGGGTTCACTCCACACCGCGCTGTCCTGCATTTCGAAGGCTTCGCAGTAGCGCTTGGCGCCGGCGACCGCGAGCAGCACGCTCTCGAACAGCAGGCCGACATGCAAGGGGTTGCCGCCGATGGCCAGCGGATAGCGTGTGATCGCACGCGCGCAATCCAGCCAGCGCAGCCATCCCGCGGCGTCCACCGGCTGGCCGAGCCCGACCCGGTCGCGTACCTCGGCATTGACCCAGGCAGCGTTCGCGCGATGGATGCCCAGCGGAATACCATGCCAGCGGCCATGATTCACCATGTACCGCTGCATGCCGGGCGACAGGCGCCGCGACCATTCGTCGCGGCCGGCCAGCGCGGCCAGGTCGAGCAGGGCCGGCTCGCCGGCAGCGTACGCCTGGGCGAGTTCGATGCCGTGCATCTTCACCGCGTCGGCAACGCTTGAATCCGCACCGTCGACCAGTGCAAGCCCCGCGCCGGCCAATTGCTCGCGGCACAGTGCCAGCGCAGCGGCATCGGTGCCGTTGCGCCAGGCATGCTGCAGGCGCCAGGGCTGGAGCGCTTCAGTGTTCGAGCTCATTCGGCTTCCACCAGCAAGGCCCTGAAGTCGTTGATGTTGGTGAAGGTGGGCCCGGTGTGCAGCAGCGCGCCGGCCGCCGCGAAGACTGCCGCGCTGTCGTTGGCATCCAGCCGCTGCCGGGCGTCGAGACCCAGCGCACGGGCCCGTTCCAGCAAGCCCGGTGAGACCCACGCGCCGGCGGCCGCGGCGCGGCCGTCAAGGCCATCGGTGCCCGCGGACAAGGCGTGGATGCGGTGGCCGCCGGCCTGCCCTTCCAGCGCCATGGCGAGCGCCAGCGCGAACTCGGTGTTGCGCCCGCCGCGGCCTTCGCCGCGCACCGTCACGGTCGCCTCACCGCCGGACAGCAGCACGCACGGCGGCTTGAATGGCGCGGCCCGATTGGCCACGCTCAAGGCCAGCGCGGCATGTGCCTTCGCAAGCTCGCTGGCCTCGCCTTCCATCGCATCGGACAGCACATGGCATGGCAGTCCCAGCGCGGCCGCCTTTCGGCTCGCGGCGACCAGGCCATCCCATGCACTGGCAATCAGGCGATGCTGGTGCCCGGCCAGGCGGGGATCCGCGGGCTTGATGGATTCCCAGTCGCCGCGCGCCATCGCAGACGCCACCGCCGGCAGCTCGGCATCCAGACCATGGCGCCGAAGCACGCCCAGCGCATCGGCGCAGGTCGACGCATCCGGCAAGGTCGGGCCGGAGGCGACCAGCGCCGGATCGTCGCCCGGCACATCGGAGATCACCAGCGTCAACACCCGCGCCGGCCATGCCATGGCCGCCAGCCGGCCGCCCTTGATCGCCGACAGGTGGCGGCGCACGGTATTGATCTCGGCAATGGTCGCGCCGCGCCGCAGAAGCGCAGTGGTGACGCGCTGTTTGTCCGCTAGCGATATGCCTTCCGCCGGCAATGCCGCGAGCGAGGACCCCCCGCCGGAGACCAGTGCCAGCACCAGGTCCTCGGCCGCCAGGCCTTGCACGGCTTGCAGCAGCTTGCGGGCGCTGGCCGTGCTGCGCTCGTCGGGCACCGGGTGGCTGGCGGTGTGCACCGCGATGCTGCGGGTCCGCAGCTCGGCGCCTTCCGGTACCACCACCACGCCCGAGAGCGGACCGCGCCAGTGCACCTCGACCGCCAGCGCCATCGCCGCGGCGGCCTTGCCCACGCCGACCACGACCGTGCGGCCCGGCGCCGGCTCGGGCAGGTGCGGTGGCAGCACCTTCATCGGGTCTGCCGCCGCCAGGGCCTCGGCATAAAGGCCGATCAACAGGTCGACCTGCCGCGGGCAAGTGGGGCTGCGCTGGATCACGGTGCCGGTCCTCGCGTCAATCGCTGAGGCCTGCCGCGATCGACAGGTAGCGCCTCATGCGCAGCCGCGCCAGCTCCGGGTCGGCCAGCGCGCCGCAGGCGTCGGCCAGCTCGAACACGCGCGCGTAGTGCAGCACGCCGCGGGCCGATTGCGCGCCGCCGGCCATCGAGAAATGGTCCTGGTGCCCGTTCAGCCAGGCCAGGAACACGACGCCGGACTTGTAGTGCCGCGTCGGCGCGCGGAAGATCTCGCGCGACAAGGCCACTGTCGGCTCCAGCAGCTCGCGGTAGCGGAAGGTGTTGCCGGCGGCCAGTGCCGCCAGCGCAGCGGAAGCCACGGGCGCGATCGGGTCGAAGATCCCTAGCAGTCCATGCGAGTGGCCGTGGGCATCGCCGGCGATCAGCTCGGCATAGTTGAAATCGTCGCCGGTGTACACCTTCACGCCGGCCGGCAGGCGCCGGCGCAGCTCGATCTCCCACTTCGCCTCGAGCAGCGAGACCTTGATGCCTTCCACGCGCGAGGCATGGTTCGCGATCAGCTGCACCACCGTCTCCAGCGCCCGGGCGATGTCGGTCGAGCCCCAGTAGCCGCGCAGCGCGGGGTCGAACATCTCGCCCAGCCAGTGCAGGATCACCGGCTGCGAGGCGTCGTGCAGCAGCCGCCCGTAGAGCGTGAAGTAATCGTCCGCACCGCGGGCCGCGCGGGCCATCGCGCGGCTGGCCATCAGGATCACCCGCCCGCCTTCGGCCTCGACGACGGCCAGCTGCTCGCGATAGGCAGCCTCCACCTCGGCGAGCGTGACCTCGGGCCCGGCCGCGAGCTGGTCGGTGCCGACGCCGCAGGCCAGGTCGCCGCCGACCGCGCGGGCATGGCGCAGGCTGCGCTGGATGAGTTCGCGCGCCACCGGCCAGCCCACGCCCATGCCACGCTGGGCCGTGTCCATGGCCTCGGCCACCTTGAAGCCCAGCCGGTACAGGTGCTCGCGGAAGGCCAGCGTCGTGTCCCAGTCGACTTGCGGCGAAGCGTCCCAGGGGTCGGTGGTGGCCACCGGGTCGATCACCACATGGGCCGCCGCGTAGGCCGTGCGGTTGAACGGCTGCGGCGGCGTTGCCGGCAGCACCGGGCCGGCCCTCAGTGCCAGGGTCTTGAGGCTGCCGTCTGCCACGGGCAAGCGGATCTGCATGCGTTGTACTCCGGGTTCAGGCGGCGATGCGCCCCAGGATGTGGTCGGCAGCCTTCTCGGCCACCATGATGGTCGGCGCGTTGGTGTTGCAGGAAGGCAGCAGCGGCATCACCGAGGCGTCGACCACGCGCAGGCCGTCGAGCCCGACGACGCGTAAATCAGGCGTTACGACAGTCATCGCATCGCCGGGTGGGCCGATGCGGCAGGTGCCCACCGGGTGGTGGTCGGTCTTGGCGTTGGCGCAGGCGTAGTCGAAGAGCTGTTCGTCGCTGCGCAAGTCCGGGCCGGGCAACACCTCGTGCTGCACGAAGGGTTTCATCGCCGGCTGCGCCAGGATCTCGCGCGCCAGGCGCAGGCCCTTGAGCGCCAGCGCGCGGTCTTGCGGGTCGGCCCAGTAGTTGGGATCGATCAGCGGTGCGCTGGCCGGATCCGCGCTGGCCAGGCGCACGCTGCCGCGTGATCTCGGCCGCAGGTAGGCGGTGTTCAGCGTGACGCCGGCGTTGCGCAGCCTGGCCATGCCGGCTTCGATGCCCGAGCCCAGGCCCAGGTGGAACTGGATGTCGGGCGAACGGGGCTGGTGCTGCGCGTCGGCGTACCAGAAGCCGCCGGTCTCGAACAGGCTGGAGGCCACCGGCCCTTTCTTCAGCAGCAGGTATTGCAGTCCCGCCCAGGCCGCGTGGTGCGGGCGGTTGTACTTGTCGTAGGTGTGGTCTCCCGTGCATTCGGCAATCACGAACAGGTCCAGGTGGTCCTGCAGGTTCGAGCCGATGCCGGGCAGGTCGTGCAGGCACTTGACGCCCACCGCTTGCAGATGATCGGCCGGCCCGATGCCCGAGCGCATCAGCAGCGTCGGCGAGCCGATGGCGCCGGACGAGACGATGACTTCGCGCCGGGCCCGCAAGACCGTGCGGTCGCGGCCACCGCCGAGGGCCGCCTCGACGCCGACCACCCTGCCCCCTTCCACCAGCACGCGCAAGGCCTGCGATCGCAGGTGCACCGTCAGGTTCGGCCGCTGCCGCACCGGGTGGAGAAATGCCCCGGCGGCCGACGCACGGCGGGCATTCTTCTGCGTCAGCTGGTAGTAGCCCAGGCCTTGCTGGCTGGCGCCATTGAAGTCCGGGTTGAACGGGATGCCCAGCGCCCGCCCTGCCTGGAAGAAGGCCTCGCAGATCGGCAAGGGGCTGATCGGATCAGACACCCCCAGCGGCCCGCCGTGGGCATGGAACTCATCGGCGTAACGCTGATTGTGTTCGGAGCGCTTGAAGTACGGCAGCACGTCGCGATAACGCCAACCGGTGGCGCCGCCAAGGCTCGCCCACTCGTCGTAGTCGGCCGGCACGCCGCGGGTGTAGATCTGCGCATTGATCGACGAGCCGCCGCCGATCACCTTGGCCTGCGTGAAGCGCAGCACCCGGTTCTTCAGGTGCCGTTGCGGCACGGTGTGCCAACCCCAGGAGCCTATGCCCCGGGTCATCTTCGCGAAGCCCGCGGGCCAATGGAAGAACGGATGCCTGTCCGGGCCGCCGGCTTCGAGCAGCAGCACGCTGACAGCGGGGTCGGCACTCAGACGGTTGGCCAGCACGCAGCCGGCCGAGCCGCCGCCGGTGATGATGTAGTCGTAACTGCTCATGTTCACAAGGACGGGATCGACAGCGCACCGTCGACATGCAGGACCGAGCCGGTGGCAAAGCCCAGCGCTCCGGTGGCCAGCGCGGCGGCGGCGCGTGCCACGTCTTCGGGCTCTCCCCAGCGCCGCATCGGCACCAGGCCGTCGGCGATGCGCTGCTCGTACTTCGCCGCGACGCCTTCGGTCATCGGCGTGCGGATCACGCCCGGGCGCAGCTCGAAGACGCCGATGCCCTGCTGCGCCAGCCGCAGCGCGAACAGCCGGGTCAGCATGCCGAGCCCGGCCTTGGACAGGCAGTATTCGGCGCGTTCGATCGAGGCCATCTCGGCGCTGACCGAGGACACCGTGATGATCGAGCGCGATGCCGCCGCCGGCTTGTCCAGCATGTGCCTGGCAACCGCCTGCGTGAAGAAGAAGGTGCCGCGCAAGTTGAGGTCCAGCACCTGGTCGTAGTGATCGGCCGAGAGGTCCAGCAGATCGCCGCGTCGCGGCGAGCCGATGCCGGCGTTGTTGACCAGGCAGGCGATGCTGCCGCCCCACTCGCTGATGCGCTGGACCACGTCCGCATGCGCTTCGATGCGGGCCAGGTCCGATTCGAACAGGCGGCCGCGCGCCCCCAGGGCCTGCACCGCTGCCAGCGTGTCTTCGGCACCCGCCGCTTCGATATCGGTCAGGGCCAGGTCGAAGCCGCGCGATGCCAGCTCGATCGCGATGGCCGCGCCGATGCCGCGACGTCCTCCCGTCACCACGGCCAGTGGCCTGCGGCCCCTCATGGCAGCACCTCATGGCGCAGGTGATGGCCGACGCGCAAGGCCTGCGCCGCAATCGTCAGCGCCGGGTTCACCGCAGCCGACGAGGGGAAGAAGCTCGCGTCGACGACATGCAGGTTGTCGTGGTCCCAGGCCTTGCACAGCGGGTCCAGCACCGAGGTGGCCGGGTCGTTGCCGAAGCGCAGCGTGCCGCATTGGTGCGAGACCACCTCGGTGCCGAAGGTCTTGGCCAGCACGACGGGATAGCCTGTCCGGCGCAGGATCTGGCGACACTTGTCCACCCAGCGCCGGTGGGCCCGCAGGTTGCTGCGCTGCCAATGCAGGTTGATCGCGCCATCGGACCGCACGCTGACGCGGCTGTCCGGGTGGGGCAGGTCTTCGCTTTGGGCATACCAGTCGACGCTGCGTTCTGCCATCGCCGCGCGCAGGCGCTTCGGCATCCACGGCAGTGGTGCGCGCAGCATCGGCTCGCGGATCTTGCCCAGCAGCTGCAGGCTGCCCAGCGGCTTGCCGCCGCGGCCATCGCCGAAGTAGAAGTCGTGCACCGCCAGCGTCTTCGGGAATCGGGTGGTGTTGCGCTTGAACGGGTGCAGCGCCATCAGCGCGGTGGTGTTGTGCGTCATGTAGTGGCGGCCGACCGCATCGCTGCTGTTGGCCAGGCCGCGCGGGTGGCGCTCGTTGGCAGAGCGCAGCAGCAGGGCTGCCGAGTTGATGGCGCCGGCGCTGAGCACGAAGCGATCGGCGTGGACGGTGTACTGCCGGCCGCCTTCGACCACCTCGGCGCTCACGATGCGCCGGCCGCTTTCATCTGTCGTCAGGCGCTTGACGAAGGTGCCGGTCCGCAGCTCGATGTTGGGCGACTTCAGTGCCGGGCGGATCAGCCGCACCTCGGCATCGCCTTTCGCATCGATCATGCAGGGAAAGGCATCGCAGTTGGCGCAGCGCCTGCAGCGGCCGCCGGGGCCGTGGTCGATGGCGCTGGGCATCGGGAACGGCCGCAGCCCTTGCGCGCGCAGCCGCTGTTCGATCGCCACCAGCAACGGCTCGTGCGGCACCGGTCCGTGCGCATAGGGCGTGCTGCGCGGCGGCTCGCCGGGGTCGGTGCCGGCCTGGCCGCGCACGCCGAACAGGCGCTCGGCCGCGCCGTACCAGGGTTCCAGGTCGGCATAGCGGATGGGCCAGGCGGGCGACACACCCTCCTCGTGCTCCACCGCCTCGAAGTCCTGCTCGCGGAAGCGGAACATCGCGGTGCCGTAGAACTTGGTGTGGCCGCCGACGAAATAGAACATGCCAGGCGTGAAGGCGCGGCCGTCGGCATACCAGGTCTCGTCGCAGCGGTAGCGCTGCTCGCAGAACACCGCCTCGGGATCCCAGTTCTGCGCCTCGCGCGGCAGCTGCGGGCCGCGTTCGAGGATCAGCACCCGCGCCTGGCTGCCGGCCAGCTGCGAGGCGACGGCACCACCGCCGACGCCGGAACCGATGATCAGCAGGTCGTAGGCTTGGTGCGCCATGGCCGTCATGCCAGCAGCATCTCGGTGCCGGCATCGAAGCACACCAGCTTGCCCAGGTCGACGCGGAAGCGCGCGGTCTGGCCGGGCTTCAGCGGCACCTCGGGGTCCAGCCGCGCGGTGAGCTCCTGGTCGCCGGCGGACAGCACCACCAGCGTATCGGCCCCGGTGGGCTCGATGACCTCGACCCGTGCATCGAACTGCTGCTGCAGCGGCCCGGCCGGCTGGCCCGGCTGGTCCAGCGTGATGGCCTCGGCGCGGATGCCGGCGATCACCTGCTGCCCGGCCCGCCCGGGCAGGGTGGCCGGCACCACCTGCGGCGGCAGCAGGATCTGCGTGCCGGCGCTCCTGCCCTGCGCCAGCATCAGCGCCATGCCGCCGTCCTGCGCCTGGACGCCGGCCTTCAGCAGGTTCATGCGCGGCGAGCCCATGAAGCCGGCGACGAAGGTGTTCGCCGGCCGGTTGTAGACCTCGTGCGGCGTGCCCAACTGCTGCAGCACGCCACCCTTCATCACCGCAATGCGCGTGGCCAGGGTCATCGCCTCGATCTGGTCGTGCGTGACATAGACGATGGTGGCGTTCAGCCGCTGGTGCAGCTTCTTGATCTCGGTGCGCATGTCCACGCGCAGCTGCGCGTCCAGGTTGGACAGTGGCTCGTCCAGCAGGTAGAGCTGCGGCTCGCGCGCCAGCGCGCGGCCAATGGCCACGCGTTGCCGCTGGCCGCCCGAGAGCTGGCGCGGCTTGCGCTCCAGCAGGTGCTCGATCTGCAGCAGCCGGGCCACCGATTGCACGCGTTGCTGCCGCGTGGCCTTGTCCACCTTGCGCATCTCCAGCGGAAACTCGATGTTCTTGGCCACCGTCATGTTCGGGTACAGCGCATAGGACTGGAACACCATCGAGATGTTGCGCTCGGCCGGCGGCACGCGGGTGATGTCGCGGCCCTGCAGCCGCAGCAGGCCGCTGCTGGGTTCTTCGAGCCCGGCGATGATGTTCATCAGCGTGCTCTTGCCGCAGCCCGAGGGGCCGACCAGCACCAGGAACTCGCCGTCCTGCAGCGAGATCGAGATGTCGTGCAGCACCTTGACGGGCCCGAAGCTCATCTGGACATTGATCAGATCTAGCGAAGCCATGGTGAAGAACCTAACCTTTGACGGAGCCGGCCATCAGGCCGCGGACGAAGTACTTGCCGGACAACAGGTAGACCACCAGCGTCGGCAACGCGGCAATGAAGGCGCCGGCGAAATGCACGTTGTATTCCTTCACCCCGGTGCTGCTGTTCACCAGGTTGTTCAGCGCCACCGTCAGCGGGTAGGAGCTGAAATCGCTGAACGAGGCGCCGAACAGGAACTCGTTCCAGATGTTGGTGAACTGCCAGATCACCGTGACGACGATGATCGGCGCGCTGTTGGGCAGCAGGATGCGCCACAGCACCCCGAAGAAGCCCGCGCCATCCATGCGCGCCGAACGGATCAGCTCGCCCGGGAAAGCCGCGTAGTAGTTGCGGAAGAACAGCGTCGTGAAGCCGATGCCATAGACCACGTTGACGAAGACCAGCCCCTTCACCGTGCCGGCCAGGCCCAGCAGGCCCAGGGTCTTGGCCATCGGGATCAGCACGATCTGGTACGGGATGAACACCGACAGCAGCATCGCCGCGAACAGCAGGTGCGCGCCGCGGAAGCGGTACTGCGTGAGGATGTAGCCGTTGAGCGCGCCGATCAGCGTCGAGATCACCACCGCCGGGATTACCAGCAGGAAGGAGTTGATGAAGTACGGCCGCAGGCCCGTGGGCTGCACGCCGATCTGCGCGGTGCTCCAGGCCGTCAGCCAGGGCTCAAGGGTCCAGGCCCGGGGCCAGGCCATCAGGTTGCCGCCGCGGATCTCTTCCAGCGGCTTCAACGAATTGACGACCATCACATACACCGGCATCAGGAAGACCACCGCCAGCACCACCAGCAGTGCATACAGCAGCAGTCGACCCAGGCCCGGCTTGAACCCTTGGTCCATCTTGACTCCGCCGTGGGCGTGCGCGATGGCATGCGCCTCAGCCATGTTTCACCTTCTTCATCTCACCGTACAGATAGGGCAGCACCACCACGCCGATGGCCACCAGCATCAGCACCGAGCTCGCCGCGCCCACCGCCATCTCGTTGCGGGTGAAGGTGTACTGGTACATGAACACCGAAGGCAACCAGGTCGAGCGGCCCGGGCCGCCATTGGTCAGCGCCACCACCAGGTCGTAGGACTTCACCGCCATGTGCGCCAGGATCACGAAGGCCGAGACGAACACCGGACCCAGCTGCGGGATGATGATGCGCAGGTAGATCTGCCAGGTCTTCGCGCCGTCGACACGCGCGGCGTTGATCTGCTCGGTATCGACGCCGCGCAGCCCGGCCAGGAACATCGCCATCACGAAGCCGGTGGTCTGCCACACCGCGGCGATCACGACGCAGTAGATCGCCATCTCGCCGTCCTTGATCCAGCCGAACGAGAAGCCCTCCCAGCCGGCCGCGCGCAGCGAACGTTCGAGGCCGACGCCGGGATCGAGCAGCCACTTCCAGGCCGTGCCGGTGACGATGAAGGACAGCGCCATCGGGTACAGGAAGATCGAGCGGAAGGCGCTCTCGGCACGGATCTTCTGGTCGATCAGGATCGCGAAACCCAGGCCCAGTGCCAGCGCCAGCACGATGTACAGGCCGGCGAAGACGCCCAGGTTGCGCAGCGCCACCGACCAGTTCTCCAGCCCCGCCAGCCGTTCGTAGGCCGCCGTGCCCGCCAGCTGGTACTGCGGCATCATCGTCGAGCTGGTGAACGACAGGTAGAACGTGAACATGATGTAGCCGTAGACGCAGACCAGCACCAGCAGTGCGCTGGGCGTGATCAGCAGCCGGGGCAGCAGGCCGGTCTTCATCCTCAGTTCCGCGCTGCGGCCACCATTGCCGCGACCGCCTTGCCGTCATCCAGCTGGCCGTTGAAATGGCGCGTTATCACGTCGTAGAACGCGTTCTTGATCGAGGTCGGCGAGGCATGGCCATGGGCGATGGAGCCGACCAGCGTATTGTTGCGGCTGGCCTCGGCCAATTCCTTCATCGCCCGCTTGCCGCAGCTGTCGAAGGCGGCGTCGGAGACGTCGCTGCGCGCGGGCACCGCGCCCTTGAGCAGGTTGAAGGCCGATTGCACGCCGGGCTCCATGCTGGCCGAGGCCATCCTGGCCTGCGCCTGGGCCTTGTCGGTGCCCACCTTGAACATGGCGAACTGGTTCGACAGGAAGGACACGCTGCCCTGCGTGCCCGGCACCGGGAAGCACAGGTAGTCGATGCCCGGCTGCTTCTTCGCATTCGAGAACTCGCCCTTGGCCCAGTCGCCCATGATCTGGAAGCCGGCCTTGCCGCTGATCACCATGCCGGAGGCCAGGTTCCAGTCGCGGCCGGAAAAGTCCTTGTCGACCAGCCTGCGCAGCTGGCCCATGCGCTGGAAGATCTTCAGCATCGTCGGGGAAGCCAGCGCCTTGGCGTCCAGGTCGACGAAGGCCCTGCGGTAGAAGTCGGCGCCGCCGGTGGCCAGCACCACGCTGTCGAACACGGTGGCCTCCTGCCAGGGCTGGCCGCCATGGGCGATGGCGATGAAGCCGGCCTTCTGCACCTTCTCGGCCGCGGCGATGAACTCGTCCCAGCTTTGCGGCTCGCCCGTGACCCCCGACTTCGCCAGCACCGCCTTGTTGGCCCACACCCAGTTGATCGAGTGGATCGCCAGCGGCGCGGCCACCCACTTGCCTTCGAACTTGGTGAAGCGCTTCACGGCATCGGGCACCACGCGGTCCCAGCCCTCCTTCTGCGCCAGCGGGTTCAGGTCGGCCAGCACGCCCTGGCGTGCCCAGTCGGTGAGGTCGAAGCCCATCAGCAGCACGGCGGACGGCGGGTTGCCCGAGGTCACGCGGGCGCGCACGGCGGTCATCGCGGCTTCGCCGCCGCCGCCGGCCACCGGCATGTCCTGCCACTTGACGCCTTGCTGCTCGAGCCTGCTCTTGAGCACGTTCAGCGCCGCGGCCTCGCCGCCCGAAGTCCAGAAATGCAGCACCTCGACCTCCTGCTGCGCCAGCACCGGCAGCGCGCAGCCCAGCAGCAGGGCGCCCGCGGTGATGCGGTTGTTCATCATCACGCTCCTGCCCCTCAGTTCTTCGCGGCCGCTGCCAGTTCGGCGACGGCCTTCTTGTCATCGATCTGGCCGTTGAAATGGCGTGTTATCACGTCGTAGAAGGCATTCTTGATCGAGGCCGGCGCTGCATGGCCATGCGCGATCGAGCCGACCAGCGTGTTCCTGGCATTGGCCTCGGCCAGGTCCTTGATGGCCTTCTTGCCGCAGGCGTCGAAGGCGGTGTCGGGCACGTCGCTGCGCGAAGGCGCCGAGCCCTTGACGACGTTGAAGGCCGACTGGAAGCCCGGCTCCATGATCGCGCTGGCCAGCTTGACCTGCGCCGCGGCCTTGTCGGCACCGACCTTGAACATCGCGAACTGGTCGGCATTGAAGGCCACGGCGCCTTGCGTGCCCGGCACGCGGAAGCACAGGAAGTCGGTGCCCGGCACCTTCTTCGCGTTGACGAACTCGCCCTTGGCCCAGTCGCCCATGATCTGGAAGCCGGCCTTGCCGCTGATGACCATGCCCGAGGCCACGTTCCAGTCGCGGCCGGAGAAGTCCTTGTCGACTAATCTGCGCAGCTGGCTCATGCGCTGGAACACCTTCTCGGTGGTGGGCGAGTTCAGCGCCTTCGGGTCGCGTTCGATGAAGGCCTTGCGGTAGTAGTCGACGCCGCCGGTGGCCAGCACCACGCTGTCGAACACCGTGGCTTCCTGCCAGGGCTGGCCGCCATGGGCCAGGGCGATGAAGCCGGCCTTCTGCACCTTCTCGGCCGCGGCGATGAAGTCGTCCCAGCTCTTGGGCTCGCCGGTGACGCCGGCCTTGGCCAGCACCTCCTTGTTGGCCCAGACCCAGTTGGTCGAATGCACGTTCACCGGCGCGGCGATCCACTTGCCGTTGTGCTTGGAGAACTGCTGCAGCGCCTTCGGCACCGTCTTGTCCCAGCCTTCCCTGGCCGCCAGGTCGTTCAGGTCGGCCAGCACGCCCTGCTTGCCCCAGTCGAGGATGTCATAACCCAGCATCTGCACGGCCGTGGGCGGGTTGCCGGAGGTGACGCGGGCGCGCACGGCCGTCATCGCCGCTTCGCCGCCGCCACCGGCCACCGGCATGTCGTTCCACTTGACGCCCTGCTTCTCCAGGTTGCCCTTCAGCACGTTCAGTGCCGCGGCTTCGCCGCCGGAGGTCCACCAGTGCAGGACTTCCACGCTTTGCTGCGCGGCAGCAGGCAGCGTGAATGCCGCGGCGACCGCCAGGGCCAGGACTTGCTTGTTCATTCGTTGTCTCCAGTGTGGGTGGGTGAAGGGCATCAGGCCCTGGGCAGGTACCAGTGGGTGCGCGGGCCGAGGTGCATGTGCAAGGTCTTGGTCTCGGTGTAGTCCTCGGTGGCCAGGCGGCCCAGTTCGCGGCCGATGCCGCTCTCGCGGTAGCCGCCAAAAGGCAGTTCGGCATGGCCTTCGAGGAAGGTGTTGACCCAGACGGTGCCGGCGCGGATGCGGCGCGCGGCGCCGAGGCAGGTGCTGAAGTCCTGGCTCCAGACCGCGGCAGACAGGCCGTACAGCGTGCTGTTGGCCAGCTCGACGGCCTCGTCCAGGGTGTCGAACGTCAGCACCGACAGCACCGGGCCGAACACCTCTTCGCGCGCAATCGCCATCTCGGGCGTGACGCCGGTGATGACGGTGGGCTCGACAAACAGGCCGCGACCTTCGATGCGCGAGCCACCGAGCACGATCCGCGCCCCGCCGCGGCGGGCATCGGCGATGTAGGAGACGATGGTGTCCAGCTGCCTGGCCGTGGTGATGGCGCCCACCTGCACGCCGGGCTGCAACGGATCGCCGACCTTCACCTGGGCCGTGCGTTCGACCACCGCCGCGGCGAAGCGGTCGGCAATCGACGCCTGCACCAGCACGCGGCTGCCGCTGTTGCAGCACTGCCCGGCGTTGAAGCACAGGCCGTAGGCCACGGCATCCACGGCGGCGTCCCAGTCGCAGTCGGCGAAGACGATCTGCGGGTTCTTGCCGCCAAGCTCCATCGACACCTTCTTCAGCGTCTGTGCCGACTTGGCAACCGCCTGCTTGCCGACCCCGGTGGAGCCGGTGAAGGAGAGCATGTCCACGTCCGGGTGCGTGACCATGCGGTCGCCCACCACGCTGCCGGGTCCGACGAGGATGTTGACGACGCCGGCGGGCAGGCCTGCGGCGAGCAGGATCTCGCCCAGCATCACCGTCGTGCCCGAGGTCACCTCGGCTGGCTTGACCACGGCCGTGCAGCCTGCGGCCAGGGCGAACGGCAGCTTCTGGCTGACGATCAGGAACGGAAAGTTCCAGGGCGTGATGATGCTGACCACGCCGACGGGATCGCGCAGCACCACGCCCAGCGTCTGCTCGCCCAGGCTGTTGTAGCTGTCGCCGTGCAGGGTGCGCGCCAGCGTCGCGGCGTAGTGCCACAGGTCGGCTGCGCCTTCGATCTCGGCCAGCGATTGCGCCAGCGGCTTGCCGTTCTCGAGTGTCTCCAACAGGGCCAGTTCGTGGCGGCGCGCGAGGATGCCTTCGGCCACCTGGCGCAGCACGGCCGCGCGCGCAGCGCCGCTCATGCGCGGCCAGGGGCCGTGGTCGAAGGCCCGGCGGGCGGCGGCAATGGCACGGTCGACGTCGGTGCTGCCGGCCTGGGCGTACACGGCAACCAGGTGGTCGTGGGCCGGCGAACGGCGCTCCAGTGTGTGACCCTCGGCGGCATCGTGCCAGGCGCCGTCTATCAGGAGTCGGCCGCGGAAGGGTGGCCGCGCCAGGGCATCGGGGGCCGTCGGGAAGGAAGAGGAAGTCATCGTGGTGTTCGTGGGAAGCAGGGGTTCGCGGGGTCAGCGGCCCAGGTAGTGCGCGGCGCGCTTTTCCTTGAAGCTGCGCAGGCCTTCGGCGGCGTCTTCGGTGCTCGCTGCCAGCGCGCCGGCGATGGCCTCGAGCGCTGCTGCCGCGCCCTCGTTGGCCGCTGCATTGACGAGTTGCTTGCTCAGCTGCAAGGCCACCGGCGCCTTGGCCGCCATCTCCTGCGCCAGCGCCAGCGCGTGGCTGCGCAGCTGGTCGGCGGGCACCACCTCATGCACCAGGCCGGTGGCCTGCGCCTGGGCAGCCGACAGCCGGCGGCCACTGAGCACCAGGTACTTGGCATGGCTGGCGCCGAGCAGTTGCACCAGCCGCTGCGTGCCCGACCAGCCGGGACAGGTGGCGATCGACGCCTCGGGCAGCGCGAATGCGGCGTGGTCTGCGGCGATGCGGATGTCCCCGGTGATCGCGAGTTCAAGCCCGCCACCGAAGGCATGGCCGTTGATGGCCACGATCACCGGCTGGCGCAGTCGCGCCCATTGATCGAACACCTGGTGCCCGCGCTTGACCCAGCGCCGCCACATGTCCAGCGGCGGCAGTGCTGCCCACTCGCCGATGTCCGCGCCGACGCAGAAGGCCTTGTCGCCGCCCGCACTGAGCACCACCACCCGCAGCGTGGTGTCGGACTCCAGCAGGCGGGCAGTGGCCTCCAGTTCGTCGAGCATGGCGGGCGTCAGCGCATGCCGCTTGGCAGGCCGGTCCAGCGTGACCAGGGCCACCTCGCCATGGCGTTCGGTGTGTACGCAGGCCTCAGCCATGGCGCGCTTCCTTCGTCTTCAGGACCAGGCCGAAGGGCTGCTCGCTGAACAGCGCCGCGTCCATCTCGCGCAGGTCATCGGCCACGCGCAGCGGGAACTCGCACTGGGCGAGCACATCGCGCTGCAGGTCGATGCCCGGTGCGATCTCGCGCAGCACCAGCGCCTGGTCTTCCAGGTCGATCACGCAGCGTTCGGTGACGTAGCGCACGCGCTGGCCGCGCTGCCGGCCGACCACGCCGCTGAAGGTGATGTGCTCGGCCGCCTGCACGAACTTGCGGGTCTTGCCCTCGCGCAGGATCTTCAAGCGGCCGCCACCCACCTCCAGCTGCGCGCCGGCGGTGAAGAAGCCCGAGAACACGATGCGGCGCGCGAAGGCGGTGATGTCGACGAAGCCGCCGCAGCCGGCCGTGAGGTAAGGCTTGCTGCCCAGCTTGGAGACATTGACGCTGCCGTGGCGGTCCACCTGCAGGAAGGACAGCAGGGTCACGTCGAAGCCGCCGCCCTGGAAGTAGGTGAACTGGTGCGGCGAAGCGACGATCGCATCGGCATTCGATGCACAGCCGAACGCAAAGCCCAGCAGCGGCATGCCGCCGACGGCACCCTGCTCTATCGCCCAGGTGACGTGGCCATGCAAGCCTTCCTCGAGCAGGATGCGCGGCACATTGGCCGAGATGCCGAAGCCGAGGTTGACGCTGTGGCCGCGAGACAGCTCCATCGCCGCGCGGCGCGCGATCACCTTCTCCGGCCCCCAGGCCTGCGGCTCGAAGCTGGACAGCGGTTGCGCGATCTCGCCGCTGATGGCCGGGTCGTAGACCGTCTGCGTGGTCTGCCATTGATCGGGGTCGACGACGATGTGGTCGACCAGGTTGCAAGGCACGTGCACGTCGTGCGGCCGCAGGCTGCCGGCCGCGACCACGCGCTTGACCTGGGCGATGACGATGCCGCCGTTGTTGCGGGCCGCCAGCGCCTGGTCCAGGCCGCCGAGCAGCGCACCTTCATGCTCGTAGCTCAGGTTGCCGCGCTCGTCGGCCGTGGTGGCGCGGATGATCGCGACCTGCGGCACCACGGTGGGGAAGTACAGCCAGTCGCGGCCGTCGAAATGCGCCTTGCGCACCACCGGCCGGGCGGCAGCGGCTTCGTTCATGGCGCCGCCTTGCAGGTCCGGGTCGACGAAGGTGCCGATGCCCACCTGCGTCAGCACGCCCGGTCGTTTGGCCGCGGCGTCGCGGTGCATGTCGAACAGGATGCCGCTGGGCAGGTTGTAGGCCTCGACCTGGTTGTCGACCACCATGCGCCAGATCGCTGGCATCGGCAGCGATGAGGGCCCGCTGGGATAGGAGCCGGCAAGGATGCGCGCCAGCAGCCCCGGCCGGGCCAGATGGTCGATGCCGCGGATGCCATACAGGTCGCCGGCAGCGATGGGGTTCAGCGTCGTCAGCCGGCGCGGCACGCCTTCGCGCTCGAAGCGTTCACCGATCGCGGCCAGCACCTTGTCCGGGCAGCCGAGGCCGCTGGACGAACTGATGGTCACGACATCGCCATCGCGGATCAGTGCCGCGGCTTGCGCGGCTGTGATGAGCTTGCTCATGTCAGCGTGGCTCCGCGCTTCAGGCCTGGGGCCTGGCAATGCGCACCGCGCTGCCGGTGCGGCAGGCCTCGGCCACCGCGAGTGCTGCAGCCAGCGAACACAGGCCGTCCTGCGCGGTGGCGGCCGGAGCGCCCTCGCCTCGCAGCGCGGCACAGAAGGCCGCCACGCCGCGCTGATAGAGGTCGTGATGCGCCACCGGCACCACCTGCTCGCCGGCGGCCGTGCGCAGCAGCACCTCGCCGACCGGCTGCTGCGTCATCACGTCGCGGCCGATCAGCGAGCCGGTTTCGCCATGGATCTCGAGGCCGGTGCCGGCATGCCGGACCGTGAACGCATCGTGCAGCTGCGCCAGCACGCCGTTGTCGAAGCGCAGCACGGCCATCACGCCGTCTTCGAGGCCGCCGGTGGCCATGCCGCTGGCTTGCGAGAGGGCCACCGCCTCGATGGCTTCGGCACCCAGGATGAAGCGCAAGGTGTCGGCGTCGTGCACGGTGATGTCCAGGATCACGCCGCCGCCGGCCTGTGGCTGGTGGATGCGCCAGCCTTGCAGGTGCGCAGGCAGGCTCACCGCATGGAACACCCGGGCGAACAAGGGCTTGCCGATGGCACCGGCCTGCACCAGCTCGCGCAGCTTGCGGTGGGTGGCGGCATTGCGCAGGTGGTGGTTGGTGGCCATCAGCACGCCCGCGTCGCGGCAGGCGGCGACCATGGCCTGCGCATCGCCCAGGCTCAGCGCCAGCGGCTTCTCGCAGAGCACATGCTTGCCGGCCGCAGCCGCCGCCAGCACCTGCGGATGGTGCAGTTCGTTGGTGCTGCTGATGTAGACCACCTGCACGCGCGGGTCGGCCAGCAGTGCCGCCACCGTGCCATGGGCCGCGGCAATGCCGTGGGACTTCGCGAACTCCGCGGCGCGCTCGGCGCTGCTGCTCGCGACGGCCACGACCTCATGACCGGCCTGCGCACGGATCGCGCCAATCATGTGCTGGGCCGCGATGCGGCTGGCGCCAATGAGGCCCCAGCCGGTGATGGTGGTGTGTTCGCTCATGTCGTGTGGGAGTCGTTGCCGCCGGCGACGCGAGTTCGCTGCCTGTTCGACGATGACGCATTATTGGAACGTTCCAATCCGAATGCAAGCCTCTGCGCGCCGACCAAGGGAAAACCCCGGTGCCGCCGGCGGCGGGAGCGCGGGGGCGCTTGCAGGCCTCCCGGACACGCTTCCGGCTAGACTGATTGGAACGATGCAGCCGTCCCAGGCTTGGAACGATCCCAAGACAACGGCGGCCGGCCTACCAGAGAATCCACAACACGTCATGCCAAGCAAAGCGGCCAGGCCCGGACG
Organism: uncultured Bordetella sp.; assembly: GCA_964641795.1. GTDB lineage: Bacteria > Pseudomonadota > Gammaproteobacteria > Burkholderiales > Burkholderiaceae_C > Pseudaquabacterium. The sequence goes on along the minus strand of CAZXLI010000040.1, from coordinate 11,050 downwards.
GGCCCTCACGATCATGGATGTCGCGCGGGCGGCCGGGGTGTCCAAGTCCACCGTCTCGCTGGTGCTGCAGGACAGCCCGCTGATCCGCGAGGAGACCGCCGAGCGCGTGCGCGAAGCCGCGCGCAGCTTGGGCTATGTCTACAACCGGCGTGCGGCCGAGTTGCGCAGCCAGTCGTCCAACACGGTGGGCGTGGTGATCAACGACCTGATGAATCCGTTCTTCGCCGAAGTGCTGGTCGGCATCGAACGCAAGCTGGTCGACGCCGGCTACATCGTGCTGATGGCGCATACCCACGAGAGCCTCGATCGTCAGGCCAGGGTGCTGGCCTCGATGCGCGAGCACCATGCGGCGGGCATCGTGATCTGCCCCGCAATGGGCACGCCGCGCTCCTTGCCCAGGGAGGTCCAGGCCTGGGGCATCCCGCTGGTCGTGATGGTGCGTTCGCTGGGCAGCGGCAGCTACGACTACGCCGGCTCCGACAACGAGCGCGGCGTGCTGCTGGCCACACGCCATCTGATCGAAGCCGGCCACCGGCGCATCGGCTTCCTGGGCGGCCGCTCCGGCGTGGTCTACGAGCAGCGGCTGCGCGGCTATGGCCGGGCGCTGGAGGCGGCAGGCATTTCGCTGGATCCGAACCTCATCGTCGAGTCCGACCCCAGCCGCCCGGGCGGACGGGACGCCATGACGGCCATGCTCAAGCGCAGGCCGCGGCCCAGCGCGGCGGTCTGCTACAACGACATCACCGCCTTCGGCGCCCTCACCGCCCTGGGCGACCAGGGCTTGCGTGCCGGCACCGACTTCTCGCTGATCGGCTTCGACAATGTGGTCGACGCCGCACACTCGAACCCGCCGCTGAGCACGGTGGACATCCGGCCCAGCGAGCTGGGCGAACATGCGGCTGCAGCCTTGATGGCGCGCATCGCCGACCCGGCGCTCAAGCGGCAGGTGTACCTGGCCGAGCCCGAGCTGGTGCTGCGCCAGTCCGGTTGAGCGGCTCGGCCAGCCGGGGCAGCGCGGGCTGGGCCGGAAAGTGCACCAAGGCGCGCCAGCCTCAGAAGCTGTGCGTCAGGCCGGCGCCGTAGGTCTGCTTGGTGCCCGTGGTCGCGAAGCGCTTCGAGGCCAGGTCTGCATAGACAGACGTGCGCCTTGACAGCGCGTAGCCGGCACCGAGCGAGACCAGGCGTTCCTTCTTGACGCCGGCCACGTCGGCCTGGCCCCAGCCGGCCTTCAGCGTGCTCAGCCCCAGCGTGTACATCGCTCCCAGCGAGGTGACCTTGGCCTTAGAGCCTGCTGCCGTTTCGCTGACGTTGTACAGCCCCATCATCGACAGCGCGCCGAAGTTGCCGCGCAGGCCGATCGAAGTCTCGGTCGCGCCCGCGCTGTTCTTTGCGCTGCCCAGCAGGGCGCGCAGCGTGCCGTTGTTGTAGAGCAGCGCTGCGGCGCGGGTCTTCGTCACGGCACCGGCCGGCGATTCGGGCGAGCCGCTGAAGTGGAACGAGAGGTCGGCGAACTTTGGCGAATCGTAGAAGACGGCATTGGCAACCCGGCCCGAGCCGCCGCCGACGGGATCGGCCGAGTAATTCCAGTGCCAGAGGTCCCAGGCAGGCGAAGCGATGCGGTCGTAGTTCTCCCAGGGATCGAAGGCCCAGTCCTGGCTCTGGATGGCATCAGGCTGCCACTGACCGTGACGTTGGATTGGGCGTGGGCCGTCATGCCGATGAGCGCGAGAGCGCATGCGGCCAGGTTTCGAACAGGGGTCATCATGGGATTCACAGTCACCTCTGAAATCGTGCGTTGTCGAGAGACCGAGGCGGATTCGCCTGCGGTGCGGCGTGCACTGACGGCACCGCGGGCACTCGATCATCGGCACTGCCTGGGCGGATTGCGAATCGGCCCCAACCGGCAGCTGTGAACACGCGCGGGATGCCGACGATGGCATCGCCCCGTCGCGGGCCGCGCCGGCAGAGCGGGCGAATCACGATCGGCGATAGCATGCGCCGGCGCGGCAAGCCGCCGGGCCTGAAGACCTGCCGACGACGTGAACCCGAAGCCGCTGCCCCCCGATTCGCCGCACCTGAGCCGCAACGCCGTCGGCTTTCCGACCGCGCTGGCCACTGCGGTCGGGCTCGTGATGGCCAGCCCCGTGATGCTCACGGCGAGTGCCGGCGTCTCGCTCGGCGGCCGGTTGTTCTTCGTGGCGATGCTGGGCGCGGCCCTGCTGATGGCGCTGCAGGCCACCACCTTCGCCGAGGCGGCCGGGCTGCTGCCGACGGCCGGCTCGGTGTACGACTACATCGCGTGCGGGCTGGGCCGCGTTGCAGCGATCACCGGCACGCTGTCGACCTACCTGCTGGTGCACACCTTCGCCGGCACCGCGGAGACGGTGCTCGCCGGCGTGATGGCGACGGTGCACTTTGACGCCCTGCACGCGGTGCTGGTCACGCACAACGCGACCTGGCTGGTCGGCGTCGCGCTGGTGCTCGGCTTCGCGACGCTGAACTATTTCGGCATCCAGCTGTTCGCGCGGGTCGAGATCGTCGTCACGGCCGCGATGTGGCTGACCTTGATGGTCTTCGGCGTCGGCGCATGGCTGATGCCCGCAGCGGCCGGCACACCCGCGGGCCTGGGTGCCTCGCGCATCGGCAACGATGCCGCCGCGGCCTTCTCGCTGGTCGGCATGGCGCTGTTCATGTTCCTCGGGCTGGAGTTCGTCACGCCGCTGGCGCCGTCGCTGCGCACGCCGCACCGGACCATCCCGCGGGCGATGGGCCTGGGCTTGCTCTTGGTGTGGCTGTGCACGACGCTCTGGGGCGTGGCCCTGGTGCGGCAGGTGCCCGATGCGCGGCTCGGCGACGGCGCGCTGCACCTGCTCGAGACGCCCGAGGCCGTGCCCTTGCTGGCGAGCCGGGTGCTCGGCCCGGCCGGGCGCGTCTGGCTCGGCCTGGCGTTCCTGCTCGCCGGCGCCGCGACGATCAACACGCTGATGGCCACGCTGCCGCGGCTGCTCTACGGCATGGCGCTCGACGGTGCGCTGCCGCGCGCGTTTGCCTGGCTGCACCCGCGCCACCGCACGCCGGTGCTCGGCATCGTGGTCTCGGCCGCGATCCCGGTGGCCGGCGCGATCGCGGTGCATGGCGACGTCTCGCGCATCATGCCGCTGGTGCTGGCCGGCGTCTGCGCCTGGTCGGCCGCCTACGTGCTGGTCAACCTGTCACTCGCGGCGCTGCGCTGGCGCCGGCCCGATCTGGCGCGGCCGTTCCGCTCGCCGTGGTTCCCGCTGCCGCAGTTGCTGGCGTCGGCCGGCATCCTCGCCGCGCTGACGGACATTGCGCCGCCAACGGTCTCGGCGGCCGCGGTGTACGGGCCGTTCGCAGGCGTGTCGGCCGCCTGCCTGGTGTACGCGCTGGTCTGGACGGTGGCGGTGCGGCGGCAGGCCCCGTTCGCGCCGGTGCCGGTGGAGCAGGTGCTCCAGCGCGAATGGGGACCGGCCCCGCCACGCGACGGGGCCTGACCCGCCGGGCCAGGGCCACCGCTCTCAAGCAAATGTGGCTTTGCCACTTTGCTTGACCCCCGCGGGGGGCGGGCTGGGCGCAGCCCGGCCCTGGGGGTGCTCAGTGCTTGTGCCCGTCGCCGTGGCCGTGCGGCGCGCCGGGCACGTGCGCGGGAATGGCATGGCCCGTCGATCCGCGCGGGCTCAGCACCCGGGCCCGCGCGCTCAGTGCGGCGCGCTGCGGCGCCAGCGTGCCGGCGAAGGCGTCGACCGCCGCGACGACCTGGCCGCCCACCATCGTCAGCAGCACGCGGTTGCGTCCGAGTTCCTCATCGGGCACGGTCAGGAAGTCGCGCTCGAGCACGATCAGGTCGGCGAACTTGCCGACCTCGATGCTGCCCACCTGCTGTTCCAGGCGCAGCTGGTGCGCGGCGTGGATGGTGATCGCGGCCAGCACGTCGTCGCGCGTCAGCGCCGGGTCGGCGTTGATCGGGCCCTCGAAGATCGGCGCGAGGCTGGCCGCGCTGTGCGGGTTGGTCGGGTCACCCGAGCGCGTGACGCCGGCCTTCAGCGCGAGGAAGGTGTCGAACGGGTCGATCGGCCAATCGCTGCCGTGCACGATGCGCGCGCCGCTGCGGCGCAGGCTGCCGGAGGGCTCCATGCGGGCAAAGCGCTCGGCGCCGAGGTGGTTCTCGGTGTCGCCGATCGAGTAGGGCGCGCGCTGCGCCCACTGGAACGACATGGTCGCCATCACGTCGAGCGCGGCAAAGCGCGGGTAGTCGGCCACCGCAACGGTCTCGTCGTGCGCGATCGCGGGCCGGAAGTCGGCGCCGGGCCGCGCCTGCCGCGTCGCGGCCACCGCGTCGAGCACGGTACGCACCGCGCGGTCGCCCGTGGCATGCAGGTGCATGTCCAGCCCGGCGTCCGTCGCAGCGAGCATCAGGGCCCGCAGTGACGCCGGTGTGTAGTACAGCTGGCCGAGGTTGCTGCCGGGCACCCACTGCGGCGCCGCGTCGCTGCCGTCGTTCTGCAGGTACGGCGTCAGCAGCGCACCGGTGTCGGCCGGCGCATTGACCACGCCGTCCATGAACACCTTGACGACCCGCGCGCGCACGCCGGGTGCGGGCTCGGGCGCCGCGGCATCGGCCTGGGCGGCCAGCGCCTTGGCCTTCGCGATCTCGTCGGCCGGTGCCGTGTTGGCGTTCTGCGCGTCGAGGTTGATCGCGAGGTTCACCCGCGCGGTCAGCTCGCCGCTGGCGCGCAAGGCCTTGAACACACGCAGGTGCGGCTCGCCGGCCGCGGCGTCCATGAAGGTGGTGATGCCCTGCTCGCGCAGGGCGGCGAGCGCGGCGCGGCCCTGCTTGAGCTGGTCGGCCTCGCTGTCCGGTGGGATCGCGGCCTTGAGCTGGAAGCCGGCAGCGTCTTCGCAGATGCCGGTGGGCGTGCCGCTGGCGTCGCGCAGGAACTTGCCGCCGGCCGGGTCGGGCGTCGAGGCATCGATGCCGGCGAGCGCGAACGCACGCGAGTTCGCGAGCACCGAATGGAAATCGGCCGAGGTGACCGCGATCGGCCGCGAGGTCGCAAGACCATCGAGCAGCGCGCGGGTCGGGTCGGCATCGAGCGCGGACGTGGACTGGCGGTCCCAGTTGACCGCTTCGAGCCAGGCATCGGGGCTGGCACCGGCCGAGGCGTCCAGGCAGGCCCGAAGGCGCGCGGCCAGCTGCGTGCGCGTCAGCGGTTCGTAGGCCAGGTCGCACACCAGCAGCGCACGGCCGCCAGCCAGCGCATGCAGGTGCGCGTCGACGAAGCCGGGCATCAGCATGCGGCCGCCGAGTTCGATCACCCGGGTGCGGGAACCGATGCGGCTCAAGGCTTCGGCATCCGTGCCGACGAAATCGATGCGACCGCCGCGTATCGCGACCGCCTGCGCGATGCGGCGCTGGCCGTCCATCGTCACGACCTTGCCACCCCGCAGCACGACGTCGGCCGGCTCGGTGCCACCGCCGCCGCAGCCGGCGATGACGCCCACGATCACCAGCCCGGCCGCGAGCAGCGCGGCGCCTGTCCTTCTTCCCCTCATCAAGGTCTCCCGATCTCGTCCGACATGGACGGGCCGAGCGTAGCGAGGGCGGTGGGGTCGGACCCTCTGCAAATGAGGAGGGGTCAGCCCGCGCGCCGGCGCGCCGCCTGGCCGGCCAGCACGCGGCCGAGCGCGACCTTGTCGGAGACACCCAGCCTGAGGTAGGCCTCGCGCAGGTAGGTTCGCACCGTGGTCGGCGCCAGGCCCGTGTCGCGTGCGATCTCCTTGTGCGAGCGGCCATCCGCGTACAGCAGCGCGACGCTCAGCTGCCGTGGCGGCAGCAGCGCAGCACGCCGCTGCGGCACCAGGCTCAGCAGCACGAGGTCGCCGCAGCGTTGCGCGGAGAGCCGGCGTGCCCCGAGCTTCAGCGCGGCGGGCGCCTTGCGCGCCGCGTCGGCCAGATCGGCCGGCAGCCGGGTGCCGTCCCACTGCGCGAAGCGCTCGCGCAGCGCCAGCGCGAGGCGCGCGCCGACATAGACGAACTCGCCTGCATCGTCCACCAGCCCATGCCCATCGCCCGGCGTGGCGCTGTCGCCAACCAGCGCGGCGATGCGTGCGCTCCAACGCTGCATGAGGTGCGCGCTGAAGTGCTCGAACAGCACCCGGTGCACCGGCTCGAACGGCGGCGATGCGCGATGCCGGTACAGCGAGACGAACTGCAGCAGGCCGCTGCCCGGCAGCGCGCGCGAGATCGCCATCACGTGGTAGAGGTCGTGGCGGCGCGAGAAGGCCTCGACCGCAGGCTCGGGATCGGCGTAGCCGAGCTCGCACACCACCTCGTCCAGGCGTCGCATCGATTCACGGGCGAAACGGTCGGAGGTGCTGATCCGGTTCCACTCGCGCGCGAAATCCGCGCTGAGGTTGATGCGGCCGCTCAGCCAGTTGCGCGGGGCGAGGCCGTCCATGCCGCCCGAGCTCTCGCCCCACCAGGCCGCGTCGAATGGCACCAGGCCGCGCAGGCCGGCGAGCCCCTCCCGCATCAGGCGCGATGGGGACACATCGGCCGGCAGGCTGTCCAGCGCCAGCAGCCGCACGCTGAAGGCTTCGAGCGTCTCGCGGCCGATCTTCATGCGCGGCAGTGTAGGCCGTTCAATCCTCCAGACCCGGCAAGCGGATGACGCGTTCTTTGGGCGCTAGGGGACGAGCGAAGGGTTCAGTGGCCGTAGCGGCGGCCGGCGGACGACAGCGGCCAGTCATCGGTGCGCAGCGGGGGCAGCGGCAGGCCGTCGCCACCGACGATGTTGGCTTCGCTGGCGTTGTTGACCCAGGCATAGCGCGCGGCGACAGGCGCCGGCACGGCAGCACTGCGCAGCACGATGCGGTCGCCTTCGATGCGGGCCTCGGCCGGATGCCAGCGGCGGTCGGCGCCAGCGAGGTGGAAGCCGCGCGGCGGCTCGCCGCTGCGGGCGGTGCGCAGGCCGCCGGCGGTGGTGTCCAGGCGCAGCTCGAACTCGGCACCCCGGGCCTGGTGGCCGGCCAGGCGCGGCCCGGTGGCGGGCGCGGCGCGCAAGCCCAGCTCGTGCAGGGCCAGGGCGGCCAGTCGCTGGCCGACCGTGCGCTTGTTGCGCGGGTGGATGTCGGCGGCGTCGCCGACATCGATGGCCGTGGCCATGCCGGTGTGGGGCAGCACCAGGGCCGCTGCCTGGCTCGCGCGGAGTTCGGCCCAGCCATTGCCCTCCGGGTTGTTGTCGGCCAGCGGCAACCAGGAGGCCAGCTGCACGAACAGGAACGGCAGTCGGGGGTCGCCGAACTGGTGGCGCCAGTCCTGGATCAGGCGCTTGAAGCCGTCGGCATAGGCCGCCGCGCGGCCGGCGTTTTCTTCGCCCTGGTACCAGAGCACACCGCGCACCGACAGGCCCTGCAGGGGCGCCAGGAGGCCGTTGTGGCCCAGCGCCGGCGCCTGGTTGGCCACGGGGCCGCCGGCCGGCACGAGCTTCTCGACGCGCGCACGCCAGGCGCCGACCAGCGACAGCGGCCCGGCCGCGGTATCCAGGCGCAAGTCGCCGGGCCCGCCGTGGATGCCGCCGCCACCGCCGGTGTCGGTGACGCGCACGGCGATCCAGTTGGGCCCCGCACGCAGCAGCCCTGCAGGCAGTTCGTACTGGCGCGGGCGTTCCCAGTCGCACTGGCCGCCGACCTGCCGGCCGTTGACCCAGACCTCATCGCAGTCGTCGATCTTGGCCAGGTGCAGCGTGGCCGCGCCGGCGGCCTGGGCCGCACTCAATTCGATCCGCTTGCGCATCCAGACGACGCCGTCGACGTCGGCCAGCCCCTGGCCTTCCCACAGGCCCGGCGCCTGCAGCGTCGGCCAATCGCCGTCGATGTCCGCGGCGGCTGCCCAGCCCGAGCTGTCGACGTTGTCCAGCGGCAGGTTCTTCTGCCAGGCGGCAACGCGCGACTGCACACGCTGGAGCAGCGCCGCGACGAAGGTCTCGTTGTCGTCCGGCAGCTTGCGCACGGCGGGCGCGAGGTCGGGGTCGCGCAGCGCGGCCTCGCGGCTCATCCAGGTTTCCAGCATCGAGCCGCCCCAGGCGGTGTTGATGAGACCGATCGGAATGCCCTGCACGGCCTGCATCTGCTGGGCGAAGTGGTAGCCGACGGCGCTGAATTCCCCCACCTTGCCAGGCTCGGCGACGACCCAGGGCGCCGCGGCGATCTCGGCTTCGGGCTTGACGCTGGCGCGCAGCGGCACGCGCAGGTGGCGCAGCCGGGCGTTCTGCGGCGAGGCCACTTCCTGGGCGCCGGTGTCGGTCTGGGCCAGCGGCCATTCCATGTTGGACTGGCCGCCCAGCAGCCAGACGTCGCCGATCAGCACGTCGTTCAGCACGAGGGTCTGGTCGCCCTTGACGACGAGGCGGTGCGGGCCACCGGCCGGCAGCGCGGCCAGCTGCACGCGCCAGCGGCCGTCCGCGCCGGCGCGCGCCGAGCCCGTGTGGCCACTGATTTCGACGGTTAGCACCTGGCCGGGCGTGGCCCGCCCCCAAATGCGCAGGGGCCGGTCCCGCTGCAGCACCATGTGGTCGCCGAAGACCTCGGACAGGCGGACTTCGGCCTGGGCCGCAGCGGTCAGCAGGATCAGCAACAGCGAAAGGAGAAAGGGCTTCTTCATGGGGCGTCGATCGACGGGGCGAAATCCGGCGCGAGCGGGCGACCGGGCATGGGGCGGCTCCGGCCTGCGATGGGCGGCGGCCTCATGCAGGCGACAGAGACCGCCAGGCGTCGATGAAGCCCCGGGCCCGGCGGCCGATCTCGTCCAGCCCGAACCCGGGCTTGAACAGCGCGCCGCCGATGCCGAAGCCGGTGGCGCCGTGGGCGTGCCAGGACGCCAGGTGCTCGGGCTCGATGCCGCCCACGGGCCACAGCGCGGTGCCGGTGGGCAGCACCGTGGCCAGGGCGCGCAGGCCGGCCAGGCTCATGGCTTCGGCCGGGAAGATCTTCAGCGCCTGCGCGCCGGCGCGCAGCGCGGCAAAGGCCTCGGTGGCGGTGAAGACGCCGGGCACGGCAACACGCCCCAGCGCCACGCTGCGGGTCACGACCTCGGCATCGAAGTGCGGCGACACCACCAGCTGCCCGCCGGCGCTGGCCACGGCCTCCACGTCCTGCGGGCTCAGCACCGTGCCGGCGCCGATCAGCGCGTCGGCCGGCGCCTGCGCGGCGAGCGCCTCGATGCAGCGCAAGGCGCCCGGACGGTTCAGCGGTACTTCGATGGCGCGCCAGCCGGCTTCGAACAGCACCTGGCCGACGTCAACGGCACGCTCGGGTTGCAGGCCGCGCAGGATGGCCACCAGGGGCGGAACGGGGGGCCACGCGGCCGGTGCAGTGGAATTCGTCATGCGCTTCGGCAGGCATCGGCCATGGCCTGCCATGCCGCCTGTTGGATGGTATCGGGATCGAGGATGTCGGTGCGCAGCCCGAAGTGGCCGGCGCACCAGGCGTGGCGCTCGGCCAGCGCAGGCTCGCCGATCACGCGCACCGGGTGGGCGTCCAGGCCGGCGCGCCGTGCGTCGCGCCATTCGGCCGCGATCAGCAGGCCGCTCACGTAGGCGGCGCTGCCGGCCGCCGGCTGGCCTGCGCCCATCACCCGCGCGCGGGCGCCGAACAGCGCATGGCTGAGCTCTTCGTCCTGCAGCGCGCCGGCGCCTTGCAGGAACAGCGCGGCCTCGTCGGCGGCGCCGCCATCGGCCATCAGCGGCGCCAGCGTGCCGCGCTCGCGCAGGTGGGCGAACAGCTCGCCGGTCATGTAGGTGCGCAGCACGACCACGCGCCCGTGCTGCAGGCGCACCCACTTGCTGTGCGTGCCGGGCAGCACGGCCCAGCCGTCGGCCCGGTCCCCCAGCAGGTGCAGCGCGCCGAACAGTTGCGTCTCCTCGCCGCGCATCACGTCGACCCGGCCGGTCTCGCCGCGCCAGCACAGGCCCGGCACGATGAACCAGGGCCCCGGCGCATCGGCCACCGGCACCAGGTGGCGCGGCAGGTCACCGAGCGGCTGCGCGGCATCCAGGTACGGCGCCTCCTGCCAGCCCAGTGTCGAGCCCACCATGCCGGACATCACCACCGGCACGCCGCGCGCGGCCGGCCAGGTGCCCAGCAAGCCCTGCAGCGCGGCGGCAAAGCGCCCGCGGCAGGCCAGCGTGCCCTGGTCGTCGCGCCGGATGTCGAGCACCCGGCCCTGCCCGTCCAGCAGCGTGGCGCGGCGATGGGTGGTGCCCCAGTCGATGCCGATGAAGGCGGGAAGGGTCATGATCGCTTCTTGCTTTCGAACAGCCGCTGCAGCACGCAGAACACCAGCAGCAGCACGCCGATGACGATGCGCGTCCACCACGAGCTGAGCGTTCCGTCGAAGCTGATCAGCGTCTGGATCACGCCCAGGATCAGCACGCCGAACAGCGTGCCGGCCAGGGTGCCCACGCCGCCGGAGAGCAGCGTGCCGCCGATCACCACCGCGGCGATGGCATCGAGCTCCAGCCCCACGGCATGCAGGCCGTAGCCCGACAGCATGTAGAAGGTGAACACCACGCCGGCCAGCGCCGAGCACAGGCCCGACAGCGTGTACACCAGCACCGTGGTGCGCGCCACCGGCAGGCCCATCAGCAGCGCGGACTGCTCGTGGCCGCCTATCGCGTAAACGGTGCGGCCAAAGGTCGTGGCATGCGCCAGGTACAGGCCCAGTGCCAGCACGGCCAGCGCCACCGTGGCGCCCACCGAGATGGCGGCGTCCGGCGCCAGCGGTATGCGCAGCTGGGCGATGGCGGTGTAGGTCTCGTCGGTGACGTGGATCGAATCGATGCTGATCAGGTAGCACAGCCCACGGGCCAGGAACATGCCCGCCAGCGTGACGATGAAGGGCTGCAGCCTGAAGCGCTCGATGAGCAGCCCCATGAACGCGCCGAATGCGGTGCCCATGGCCAGCACCAGCGGAATCACCACGGCGGGGCTCCAGCCGTGCTTCTCGACCAGCGAAGCCGACACCATCGTGGTG
>CAZXLI010000039.1:0-34308 GCA_964641795.1 uncultured Bordetella sp. | reverse complement strand
GGCGACGGCCGCAAGACCTCGGTGGACGGCGCGCTGCTCGCCAACGCGGCGCTGTTCCACGGCCGCGCCCAGGAGGACACCTGTGGCGCTGGTCACTTCGGCACCATCATGATCCCGCTGCTGACGGCGCTGGTCGAGGCGCGGGGTGCGCAGGTTGCGCGCCTGCTGCCGGCGCTGATCGCGGGCTACGAGGTCGGCGGGCTGCTCGAGCAGGCCCATGGGCCGCAGACGACGCCCGCTGGACTGCGCTCGTCGCCGCTGTACGGGACCATCGCCGCCGCCGCCGCGGCTTCGCACCTGCTCGGGCTCGACGCCGAACGCAGCGGCGCGGCGCTGGCCAACGCCGCCTCGTTCACCGGCGGCACGCTGCAGTCCTTCGCCGACGGCACCGACGAGTGGCGCTACCAGGTCGGCATCGCCAGCCGCAACGGCCTGGCCGCGGCGGAGCTGGCACGCGCCGGCTCGCGCTCGGCGCCGGGCGCGTTCGAAGGCCGTTCAGGCTTCGTGCGCGCCTTCGCACGCACCGACTGCGACGCGCCGGCGCTGCTCGCGCGGCTGGGCCGCGAGTGGTCGGTGATGCGCGTCACCTTCAAGCCGTTCCCGGTCTGCGCGTTCAACCAGACGCCGGTGACGGGTGCGATGGTCTTGCGCGAGCGCATCGCCGGCCGGTCGCTCGCGCGCGTTCGGGTGCGCATGAACCCCTTCGAGACCGGCTACGCCGGCATGGACGCCAAGGGCCCGTTCGACTCGATTTCCGGCACGCTGATGAGCATCCCGTTCTGCATCGCGCTCACGCTGGTGCGCGGCACCCCAAGCATGGCCGCGATGACGACCTACGACGACGCCGAGGTCAACGCGCTGGGCAGCCGCATCGAACTCGTCACCGACGCGTCGGTGACGGTGCTGTCGTGCGTGATCGAGGCCGAGACGGCCGATGGCGCCCAGCTGATGCAGGACCAGCGCATGACGGTGGCCGACTTTTCGTTCGACTGGGACACGACCTCGCGCATGGTGCGCCGCATCGGCGCCGAAACCGGCGTGCCGCCCCGGGCCTACGAGTTGATCGAGGCTTTCGCGCGCGCGCCGGAGCGGGCGGGCGTCGCGGCGGTGTTGGAGGCCTTTTCGGCCCTGCCGACATGCACGAAGGCCTGAGCAGCATCTTCCCGATCCCGCTCGCTCGCTGACCGGCTCGTCGAGGCGCCACCCATCTGCGCCAGCACCTCCCGGAACCGCAGCGCGGCCGCCGGTTCGTACTGCGGGTGCGTGGCAAAGGCCAGCGCGGTCTGGAGCCGCTTGTCCGTGTCGGCGAGCTTGCGGAACTCCATGCCGGCCGGTGCCTGCATGCGGCTGAGGGAAGGCACCAGCGCGACCCCGACGCCGCTGCCCACCAGGCTGAGGACGGTTTGCACCTGGACAGCTTCCTGCACGATGCGCGGCGTGAAGCCGGCCGCTTGGCAGGCCGTGACAACCTGAGTGCGCAGGTTCATCGCCGCCGTCGCGGAATAGGCGACAAATGGCTCGCCCGCCAGGTCGCCCAGGCGCAGGCTGCGCTTGCGCGCCAGCGCAGAGCCCGGCGGCAGCGCGGCGACGAGCAGGTCGTGCTCTACCGGGTGCAGCTGTGCGGTGGTTGCCTCGACTACCGGATATCGCACCAGCGCCAAGTCGACGTCGCCTCGCTCGACCTGCCGCAGCATCTGCGTCGTGGTGCCCTCGCGCAGCTCGAGCTCGACACTCGGAAAGCGCTCGCGGAACACGGGTAGCACGCGCGGGAACAGCGAATACGCTGCCGAGCCGACGAAGGCGATGCGCAGCCGCCCCGATGTGCCGCTGATCGCGCTGGCCGCCGCGCGCCTGACCTGCTCGCAGTGGAACACGACCTGCCGCGCATGCGCGTGCACCGCTTCGCCGGCCGCCGTCAGGCGGATGCCGCTCCGCTCGCGCGCCACCAGGGCCGTTCCCAGTTCCTCCTCCAGGCGCCGGATCGACACCGACAAGGGGGGTTGCGCCATGTGCAGGCGTTCGGCCGCGCGCCGGAAGTTGAGCGTTTCCGCCAGGGCCACGAGCTGCTTCATCTGCTGCAGGTTCACGACAAAAAAGATATCACAAGCACTCAAGAGAGTATTGGACGGATATCGCCAGTACTTCCTAGAGTTCGACAAAACACCGAGCAAAGCATGGGCGAACGCGAAGAGACACTGGAACTGCTGGTCGAGGCCGCGCGGCGCTTCGCGCGCGAGATGCTGGTGCCGGCCGAGCCCGAGGTCGAAGCCACCGGCGAAATCCCACCGCGCGTGGTGCAGGGGCTGCGCGATCTCGGCCTGTTCGGCATGACCATCCCCGAGGCCTATGGCGGCCTGGGCCTCTCGGTCTACGAAGAGGTCCGCGTGGTGCAGGAAATCTGCTGGGCGCAGCCGGCCTTCCGCTCGTACTTCGGCACCACCAACGGCGTCGGCACGCTGGGCATCATCAACTTCGGCACCGAGGAGCAGAAGCGCAAGTACCTGCCCCGGCTGGCGTCGGGCGAGATGCTGGCGTCCTTCGCGCTCACCGAGCCGGACAGCGGCTCGGATGCCGCGTCACTCGTGACCAGGGCGGTGCGCCAGGGCGACCACTGGGTGATCAGCGGCACCAAGCGTTTCATCACGAACGCGATCCACGCCGGCGTGTTCACCGTCTTCGCGCGCACCGGCGGCAAGGACTCCGGCGCCAACGGCATCTCGGCGTTTCTGGTCGACCGTGGCACGCCCGGGCTGACGGTGGCCAAGCCGTACGCGAAGATGGGCTTCGCGGGCTCGCACGAATCCGACGTCAACTTCGACGAAGTGCGCGTGCCGGCCAGCGCCATGCTCGGCCCCGAGGGCACGGGCTTCAAGAACGCGATGAAATCGCTGGACCACGGCAGATTGCACATGGCCGGCGTGGCAGTCGGCCTGTGCCGGCGGCTGCTGCACGAGGGAACGAAGTACGCGGTCGAGCGCCATCAGTTCGGCCAGCCGATCGGCAAGTTCCAGATGATCCAGGCCATGCTGGCCGACAGCCAGGCCGAGTACCTGGCGGCCAAGGCGCTGGTCGAGCAGTCGGCGCGCGACCGGGATGCCGGCCGCAAGACGACGATGGAAGCGGCCTGCTCCAAGTACTTCGCCACCGAGGCGGCCGGCCGCATCGCCGACCGCGTGCTGCAGATCCACGGTGGCAACGGCTACATCAAGGAGTACCCCATCGAGCGCCTCTACCGCGACGTGCGGCTGCTGCGCATCTACGAGGGCACCAGCCAGATCCTGCAGGTCATCACCGCGCGCGAGATGCTGCGCGAAGCCGGGCTCTGAGAGGTACGGCGCGATGGCCGGGCCGCTGGACCGCGTGCGCGTGCTGGACCTGACCAGCGTGGTCATGGGCCCGTACGCCACGTCCATCCTGGCCGAGTTCGGCGCCGACGTCGTGAAGATCGAACCCCCGGGGGGCGAGGTGATGCGCAAGTCCGGGCCGATGCGGCATGCGGACATGGGCCACTTCTATCTGGCCATCAACCGCAACAAGCGGTCCGTCGTGCTGGATCTCAAGCGCGAGGAAGCGCGCCAAGTGCTGCTTCGCATGGCGGCTGCGAGCGACGTGCTGGTCTACAACATCCGCCCCCAGGCGATGGAGCGGCTGGGCCTGGGCTACGAGAGGCTGCGCGAGGTCAACCCGCGGTTGCTGTACGTCGGGGCCTATGGTTTCAGCCAGAAGGGGCCGTACGCGGCGCGGCCAGCGTACGACGATTTGATCCAGGGCATGGTGGGGATTCCGTGGCTGTCGCAGCAGGCCGGCGCGGACCAGCCGCGCTACGCGCCAATGGTGCTGGTGGACCGCATGGTCGGCCTGCAACTGGCCAATGCTATTGCTACCGGCCTGTACCAGCGCGAGCGCAGCGGGCGCGGGCAGCGCATCGATGTGCCGATGTTCGAGGGCATGCTGTCGGTGGTGCTCGGCGAGCACCTGGCCGGGCGCCAGTTCGAACCGGCGGTGGGTCCTGCGGGGTACCAGCGCAGCCTGGCGCGGGACCGCCGGCCCTACCGCACGAAGGACGGGTGGCTGTGCGCCATGGTCTACAACGACAAGCAGTGGCGGACCTTCTTCGACGCCATCGGCCGGCCCGAGGTGTTCGCCAACGACGAGCGCTTCCGCAGCCAGGATGCCCGGCTCACGCACATCGATCACGTCTACGGCTTTCTTGCGGACGTGCTGGCGACACGCACGTGTGGCGAGTGGCTGCGCCTGTTCGAGCGGGCCGACATCCCGGCCGCGCGCATGGCCGGCATCGAGGACATGCTCGCCGACGAGCATGTGCAAGCCACCGGTTTCGTGCGCGAAGTCGAGCACCCCACCGAGGGGAGGTTGCGCGTGACGGCGATCCCGACCGAATGGTCTGAGTCCGTGCCGCAGCACCGGTCTCACGCGCCGCTGCCCGGCGAGAACACACGCGAGGTGCTGCGGGAATTCGGCATCGCCTCTGATGAGATCGAGGCACTCGTCAATTCAGGCGTCGCCAGCCAGGCGCAGCCATGACGCAAGGAGACATCAATGACCCCAACCCGCAGGATGCTTCTCAGGGCCGCGCTCGTTTCGCCGCTGGCGCTGCCGCCGCGCTCGGCCTTTGCGCAGGACCACTGGCCGCAAAAGCCCGTGCGGCTGATCGTGCCCTTCGCCGCCGGGGGCCCCAGCGATGTACTGGCGCGTGCCTTTGCCAAGCAGTTGGGTGGGGCAGTCGGGCAGACGATCGTGGTCGAAAACCGCACGGGCGCAGGCGGCACGATCGGCATCGACATCGCCGCCAAGGCAAGCCCTGACGGCTACACGCTCGGCTTCGCCCACACCGGCACGACGGCAATCAACCCGCATGTCACCCAGCGTATGCCCTACGACCCGCTGACCGATCTGGCGCCGATCACGCCGATCGTGTCCTACGCGAATGTGCTCGTGGTGAATGCCAACGTGCCCGCCAGGACCGTGACCGAGTTTGTGGAATGGGCAAAGGCCAATTCGGCCGCCGCCACATTTGCCTCGGGCGGCAACGGCGCCACCAATCACCTCGCCGGTGAACTGCTCAAGACACTCACCGGCGCACCCCTGGTGCACGTGCCGTACAAGGGCAGCGGCCCGGCGCTGAACGACGTGATGGCGGGCCACGTGCCCTGCATGTTCGACATCCCGGTCACCGTGCTGCCGCAGCTGAAGGCCGGCCGCATCCGTGCGCTGGCCATCCTGAGCTCGCGCCGCAGCTCGGTGCTGCCGGACGTGCCGACGCTGCGCGAAGCGGGGTACCCCGGCTTCGAGGAAGCGGGCAGCGACCTTTGGTTCGGTTTGGTGGCGCCCGCGCAGATGCCGGCCGCACTCGTCGAGCGCATCTACGCGGAGACGGTGAAGGTCGTGCGCTCCAGGGACATGCTCGAGACCATCAGGACGATGGGCTACGAGCCCTGGACCATGCCACCCGGCGAGTTCAAGACCTTCATCCGCGCGGACCATGCGAAGTGGGGCAAGGTGGTGAAAGCCTCGGGGCTGAAGCCGGAGTGACGGATGGGGTTCGTCGCCAATCAGGCCCAGCCGCAATGAATGAAGGCGCCGTTGCTTGCCTGTGCGACCGGCCGCACAAGTGCGTTTGACTAACGACACCGGCGCGCGCCGGGGGGCGCCGCCGGCGCGGCGGCCGTGTCCGCGCCCGGCGGTGTCGCCGGCGGCTGAGCCGCGCGCCCGCTCGACTCGCGCAAGGTGATGTAGGCCGCGCTCAGGAAGATGATCGTGCCGCCGATCCGGCTCCAGATGTCCGGCACCTCGCCGAACACCACGTAGCCGATCAGCGAGGCCCACATCAGCCGCGTGAAGTCCAGCGGCATCAGCGCGGTGGCCTCGGCGTACTGGAAGGACTTGGTGTACGCGAACTGCCCGACCGTGGCGATGCCCGCCATGAACAGCAGCACCGGAATCATCTGCAGGCTTGGCCACTTCCACACCCACACGGCCAGCAGCAAGGTCAGCGGCGTGACGACGATCGACATGTAGGTGACCTGCGTGGTGCTCGACTCGGTGCTCGACATAAGCTTGATGACGATGATCGACACCGCCCAGGCCTGCGCGCCGCAGATGGCCAGCACCGGCCCCGCCGACAACGGGATGACGCCCGGGCGCACGATGAGCAGCATGCCGATGACGCCGCCGGCCACCGCCAGCCAGCGCGCCAGGCTGGAGCGCTCGCGCAGCAGCACGATGGCCGCGACCGACGCGAACACAGGCGAGATGAAGCTCAGTGCCGTCACCGCGCCGCGCGAGCGGACGAGCCTCGGCAGCATGAAGAACAGCGCGATGAAGTAGCGGAAGAAGGTGATCTCGAACACGTGCAGCTCACGCGACGCGTAGCTCACCGAGGCGTGCAGCAGCGTGAACGAGGCCGCGGCGACGAGGCCGAGCGCCATGCCCTTGACGCGGCGCGGCAGGCGCTCAGCGAGCGCGGCGAGGGCTCGCAAGGGTCGTGACTCCTCGGCGGACCGGCCTGCGGGCGCGCACAGAAGGCCGCGTGAGGGCATTCATGCGGGATGCCCGGCGCCGCTGCCGGCGAGCAGCGCGGCAGTGTCGCGCTGCGCCGCGGCGTACTCCGCGGCGATGCAGTCGATCAGCTCGGCGGCCGGCCGCACCGCGTCGACGCCCGACACCGTGTGCCCGGCGCTCCAGACGTCGACCCAGCGGCGCACATGCGCAGAACCGTCGGGGCCGAAGACCTTGCGCGCCTCCTCGGGCGTCGGCGCCGGCAGCGCTGCGGGGTCGAGCCCGGCGGCCAGGATCGACGGGCGCAGCATGTTCGTGTCCAGGCCGGTGAAGGCGCGTGTCAGCAGCACGTCGTCGAGCCGGCTGTCCACCAGCATGCGGCGGTAGGCGTCGCTGGCCATGCTCTCCGGCGTGGCGATGAAGCGCGTGCCCATCATGCCGAGGTCGCAGCCGAGCACGCGCGCGGCCCACAGCGCGGCGCCGTCATGCATGCCGCCGGCCATCACCAGCGGCCCGCCGTAGGCGGCGCGCAGCGCGCGCACGAACGAGAAGCCGTTGACCCAGCCGGTCTGGCCGCCGGCGCCCGCGCTCAGCAGCACCAGGCCGTCGGCACCGGCCGCAAGCGCCTTCTCGGCGTGGCGCAGCGAGGCCACGTCGGCGAACACGAGGCAGCCCGCATCGTGCAGCGGGCCCACCACCGCGGCCGGCGAGCCCACGCTCACGATCACCATCGGCACGCGCTGCCGCACCAGCACGCGCACGTCCTCGGCGATGGCCTCGGGGTCGCGCCGCATGATGAGGTTGGGGCAGGGCGGCGCGGTCGGCCGCCCGGCGCGCTCGCGGTCGGCGGCGATGCGCGCCAGCCAGGCATCCAGCTCCTGCGGCGAGCGTGCGTTGACAGTGGGGAAGGCGCCGATCACGCCGGCGCAGCAGGCCGCCGACACCAGCTCGACGCCCGAGACGCGCAGCATCGGCGCGGCGATGAGCGGCAGGCGCAGGCAGCGCGTGAGCGAGTCGGGCAGTGCCATCGTCGTCAGCCCACCGCCTTGCAGGCCTTCAGCGCGTCGATCTCCGCCGCCGCGTAGCCGGCCCAGCGCAGCACCTCGTCGGTGTGCGCGCCGAGCAGCGGCGGAGCGTGGCGCAGGCTGGCCTTCTCGCCGTCGATGGCCACCGGCACGTCGACGACGCGCAAGTCGGGCAGGTGCGGCGCCGGCAGCGGCTTGATCATGCGCATCGCGGCCACCTGCGCGTCGTCGTGCACCTCGACCACGGTGTTGACCGGCGAGCACGGCGCGCCGGCCGCGCGCATGCGCTCGACGCACTCGGCGGTCGCGTGCATCGCCGTGCGCGCCTCGAGCAGCGCATGCAGCGCAGGGCGGTTGGCCACCCGCAACGCATTGCTCTCGAAGCGCGCGTCGGCCACCACGTCGGGGATGTCGAGCGCGCTGCACACGGCCGCGAACAGCTTGTCGTTGGCCGCGGTGATGAGCACCGCGCCGTCGCGCGTGGCGAAGGACTCGTAGGGCGAGGTCATCGGCGTGACGTCGCCCAGCCGCTGGCCAACGAAGCCCGCGCCCATGTAGTGCGTGAGGAACAACGACATCCAGTTGACGCCGGTCTCCATCAGGCTGGTCGAGACACGGCCGCCGCGGCCGGTCTCCTGGCGGCGATAGAGCGCGGCCAGCGTGCCGATGAAGGCCCACAGCGCGGTGCCCATGTCGATCACGGAGACGCCCACGCGCGCCGGCGGGCGGTCGGCATGGCCGGTGACGCTCATGATGCCGGTGAAGGCCTGGATCAGCGGGTCGTAGCCGGGTTCGCGCGCCAGCGGCCCGCTCTCGCCGAAGGCGCTGATCGCGCAGTACACGAGGCGCGGATTGGTCGCCGCCAGGTCGTCGTAGCCCAGGCCCCGCGCCTCGAGGCTACCCGGGCGCACCGCGTGCACCAGCACGTCGGCGCGGTCGGCCAGCCGGCGCACGACGTCGCGGCCCTGCGGCACGCCGATGTCGATGCCGACGCTGCGCTTGTTGCGGTTCACCGCCAGGAACGCCGTGCCGATGCCGTGGCTGGCCGGCGGCACCCAGCGCCGCGCGTCGTCGCCGGTGTGCGGGCGCTCGACCTTGATCACGTCGGCGCCGAAGTCGCCCAGCAGCTGCGTGCAGTAGGGACCGGCGATGTTCTGCGTCAGGTCGAGGACGGTGATGCCCTTCAGGATGTCGGCCATGGTCGGTCTCTCCAGGTGGCGTCGTCGGGCTGCTTCACTCGGGCTGGATGCCCGCATCCTTGACGACGCGGGCCCACTTCGGAATCTCGGCGCGCACCAGCTCCCCGAGTTGCGCGCTCGAGCCCGGCAGTGCGTCGATGCCGAGCTGCTGCAGGCGTTCCCGCATCGCCGGCAGCGCGAGGATGCGCGCGATCTCGCCGTGCAGGCGGTCGAGCACCGGCTCGGGCGTCCCGGCGGGCGCGAACACGGCCAGCCAGCCGGTCAGCTCGTAGCCGGGAACGCCCGCCTCGGCGACGCTGGGCACGTCGGGCAGCAGCGCCGAGCGCCGGGCGCTGCCGACGGCCAGCGCGCGCAGCTTGCCGGCCTTGACGTGCGGCAGCGCGGTGACGGTGTCGGCGAACATCAGCTGCACGTGGCCGCCGAGCAGATCGGTGACGCCCTGCGGGTTGCTCTTGTAGGCCACCGGGACGATGTGAATGCCGGCCATCGAGCGCAGCATCTCGCCGTTCATGCGCGACAGGCTGCTGCCGTGCGCGAAGCTCAGCTTGCCCGGCTGCGACTTCGCCAGCGCGAGCAGCTCGGCCAGGGTCGTCGGGCCGAGTGCCGGGCTGACGACGAGCAGGTTGGCGGCCACCGCCAGCGGTGCCACCGGGGCGAAGTCCTTCACCGGGTCGTACGGCAGCTTCACGTACAGGCTGGGGTTGGCGGCTTGCGTCGTGTTGCTGGTGAAGAACAGCGTGTAGCCGTCGGCGGGCGCCTTGGCGGCGGCAGCCGCGGCGAGCATGCCGCTCGCGCCGGGGCGGTTGTCGACGACCACCGGCTGGCCCCAGGCTTCGGCGAGCCGCGCGCCGACCTCGCGTGCCAGCGTGTCGGTGGCGCTGGCGGCGCTGAACGGGACGATCACCTTGATCGGGCGCGAGGGATACGTGTCGGCGCGCGCGGGGCGCGGAACGGAGGCCGTGGCAAGCGCGGCAAGGGCGGCGAGGCCGAGGGTGCGTCGATGGAGGTTCATGGAGGTGGCGTGTCGGGCAGGTCAGGCAGTGGGCTCGCCGCCTCGAGCGCATGCAGCCGCAGCAGCGCCTCGCGGCGCGCGGGGCCGCTGGCGAACTCGATGTCGCGCACGCGGCGCGGGTCGATGGCGGTGCGCAACCGCCGCAGCAGCGCGGGGTCCGGCGGCGGCGTGAGCGGCGCGCCGTCCAGCGTCACCGCGGCCGGCGTGCGCTCGCGAAGCACCGCGGCATCGACGCCTGCATGCACGCTCAGCGCGCGCGCACCGCCGCTCGCGAACTCGAAGACCGCGAGGTCGGTGACCAGGACCACCCGGCCTGCGCGGTCTCCACCCGCCGCGTGGATCGCGACAGGGTCGGCAACGACGAAATCCACCGCATCGACGAAGCTGCGCCGGTCCTGCTGCGGCAGGTAGGCAAGAAAGGGCTGCGCGATCGCGGCCAGCTCGGCCAGGCCCGCTAGTCCGGCGAAGCGGCGGTGGCTGCCGTCGCGGCCCGCCACGCGCAAGGTGTTGATGCGGCCGCGTGCGTCGATCTGCAGCGGGCGAACGAACTGCCGCACGCGGCCGGCCAGGCGCGGCATCATCTGCTCGATCCACTCGGGCGCCTCGAAGCGGCGGGTCGCGCCGGCCAGCGCGGCGCGCTCGCCGCACGCGAGGAAGGCCTGGCGCGGGCGCCGCACCAGCGTCAGCGCGGCCGGGTCCTCGAGCGCGGGCCCGCTATCGCCGCCGCGCGCCTGCGCGAGCAGCGCCGCCACCTGGTTCAGCGCCGACGCCAGGCCGAGCTGCACCACCTCGGCGTCGAGCAGCCATTCGCTCATGGCGAAGACCATCGTCTCGGCGATGTCGGGCGGCGCGTCGAGAGGATCGGCTCTCAGCATCGCAAGTCTTGCAGCCGCGCGCGCGCCCAGCCGGCGACGGCGTTGCGCTCCAGCGCGGTGTAGTCGAGCAGCGCGGGCCAGTCGGCCTCGTAGCAGGGCAGGCAGGCGCCCGGGGCCGCGCCGCGCGGCGCATGCACGACGTGGCTGACGAGCGGCTCCGTCAGCTCGGCCCGCGCGCCGCCGTCGCCGAGCTCGCCGACGTCGTTCACCAGCTCCTCGCACAGCACCACCACCCGGCGCGCGGCGAGCGCGAGCAATCGGTCGGCGCCCTTGTGGCCCGGCCAGACCGCGTTGCCGCGTGCGTCGGCCCGCCAGGCGTGCACGTAGGCCACGTCGATGGCCAGCGGCGGGATCGCGAGCTGCTCGTCGCCGGTGTACGGGCAGGTGATGCGCTTCAGCTCCGGCCGCAGCTCGGCCAGCGCGCGCGCGTGCCGCAGCGCCAGCGGCAGGAAGCTCGCATGCCCGACGGCGGCGTTCAGGCCGAGCATCAGCGAGGTCTCGGTCTCCTCGACCACCTCGCAGGCGCCTTTGAGCCCGGGTCCGAGGCCCAGCGCCTCCAGGCCGAGGTAGAACGAGCGCACCCTGCGCGGCACGCCGGCGGCCACCAGCAGGTCGGTCTCGACGCCGCCCGTCAGCACCACCAGTTCGTCGAAGCGCGTGCCGTGCGCGGCCCAGTGCAGCGCCGCCGCGAGCGGCCGGCGGCTGAAGCTCCAGCCACCGAGCGCGACGCGCGCCGCGCCGTCGGCCAGCGCGGCGGCCTCGGCGAGCGTCAGCACCTTGCCCATCGGCCGTTCTGCTCCTACAGGCCGAGCCCGCGGGCGATGATGTCGCGCTGCACCTCCATCGCGCCGCCGCCGATCTCGAACAGCTTGGCGTCCTGGAAGTGCATCGGCAGGCCCGAGTCGACCGTGTAGCCGTAGCCGCCCAGCAGGTGCAGCCCGGTGTAGGCGCAGTGCATGTAGCACTCGGCGCCGGCCACCTTGGCGAACGATGCCTCGTTGTGGCAGGCGCTGGTCTTCTCGAGCACGCTGCCGCCGCGGTACACGAGCAGGCGCGCTGCCTCCACGCGCAGCTGCATGTCGACAATCTTGTGCCGCACCGACTGCAGCTTGGACAGCGGCTTGCCGAACTGCACGCGCTGCTTCACGTAGGCGCTGACCTCGTCGATGATCGCCTGCGAGGCGCCGACGCCGATCGCGCCGTGATAGAGCCGCTCGTTGTCCAGGCCGCCGAGCACGCACTGCCAGCCCTTGTTGACCTGGCCGATCACCGCGTCGGGCGGCAGCACCAGCTCGTCGAAGTGCGCCGCGAAGGTCGGCACCGGGCCGAGGCCCATGGTCTCGATGCGCGTCAGCTTGATGGCGGGGTTGCGCCCCGGGTCGGGGATCAGGAAGGTGGTGATGCCTTCCTGCTTGACCGCCTGCGGGTCGGTGCGCGCGGCCAGGATCAGGAAGCCGGCCGACTTGACCTGCGAGCAGTACAGCTTCTCGCCGTTGATGACCCAGTGGCCGTCGGCGCGGCGCACGGCGGTGGTGCGCAGCGACGCGGCGTCGCTGCCCGAGCCGGGTTCGGTGAGGCCGAGCGCCATGAACACCTCGCCACGCATCACGCGCGGCAGCACCAGGTCCTTTTGCGCCTGGGTGCCGAAGCGGGCGACCAACGGCGCGAGGATCACCGCGGCGCGGCCCCAGGCGGTGGTGATGGCCGAGGAGGCGCGCGCGAACTGCTCGACGAAGGCGAGCATGCCCATCGGGTCGGGTTTCTCCAGGCCGCTGTAAGCCTCGGGCAGCAGGAAGCCGTAATAGCCGAGCTCGCCGAGCTTCTTGAACAGCTCCTGGGGCGGCTCGACCTTCTCGCGCACCCACTGCAGCACCTTCTGGCGCGGCATTTCCTTCTCGACGAAGCGGCGCGTCGTCTCGGCGATCGCGCGCTGCTCGGGGCTCAACTCGAAGTCCATCGCGGTTCCTCTGGGCAATGTGGTTTCAGGCGGGTGCGTCTTCGATCACACGCACGGTCTTGTAGCCGACACGGGGCAGGTCGTCGTGCAGGCTCACGCGCGTGGGCACGCCGAGCGTGGCGTCGAGGTGGCCCTGCAGGCGCCGCGCGAGAGCGGTGGCGTCCGCGTCGGCCAGGGTGGTCGGCCGCAGCAGGCGCACCTCCAAGACCGGAGGCACCGGGGCCGCCGGGCGTGTGCGCACGAGCGAGAACTCCAGGTTGCGGCCATCGTCGCTGCCCGACAGGGCGGTCTCGACCTGGTACGGGTAGATCGCGCCATCGCCGACCGCCACGCGGTTGGCCACGCGGTCGAGCAGCGTGAAGCGGCGCGACGTGCGGCCGCAGCGGCACGTGCCCGGGTGCACGCGCACCATGTCCTCGGTGCGCCAGCGCAGGTGCGGCGTGGCGCGGCGGTAGAAGTCGGTGATGACCATCTCCCCGACCTCGCCGTCGGCCACCGCGCGGCCGTTCGCCGGGTCGACGACCTCGACCCAGCTCAGATCCTCGCCGTGCCAGTGCTCTCCGTCGTGCGCCTCGCACTCGCCGGCGAAGAGGTTGAAGTCCGAGCCCTGGCCCGAGAGTGTCGACACCTCGATGCCGAGCTCGGTCTGGAACTGCGCCCGCGCCTCGGGCCCCAGCGCCGCACCCATCAGGATCGCGCGCCGGTAGGGCAGCGTGCGCGCGTCGGCGGCCGGGTGCGCACGCGCGTGTTGCGCCATCGCCCGCAGCGTCGAGACGCCGGCCTGCAGAAAGCTCGGCTCGAGCGCGCGCGCGGCGTCGACGTAGCGCGCCACCTGCGCGGGTTCGTGGTTGTCGCGCACGATCCAGCGCACGCCGACGCGCTGCGCCGCCTCGCGGAAGATGTCGGCCGCCGGCGTGAACGGCGTCACCAGCAGGTGCATCACGTCGCCGCGCCGCATGCCGGCGGCCCAGTACAGGCGGGCAAGCATCTCGACGTTGCGGTCGAGGTCCTGCGCGTCGAAGGCCTGGTAGGTCTGGCGGCCGCTGGTGCCGGCCGACGGCCCCGCCAGCACCAGCGTGTCGCGCGGGACGCACAGGTGCGGCAGCGCGCTGCCGTGCTGCTGCATCGCGGCGCGCAGGTCGTCCTTGGTCGTCAGCGGCACCGCGGCGGCGTAGTCGGCGAGCGTGCGCACCGCGCGCGCGTCGATGCCGGCCAGGCGCTCGCGGTACATCGGCGAGCGCGCCGCCGCCCACGCCAGCAGCGAACGCACGCCGCGCAGCTGCATCGCGGCGCGCGCGTCCGCGGCCATCGCCTCGGTGGTGGCGTCCCACAGCCGGCGTTTCGGGTTGTTCACGGCGTGTTCACGGCGGTGCCAGGCGGAACACCGGCAGCGGCACCTCGCGCTCGGGGAAGCCCACCTGCACGCGCCGGTCGATCGCCATGTCTTCCGGTCGGCCCTCGATCTCGGCGAACAGGAACCAGTCCTCGTCGAGCCGAACCAGGCCGATGGTGTAGGGCGCGCGCGGCTGCCACACCTTCGACGGCGGCCGGTGCACGACCGAGAAGCTGTAGATGCTGCCGCTGCCTTCGGACTGCTCCCACACCGGCGTCGCGCCGGCGTCGCACATCGGGCAGATCGAGCGCGGCGGGAAGATCGCGCCGCGGCAGGCCGGGCAGCGCTGGAACAGCAGCCGCCCCTGCTTCACGCCAGCCCAGTAGGGCAGGGCGTCCTGCGTCACGCGCGGCGCGGGGAACGATTCGGTGTAGTCGGCGAACTCGCCTTGTTCGAGCACTTGCGGTCTCCGGTGAGCGATGTGCGTCGGGGTTCAGGCTGCCTGGGTATCCAGGATCACCGCGCTGTGGCAGGCCAGCATGCCGCCGGCGGAGTAGGTCATCGCGCGCTGCGGTGCGTTCGCCGCCTTCAGCCCGAGCGGATCGCCGCGCAGCTGGCGCACGGTCTCCACCAGCGAGTCGGCGGCGACCGAGATGCCCGGCTGGCCGAAGCCCATCCAGCCGCCGTTGGTGTCTACGGGCAAGTCGCCGCCCGGGCGCATGCGGCCGCTGCGCACCAGGTCCATCGCGCGGCCTTTGGGCGCGAAGCCCAGGTCCTCCAGCTGCACCAGCACGGTGTGCGAGAAGTTGCCCGCGAGCTGCGCCATCTGCATGTCGGCGGGCGCCATGTCGGCCATCGCATAGGCCTCGCGCGCGGCATGCGCGGCGCCGGTGGTGGTGATCGCCGGCAGCGGGCCGAGCGGCACCTTGCTCTTGCGCAGGTTGATGCGTTCGCACAGGTACTCGTGCGTGGTGCAGGTGCCGAAGCCGCGGATGTAGAGCGGCCGGATCGCCGGGTTCGTGCGCGCGGCGGCTTGCGCGCGCTCGGCACTCGTGACGACGAACGCGCCGGCCGTGCCGCCGGGGCCCCAGGTCGCGCACATCCAGCGCCGCAGCGGCGACGAGATGTACGGCGAGGCCATCACCTGCTCCACCGTGATCAGGCCGTGCCGGCGCTTGGCCGCCTTCGGGTGGTGCACGGCCCATTCCTGGCGCTGCACCGCGACCTCGGCGAAGTCCTCCTCGGTGACGCCGAACTCGTGCATGTAGCGGCTGGCGAGCTGGGCGTAGATGGTGGGGATGGTCGGGCCGTAGGGAAACTCGAACTGCGGGCAGGCGTCGGTGGCAGCACCGACGGCGGTGGCATCGATGAACAGCTCCACCGCGTCGGCCTGCACGCACAGCACGTGGTCGGCCGCGCCGGCGGCGATGGCCAGGGCCGCCTGCCCGAGCAGGGCGTTGACGCCGGCGCCGTGAAAGGTGATCTCGGTCGTCATGCGCACCGGCATCTGCAGGTGCGAGGCGAAGATGTTGTTCCACTGCGGCCGGCGGTCGGCCCACGGCGAGCGGCCGGTCAGCAGAATGTCGATCTGGTCCTTGCGGACGCCGGCGTCGCGGAACGCGGCCCAGCTCGCTTCGGTGGCGAGCTGCAGCGGGTCCTTCACGTTCTGCTTGTCGGCGTAGGCGTCGCCCATGCCGAGCACGGCGGCGACGCGGCCGAGCGAGCGGTCGAGTGGTTTCAAGCGCAGGGCCCTCCCTGCCGGATCGCGCGGCGCATCATTCGCACGGCAGCCCGAGCTGCTTGGCGATGACGCGCAGCTGGATCTCGTAGGAGCCCACCGTGACCGGCGCCACGAGCGCGTCCAGCGCCATGCGCATCGCCGGCAGCTCCTCGGTGATGCCCCAGCCGCCGCCGATGTGCAGCGCGTCCTGTGTCACGCGGTAGACGGCCTGGGTGACGAACAGCTTGGCCGACGAGACGTCGAGGATGATGTCCTTGACCGGCGCGCCGCTGTCCCAGCGCGCGGCGGCGTGGTAGGTCAGGTGGCGCGAGGCCTCGACATCGACATGGCCCTGCGCGAGCTTGAACGCGATGCTCTGGTTGGCGCCGATCGGCTTGCCGAACTGCTGGCGCACCTTGGCATAGTCCATCGCCCAGGCCAGCGCCGTCTGCATGTGGCCGAGCCAGCGCGCCGCCACCATCACGCGCTCGCGGTTGAAGCCTTCCATGATGGCGCCGAAGCCGGCGGTCAGCCGCCGCGACTCGGGCACGCGAACTTCGTTGAGCAGCACGCGGTAGGTGGGCACCGGGCGGTTCGCATAGGTCTTGATCAGCGAGGTCTCCAGCCCAGGCGTCTTGCGGTCGACGGCGAAGAAGTGCATGCCGTGGCGGCCCTTGCTCGGGTCGGTGCGCGCGAGCACGGCCATGGTGTCGCAGTCGCCGCCGAGCGTGATGAACGACTTGATGCCGTCGAGCACCCAGTCGTCGCCGTCGCCGTCGCCGTCGCGCAGCGCGGTGGTCTTGAGGTTCTGCACGTCGCTGCCCGCCTCGGGCTCGGTGACGGCCAGCGCGAGCAGGCGCTCGCCGGCGATGTTCTCGCGCACCATCGCGTGGTGCAGCGCCTGGCCATGCTCGGCCAGCAGCGAACCCGCCACGCCCTGGATCAGCGCGACGATGGCGAGGTTCGGGTTCGCCTTCGCCTGCTCCTCGATCGAGATCGCCTCTTCGGTGACGCCGAGATCGGCGCCGCCGAGCGCCTCGGGGATGTGCAGGCCGATCAGCCCAGCCTTGGCGGCGGCGACGTAGAACTCGCGCGGGAACTTCGCCTCGCGGTCGGCCTGCTGCCAGCGCGGCTTGATCTCGCGCTCGGCGAACTTGCGGGCCATGTCGCGAAAGGCGACGCGGTCGACGGAGTTGCCGGGTGTGCGGCGCTCGGTTGGTGGCATGGGCAGTGCAGTCCGATGCGTGAGTTGGATCAGGCTATTGCGGCCGCGGCGCGCGAGATCAGCACGCTGGCCGTGCCGCGCTGCGCGAGCGAGCCGTCGGCGGCCAACACGCGGAACTCGATCTCCACCGAGCCCGCACTGGCGCCCTTGGCTGCGCTCACGTCGAGCACGGTGCACTCGACGGCCACGCGGTCGCCGACGAACACCGGGCCGTAGAAGCGCCACGCGCCGACGCCCAGCAGCACCTGCAGGGCCTCGCCGAACACCCCGCCGAGCATTGCCAGCACCTTGGCGATGACGAGTGGGCCGTGGACGATGAGGCGGCCGTAGCGCGTCGTCTTCGCGTACTCGGCGTCGACGTGCACCGGGTGGCGGGCGTCGAGCAGTTCCGCGTAGCCGGCCACGAGCTCGGCGCTGCAATCGAACGCCGGCAGCGCCAGGCGCATGCCGGGCCGGATTTCGCCGAGCCACAACGGGCGGGTGCTGCCGTGCATGCGCTTCACTCCGGCTGGATGCCGAACTCCTTGACCAGGCGCACGTAGTTCTGCGACTGCTCGCGCGTGAACGCCGCCAGTTCGTCGGGCGTCGAGGGCGTGGCCTCGAGCCCCAGCGCCTGCAGCCGCGCGCGGATCTCGGGCTTGCCGAGGATCGCGACGACCTCACGGTTGAGCCTGTCGATGGCGCTGCGCGGCATGCCGGCCGGGCCGTACAGCGACCACCAGGCCGGCATGTCGGCGATGCCGCGCAGGCCCGATTCGGCGATCGTCGGCACGTCGGGGAACAGCGCCGTTCGCTGCGGCGCCGTGGCCAGCAACGCACGCACCTTGCCGGCCTTGGCCTGGCCCGCCGCGGTGACGAGGTCGGTGAACATCATCTCGACGTGTCCGGCCAGCAGGTCCACCAGCGCCGGCGGGGTGGACTTGTAGGGCACGTGGGTCATCTCGGTGCCGACTGAGCGCGCGAACATGCCGCCGTACAACAGGCCGCCCAGGTTGCCGCTGGCGTAGTTCAGCTTGCCCGAATGGGCCCGCGCGTGAACGAGCAACTCGCTGAGGTCTTTCCAGGGCTTGTCGCTAGAGACGACGAGCACGTAGGAGGTGACCGCGATGCGCGTGATCGGCGCGAAGTCGCGCATCGCATCATAGCCAGGGCTGCGCTGGATGCCGGCCGGGTTGGCCACGATCGAGTTCGTCGCCGCGACCACGGTATAGCCATCGGGCGGCGCCTTGGCCACGTCGGCCAGCGCCAGCGAGGTCAGCGCGCCGGGCTTGTTGTCGACGACCACGCTCTGGCCGAGCGCCGCCTGCAGCGGTTCGGCGACGATGCGCAGCAGGGTGTCGGTGGCCGAGCCCGGACCGAACGGCAGCACGAGCCGCAGCCGCTGCTCGGGGTAGGCCGCACGCGCTGCCTCTGCCGCAAGGGCCAGGGGAAAGGCCAGCAGGGCGCGGCGCGAGACGGGCGCTGACAGGTTCATGGGTTCACCTCGCTTCTTGGACTCGGGGCGCGGCGCGGGTCGATCGGGCCCAGGTCGATCGTTGCATGCTAGCCAAACGGTCAACTGTTAGGTATCGGGTTCCCGCGTATCATAGCCCTGCGTTCGACCACCAGGCAATCCGACGGACCGCCTATGACGATGGCCAACAACCCCCTGTGCGCCATGTTCGGCATCGAGGCGCCGATCTTCGCGTTCTCCCACTGCCGCGACGTCGTCGTCGAGGTGTCCAAGGCGGGAGGGCTGGGCGTGCTCGGCCTCGCACGCATGCACCCGGACCGCGTGGAAGAAGACCTGCGCTGGATCGACGCGCACATCGGCGGGCGGCCCTATGGCGTGGACGTGCTGATGCCGACCACCTTCGACACCGCCGCCGAGGGCGAGGCCAAGCACGACGCGGAGCAGCTGTTTCCCCCGGAGCATCTCGCCTTCGTGCGCGAGATGCTCGACCGCGCCGGCGTGCCGCCGCTGCCGCCGCAGGAGGCCGCGCGCATCGAGCGCGACCTCGTCTCGTCGTTCAACTTCACGCGCGCCGAAAGCGCGGCGATGCTCGACAAGGCGTTCGAGCACCCGATCCGCCTGATCGTCAACGCGCTCGGATCGCCGCCGCCCGAACTGGTGCAGCGGGCGCATGCGCGCGGCATCAAGGTCGCGGCGCTGGCCGGAGCACCCAAGCATGCGGTCCGACACCGCGACGCCGGCTGCGACTTCGTGATCGCGGTCGGCACCGAGGCCGGCGGCCACACCGGCGACACCACCTCGCTGGTGCTGTGGCCGCGCATCGTCGACGCGGTGGCGCCGCTGCCGGTGCTGGGCGGCGGCGGCGTCGGGCGCGGCCGCCAGCTCGCGGCGGCACTGGCGCTGGGCTGCGAAGGCGTGTGGTGCGGCTCGGTGTGGCTGAAGTCGGTGCAGAGCGAGGTGACCCCCGAGATCAAGGCGCGGCTGTTCGCCGCCGGCGCCGACGACGCCGTGCTCACCCGCAGCGTCACCGGCAAGCCGTGCCGCACGCTGCGCAGCGCGTTCACCGACGCGTGGGACGCGCCGGGTGCGCCGGCGCCGCTGCCCGCGCCGCTGCAGGCCATCCTGTGGTGGGGGCAGGGGCGCACGCGCGTCGAACGCGTGCGCGCCAACGAGTTCCTGACCTACCCGGTCGGGCAGATCGTGGCCGACCTGCGCGAGGAGACCTCGGTGCGCCAGGTCGTGCAGGACATGCTGGCCGAGCTCGCCGAGTGCAAGGAGCGGCTCGACCGCTTGCTGGGATGAAGCGTAGGAGTCGATGACGATGGCACAGGGACCGCTCGCGGGATTGAAAGTGGTGGAGTTCGCCGGCATCGGCCCCGGGCCGATGTGTGGCATGGTGCTGGCCGATCTGGGTGCCGAGGTGCTGCGGCTGGACCGCATGCAGCCCAGTGGGCTGGGCATCGAGCGCGCGCCGCGGTTCGACCTGCTCAACCGCGGCAAGCGCACGGTGTCGGTTGACCTCAAGGCGGCCGAAGGCGTGGCTTTCGCGCGGCGCGTCGTCGGCTGTGCCGATGCGCTGATCGAAGGCTTCCGCCCGGGCACGATGGAGCGCCTGGGCGTCGGCCCGGACCTGTGCCTGGCGCAGCACCCCAAGCTCGTCTACGGCCGTGTCACCGGCTTCGGCCAGACCGGGCCGCTGGCACCGGCGGCGGGGCACGACCTGAACTACATCGCGCTGTCGGGTGCGCTGCATGCCATCGGCCGCGCCGGCGCGCCGCCGACGCCGCCGCTGAACCTGGTGGGCGACTTCGGCGGAGGCGGCCTGCTGCTCGCGTTCGGCATGCTGGCCGCGCTGTGGACGGTGCAGCGCGGCGGCGCCGGCCAGGTGGTCGATGCGGCGATGGTCGACGGCGCGGCGATGCTCATGACCTCGCTCTTCGGCCTGTACGCCAGCGGTGCGCACGAGGGCCCGCGCGGCACCAACCTGCTCGACTCGGGCGCCCCGCACTACGACGTCTACCGCTGCGCCGACGGCGAGTACGTCAGCATCGCGCCGATCGAGCCCAAGTTCCGCGTCGTGCTGCTCCAGCGGCTCGGCCTGGCCGGCGAGGCGATCGACTTCGACGACCGCACGCGCTGGGCCGAGACGAAGCAGCAGCTGGCCGCGGTGTTCGCGACGCGCACGCGCGCGCAGTGGTGCGAGGCGCTCGAGGGCAGCGATGCCTGCTTCGCGCCGGTGCTTTCGCCGCACGAGGCGCACGCCCACGCGCACAACCGCGCACGCGAGAGTTTCGTGTCTCCGGCCGGCGTGCTGCAGCCCGCGGTGGCGCCGCGCTTCGGCGGCACGCCGGCCGGGGTGCCGCGCGCACCGCATACCGACGACGCGGCGGCTTTCGAGCAGCTGCGGCGCTGGGGCGTGGCCGGCGGCGAAATCGACGCGCTGGTCGCCGGCGGGCACCTGCGCGCGGGCGCGCCGCGCGCCGTGCGCTGACCGCTCGCGGCTGCATGCCTGCCGCGCCGCGTCTTCGCGCATTTCTCTGGGTGAACGTCGCGTGCCTGTGTTGGGCCGGCAACATCGCCCTGGGCCGCGGCTTCCGCGATGACATCCAGCCTTCGCTGCTGATCGCGCGGCGCGTCTTCCGACGCCGCCCGCTGCTCGAGGCGACTGCGCTGGCAACCACCGTGGCGGTTCCGCTGACGCTGGCGTGGGTGGGACTCGACGGTTCGTCGTCTTCTGCGAACTGGTCGGCTGGCCTCGCCGCCGCGGTGGCGTATGCGGCAGTCTCCGCATCCGTGATCGGCATGCTGGCCTGGAACCGCGCGGTGCAGCTCGCCGCACCGGCGCGCGCGGACGCCACGGCACGGTGAACGCTACGCCGTGGTTGTGGATCCCCATCGTGCTGCTGGCAGCGGCGGCCCAGACCGTGCGCAACGCCGCGCAGAAAGATCTGGTGCCGGCGGCCGGCACGCTCGCGGCGACCTCGGTGCGCTTCGTGTACGGCTTGCCATTCGCGCTGCTGGCGCTGGTGCTCGTGTTCGGTTCTGCCGGCATTGCGCTGCCGACGCCTGGCGCGGCGTTCGTGGCCTGGGTGTGCGGCAGTGCGCTGGCGCAGCTGGTGGCCACGGGCCTGCTGATCGCCGCGATGCAGCGGCGCAGCTTCGTCGTCGCGCTGGCCTACTCCGAGACCGAGGTGCTGCAGGTGGCGGCGTTCTCGTTGGTCCTGCTCGGCGAGCCGGTCGGCCCACAGTCGCTCGGCGCGATCGTCCTCGCGTCCATCGGGCTGTGGCTGCTGGCGGCGCCGGCCGCGGGCACGCCGGCCGCAGGCCCGCCGGCGGACAGCACCGGGCGGTGGGCGACCGCGTGGATGGGCATCGGCTCCGGAGCGGGCTTCGCGCTGTCGGCGGTGGGCTATCGCGCGGCGGCGCAGTCGCTCGGTCCCTTCCAGCCCTGGCAGTCGGCGGCCTACGTGCTGGTGTGGGCGCAGGCGGTGCAGAGCGTGGCGATCTGCGCGCTGCTGCTGTGGTGGCAGCCCGCCGCGCTGCGTGCCACGCTGGTCGCCTGGCGCGTCTCCACGCTGGCCGGAGCCTTCGGCGCGCTCGCTTCGTTCGGCTGGTTCACCGCGTTCGCGCTGCGCAACGCGGCCGATGTGCGCACGCTCGCGCTGGTCGAAGTGCTGTACGGCTACGGGGTATCGCGGTGCTTCTTCGGCGAGCGGGTGAGCCGGCGCGAGGCGGTCGGCATCGGGCTGCTGGTGCTCGGGATCGCGGTGATCTCGGCGCAGTGGTGAGGCCGCTTGCTCAGTTCACCTGCCGCGTCCGGTCGCCCCAGTACTTGCTGCGCAGGGCCTTCTTGTCGGGCTTGCCGTAGGCGGTGAGCGGGATCTCACACAGCAGTTCGATCACCTTCGGCACCTTGTAGGCGGCCAGCCGCTGCCTGCAGTGGCGCATCAGCCCTTCGGTGTCGAAGCCCTCGCCGGCGGGCACGACCGCGGCGCACACCGCCTCGCCCCAGTCGTCGTGCGGGATGCCGACGACCATCACCTGGCGCACGCCGGGGAACTCCTGCACCGCGTTCTCGACCTCCGACGAATACACGTTCATGCCGCCCGAGATGATCATGTCCTTCGAGCGGTCGACGATGAACACATGGCCGCTGGCGAGCTGGCGGCCGACGTCGCCGGTGCGGATCCATTCGCCGTCGTAGACCTCGGCGGTCTTCTCGGGGTCGTCGTGGTAGCACTCGAGCGTGTAGGGCGAGCGCACCATGATCTCGCCGACCTCGCCAAAGGGCAGCTCGCGGCCGTCGTCGCCGCCGATGCGCACGTCGGCGGTGATGAGCGGCTGCCCGCAGGAGCCGAGGAAGCGGTCGTCAGAATGGTCCGCCTTGGACAGCTTGGTGGCGAAGTTGGGCACCTCGGTCTGGCCGAAGAGCTGCAGCAGCACCGGGCCGAACTTCGCCAGCACCTCCTTCAGGCGCAGCGCGGTGATCGGCGCGGCGCCGTAAACCAGCGTGCGCAGGCTGCGCACATCGTGGCGCGCCGGGTCGTGGGCGTCGAGCATGCGGTAGATCATCGTCGGCACCATGAAGGTCCAGCTAATGCCTTCGCGCGCGATCGCCTCGAGCACCGCCGCGGCGTCGAAGCGCGCATGCAGGTGCACGGTCGCGCCCTGCAGCAGCGCGGCCTGCAGGAAGAAGCCGGCCGAGTGCGGCAGCGGGCTCGTCAGCAGCAGCCGCTCGGTCTCGGCGATCTCGCCGTGGACGATGTGCGTCAGGCCGTTGATCATCATCGCCCGGTGCGTATGCAGCACGCCCTTGGAGCGCCCTGTGGTGCCGCCGGTGTAGAGGATGAACGCGGTGTCCTCGGGGCCGACCTCGGCCCAGTGGAAGCCCTCGGCCGGCGCGGCGAGCAGCGTGCGCCAGTCGAGCCGCCCGCCGGCCACGCCGGCCCCGGCATCGTCGACTTCGACCACCGTCTCGAGCGCGGTCTGCGCCAGCGCCGCGGCGTCGAGCCGGTCGGCGAGCGAGCGGTGCACGATGAGCTGGCGCGCGCCCGAGTGGCCGATCATGTGGCTCACGTCGCTCGTGCTGAGCATCTCGTTGAGCGGCACCTTGACCGCGCCGAGCTTGAAGATCGCGAGGTCGGCGACCACGAATTCGACACCGTTGCGCAGCAGCAGCGCGAGCCTGTCGCCGCGGCGCAGGCCGCGCGCGCGCAGCTGCGCGGCCAGGCGCGTCGAGAGGTCGTCGAGCTGGCGATAGCGCCAACGCTCGGCGCCGATCACGAGTGCTGTCTTGTCCGCATGGCGCCGCAGCGCGTTGCGGATCATGAACTGGGCGGTCTGGCTGCTGTGGCGCATGACGATCTCCTTGGCACGGCGCCGGGCGCCCGGCCGATGCCGCGCTTCAGCGCGCCGCCGACTCGCGCGCCGCGCCCTTGGCGAGCAGGCGCTCGATCGCGTCGGCGTCGTAGCCGGCCTCGGCAAGCACCTCGCGGGTGTTCTCGCCGAGCAGCGGCGCATGGCGCCGAATCGACGGCGGCGTGTCCGACCAGGTGCCGGGCACCTTCATTTGCCGGATGCGGCCTTCGGTGGGGTGGTCGATCCATTCGAACAGGCCCACGTCGGCCAGGTGCGGATCCTCCATCAGGCTGGCCGGCGTGTGCATCGGCGTGACCGGGATGTCGGCGTTGGTCAGCGCCTCGATCCACTCGGCGGTGGTGCGCGTGAGCATGGTCTCGGACACGAACGCGTACAGCGC
Organism: uncultured Bordetella sp.; assembly: GCA_964641795.1. GTDB lineage: Bacteria > Pseudomonadota > Gammaproteobacteria > Burkholderiales > Burkholderiaceae_C > Pseudaquabacterium. The sequence goes on along the minus strand of CAZXLI010000039.1, from coordinate 10,232 downwards.
ATCGACGTTGCGCGTGCGGTCGGACATCTTCAGGAAGCGCGGGTCCTGCAGCATGTCCTCGCGGCCGAGCATGGTGCAGAAGTTCTTCCAGTGCTTGTCGATGTAGATCAGCACGCAGACGTAGCCGTCCTTCGTCTTCGCCGGGCGGCGGTCCTTGGCCAGCAGCCGTACGTAGCCCGCGTCGGCCAGCGGCGGGTCGAAGGTCTGGCCGAACATGTGGTCGGACAGGACGAACTGCGTCATCGTCTCGAACATCGGCACTTCGATGGCCTGGCCGCGGCCGGTGCGCTGGCGGGCGTACAGCGCGGCCAGCACGCTGTAGACGGCGGTGAGGCCGGAGGTGCGGTCGCACAGGTTGGTGGGCAGGTAGCGCGGCTCGCCTGTCACGCGCCCCACCAGCGAGGGCAGTGAGACGGCGCCCTGGATCAGGTCGTCGAGCGCCGGCTTGCCGGCGTAGCGCCCACCCTCGCCGAAGCCGTAGGCACCGCAGTAGACGATGCGCGGGTTGACCTTCGCCACTTCGGCGTAGCCGAGGCCGAGGCGCTCCATCGACGCCGGGCGCAGGTTGAACAGCAGCACGTCGGCGCCTTCGAGCAGCCGCTTCAACGCGGCCAGCGCGTCGGGGTTGCGCAGGTCGAGCGCGATGCTGCGCTTGTTGCGGTTCAGCGCCAGGTACATCGGCCCCATGCCCGGGCTGCGGCTCGGGCCGATGTGGCGCACCGTGTCGCCTTCGGGTGATTCGATCTTGACGACATCGGCGCCGAAGTCGGCCAGGATCTGCGAGGCGAACGGCCCCATCACCACGCCGGTCATGTCGATCACCCGGAGGCCCGCCAGCGGCCCCCCCGTGGGAGCTGCCACGTCGTTCTTCTGCATCATGCTTCCTGTGCCGGCGGCTTGAAGTGGTCGGGCATGCCGGCGGGCCAGAAGTCGCCCCACAGGACCATGCCGCCGTCGATGTTGAGGGTCTCACCGGTGATGTACTTGCCCGACGGCGCGGTGAGGTAGACCACCGCCTCGGCCACGTCCTGCACGTCGCCGGCGCGCTTCATCGGGTTGGTGCGGAAGAGACCGCCGATGTTCTCTTCCTTGTAGTTGTTGAAGCCGTTGCTTTCGATCGCGCCCGCGCCGATGCAGTTGACGCGGATGCCGTGCTCGGCCCATTCCACCGCCAGCGTCTTGGACAGCGCGATCACCCCGGCCCGCGACGCGGCGGTGTGCGCCATGCCCGTCAGGCCGCGGTCCACCGCCGCGGCGATGGTGACGATGCTGCCGCCGCGCTTGCCCTGCGCAACCCAGCGCCGCGCGGCGTTCTGCATCATGTACCAGGTGCCGTTGAGGTTGGTGTCGATGACGGCGTTCCAGCCCTTGTCGGTGAAGTCCATCGCGTGCGCGGCGAACTGGCCGCCGGCGTTGTTCACCAGCACGTCGATGCTGCCGAAGCGCTCCCACGCGGCGTCGAAGAGGCCTTCCACCTGCGCGGGGTCGCGGATCGTCATCGCGTGGGTCATCACCTCGCGCCCCGACAGCGCGCGCAGCTGGCCGGCGCAGTCTTCCAGCGCCTCGGCCTTGCGGCCGCAGACCACGAGCGTGGCGCCCAGGCGCGCCATCAGGAAGGCGATCGCCTTGCCGATGCCGCTGCCCGCACCGGACACGAGCACCACCTTGCCGGCGTAGAGATCGTCGCGGTAGACGGTGGGCAGTTCCGACAGCGCGGTGTCGCCGGGGCCGAAGCGCGGCTGGGTCTCGTTCGCCTTCATGCCAGCCGCCCCTCGGTGAAGTAGGCCGGCTGGGGAATCGTCCACAGGTCGCCCCACAGGATGCCGCCGCCGTCGACGTTGAGCAGTTCGCCGTTGACGAAGTTGCCGCTCGGGCCGGTGAGGTAGACGACCGCGTGCGCGATGTCCTGCACGCTGCCGTGCCGCAGCATCGGATTGCCGCGCGAGAAGTTGCGGCGTGCCTCGTCGGAGTAGTGCTGGAAGCCGCTGCTCTCGATCACGCCCGGCGCGACGCAGTTGACACGGATGCCGTGCTGCGCCCACTCGACCGCCACCGTCTTCGACAGGTAGGTGACGGCCGCGCGCGCCGCGCAGCTGTGCGCGACGCCAGGGAAGCCGCGCTGGAAGGTGAGCACGATGTTGACGATGCTGCCCGGCTGCCCGGTGTCGCGCCAGCGCTGCGCGGCCGCATGCATCATGTACCAGGTGCCGTTGAGGTTGTTGTCGATCACGGCTTTCCAGCCGTTCGGGCTTATGTCGAGCGCCGCTTTCGGGAACTGGCCGCCGGCGTTGTTGACCTGCACGTCGAGGCGGCCGAAGCGTTCGTAAGTGGCGTCGATGAGCGCGGTCACCGCAGCGCTGTCGCGGATGTTCAGGGTGTGCACCAGCACGTCGGGGCTGCCGAGCTTTCTCAGCCAGGGCTCGCAGGCGTCGAGCTTGGCGCGGTCGCGGCCGCAGATCACCAGCCGCGCGCCGAGCCGCGCGTACAGGAAGGCGATTGCCTTGCCGATGCCGCTGCCGGCACCCGACACCAGCACCACCTGGCCGTCGAAGAGGCCGGCGTCGAACACGCGGGGCAGGGCCGCCAGCGCGGCGTCGTCCAGGCCGAAGGTAGGTTCGCTCATCGTGTTGCCGCCTCACATGCCCGCATAGTTCGGCCCACCGCCGCCCTCGGGCGTGACCCAGACGATGTTCTGCGTCGGATCCTTGATATCGCAGGTCTTGCAGTGCACGCAGTTCTGCGCGTTGATCTGCAGCCGGTCGCAGCCGTCGTCGTCGCGCACGAATTCGTACACGCCGGCCGGGCAGTAGCGGCTTTCAGGGCCAGCGTACTTGGCGAGGTTGGTCGTCACCGGCACGACCGCGTTCTTCAGCGTCAGGTGCGCCGGCTGGTTCTCCTCATGGTTGGTGTTGCTGACGAACACCGAGGCGAGGCGGTCGAAGGCGAGCTTGCCGTCCGGCTTGGGGTAGGCGATCGGCTTGGCCTGGTCGGCCGGCAGCAGCCACTCGTGGTCGCGCTTGGTGGCGTGCAGCGTCCATGGCGGGGTGGCGACGCCGAGCTTGGGCAGCAGCCACTGCTCGATGCCGGTCATCAGGTTGCCGACCCACTTGCCCTTCTTGAACCAGAGCTTGAAGTTTCGCGTCTGCCGCAGCTCTTCGTTCAGCCAGCTCTTCTCGAAGGCTTCGGGGTAGGCGGCGAGCTCGTCGCGCTGGCGGCCCGCGGCGAGGGCCGGCGCCAGTGCCTCGGCGCACAGCATGCCGCTCTTGATGGCCGCGTGGCTGCCCTTGATGCGCGCGGCATTCAGGTAGCCGGCGTCGCAGCCCACCAGCGCACCGCCGGCGAACACCGTCTTCGGCAGCGCCTGCGGCGTGCCGTTGTTGATGGCGCGCGCGCCGTAGCCGAGCCGCTTGCCGCCTTCGATGTGCGCACGGATCGCCGGATGCGTCTTCCAGCGCTGCATCTCGTCGAAGGGGCTGAGGAAGGGGTTGCGGTAGTCGAGCCCGATCACGAACCCGAGCGTGACCTTGTTGCCCTCGAGGTGGTAGAGGAAGCCGCCGCCGAAGGTGGAATCGGTCATCGGCCAGCCGGCGGTATGCACCACCAGCCCGGGCTTCGCGCGCGCCGGCTCGATCTCCCACAGCTCCTTGATGCCGATGGCGAAGCTTTGCGGATCGCGCCCTTCGTCGAGCCGGAAGCGTGCGATCAGCTGCTTGCCGAGGTGGCCGCGCGCGCCTTCGGCAAACACCGTGTACCTGCCCACCAACTCCATGCCGAGCTGGAAAGATGCAGTCGGCTCGCCGTCCTTGCCCAGGCCCATGTTGCCGGTGGCCACGCCGCGCACTGCGCCCTGCTCGTCGTACAGCACCTCCGCGGCGGCAAAGCCGGGGAAGATCTCCACGCCGAGCGCTTCGGCCTGCTGCGCCAGCCAGCGCACCACGCTGCCGAGCGAGACGACGTAGCAGCCGTCGTTGTGCAGGTTGCGCGGCACCAGCCAGTCGGGCGTGCGCGTCGAACCGGTCTCGGACAGGAACAGCACGTCGTCGCCGGTCACCGGCTGCAGCAGCGGCGCGCCCTGTGCCTGCCAGTCGGGCAACAGCTCCGTGAGTGCGCGCGGGTCCATCACCGCGCCCGACAGCGTGTGCGCGCCGGGCTCCGAACCCTTCTCGAGCACGACGACAGAGGCCTCGGGGCGCAGTTGCTTGAGGCGGATCGCGGTGGCCAGCCCCGCGGGGCCGGCGCCGATGACGACCACGTCGTACTCCATGGCTTCGCGCGGCCCGAATCGTTCGATGATGTCCTGTTGGTTCACGTCGGCTGCTGGCGCGCGGATCGCGCTGTTGGGGGTCAGTGGGTTGGCTTGGGCACGGGCGGCGACCGATCCGGGCCCTGACCGCGCCGGTACGCCATCAGCGTGCGCTTGAAGGTGCAGATCACCACACCGTCCTGGTTGAAGCCTTCGGTGGCGACCGTGACCACGCCCACGTTCGGGCGCGACTTCGATTCGCGCTTGTCGAGCACCGTCGAGCGTGCGTAGATCGTGTCGCCCTCGAACACCGGATGCGGCAGGCGCACCTCATCCCAGCCGAGGTTGGCGAACACGTTGTAGGAGACGTCGATCACCGTCTGGCCCGTCACCAGCGCAAGCGTGAGGCAGGAGTTGACGAGTGGGCGGCCGAATTCCGTCTTGGCCGCGTAGTGCGCGTCGAAGTGCACGTTGGCCACGTTCTGCGTGAGCAGCGTGAACCAGATGTTGTCCTGCTGCGTGATCGTGCGCCCGAGCGGATGACGGTACTCGTCACCGACCTCGAAATCCTCGAAGAAGCGGCCCTCCCAGCCTGGTTTCACGGCCACGCGGGACTAGTCCTTCACGAAGGTGCCGTCGAAGACGATCGTCGTGATCTGCTTGACGAAGTCCTCGAAGGAGCCCTTTTGGGGGTTGTACCACTCGACCGTCCAGTTCAGCGCGCCGATCACGAACAGGCGCACGATCGTCATGCCGATGTCGGCGCGCAGCTCGCCCCGCTGCAAGGCGTCCTCGAGCAGCCGGTCCCAGAGTTCGGCGTACTCGCGGCGGATCTTGCGGTGGCGGTTCTTCGCCGCGGCAGGGATCTGGCCGTAGATGCGGATGTTGGCCGACGTGAAGTCGCCATGGTGCAGCAGGCCCCAGAGGTGGCCTTCGATCGCCGCTGCGAACTTCTCGCGGGCCGTGGCCCTGGGCGGCAGCGCTTCGATGCGCCGGCGCACCGCATCGACGACAGCGAGGATGCCCTTGTCGAGCACTTCGCCGAGGATCTGGTCCTTCGACTCGAAGTGGTAGTAGATGCTGCCGGCCTTGATGCCCGCCGCATCGGCCACCTCGCGCAAGGTGGTCGCGACGTAGCCGTGGTGCCGGAACAGCCGGGCCGCCTCAAGCAGGATGCGTTCTCGTGTCTCGCTGTCGGCTTCCACGGCGGCGGCTGGCTTTTCGCGTGTCTTGGTTGACATTTCGGTGGTCAGTTAGGCTGCAGATGGCTCCGATGGTAGCGGACTCTCCGAGAATCATCTGGTCTGGGTTGTCGACTAACTAACGACTGTTCGGTGATATGATAGCCGAGGCAGGCTGTGGTCAGCAAGCGGCCCAGCGCGAAACAGGGCGCGCCACCGTGCCGGCCGCGTTGCTTTCGTCGCCCATCGATACAAGGAGAGTCAGAGATGCTGCTCAATGAAGACCAGATCGCATTGCGTGATGTCGCCCGCCGCTTCGCGCGCGAGAAGCTCAAGCCGCGCTACCAGGCCCGCGAGGCCGAGGCGGGGTTCGACCGCGCCCTGCTGAAGGAACTGGGCTCGCTGGGGCTTATCGGCGTTGACATGCCGGAGGAATACGGCGGTCTGGGCCTGAGCGGCGTGACTTCCGGGATCATCACCGAGGAGATCGCCTACGGCGACTTCAACGTCAGCTACTCGCAGCTGCTCGGCTCGCTGATGGGCGCCATCATCCACCGCAACGCCAACCCCGAGCTGGCGCGCCACTGGAACACGCGCCTCGTCGCCGGCGAGGCCATCATCGGCCTGGGGCTGACCGAGCCGCGCGGCGGCTCGGACGCCGCCAACCTGCAGCTCAAGGCGCGGCGCGACGGCAAGGACTTCGTTCTTTCGGGCGAGAAGACCTCGATCACGTTCTCCGACCAGTGCGACTCGATCATCCTGTTTGCCCGCACGGGCAAACCAGACGCGGGCGCACGAGGCATCAGCGCTTTCCTGGTGCCGATGGACAGCCCGGGCATTCAGCGCACGCGCTTCAATGACGTGGGCAGCAAGATCATCGGCCGCGGCTCGGTGTTCTTCGACGAGGTGCGCGTGCCGGCCGAGAACATGCTGGGCGCCGAGGGCAAGGGCTTCACGCAGGTGATGCAGGGCTTCGACTTCAGCCGCATCCTGATCGCCTTGCAGTGCATCGGCGCGGCGCAGGCCTCGATCGACGAAACCTGGGAGTACATGAAGGAGCGCCAGGCCATGGGCGCGCCGATCGTGCAGTACCAGGGCGTGTCGTTCCCGATCGTCGAGTACGAAACGCTCATCGCCGCCTGCCGCCAACTGTGCTTCCACGCGCTCGCGCTACGCGACGCGGGGCAGCCGCACACCGCGGAGTCGGCGATGGTGAAGTGGATGGGCCCGAAGACCTGCTTTGACGCCATCCACCAGTGCATCCTGACCTTCGGCCACTACGGCTGGAGCAAGGACCTGCCGCACCAGCAGCGCCTGCGCGACGTGATGGGCCTGGAGATCGGCGACGGCACCGCGCAGGTGATGAAGCTGATCGTGGCGCGCGAGCGCGCCGGGCGGATGGCCGTGCAGTACGCGGCGGAGAACAAGAAGTGAGTGGCGCGGATCCGGTCGCCGTCGGCCGCGAGGGTGCGGTGGGCGTCATCGAGCTGGCGCGCCCCGAGAAGTTCAACTGCCTCTCGCTCGCGGTGCACCGTGCCTTCGAGGCCGCCCTCGACGAGTTCGAGCGTCCGGGTTCGGGCGTGCGGGCCATCCTGATCCGCGCGCAGGGCAAGCACTTCTGCACCGGTGCCGACCTGGAGGAAGTGAAGTCGTTGCGCCACGACGCCGCGAAGATCGAGCACTTCATCCGCTACGGCCACGGCGTGCTGCAGCGCTTCGAGGCCAGCCCGCTGCCGGTGGTCGCGGCCTGCCAGGGGCTGGCGCTGGCCGGGGGCAGCGAGCTGATGATGGCCTGCGACGTGATCTTCGCGTCCAGTGACTTCAAGATCGGCGACCAGCATGCCCAGTATGGCCTCGTGCCGGGCTGGGGTGGCTCGCAGCGCCTGCCGCGCATCGTGGGCCTGCGCCGCGCGCTTGACCTGTTCTACAGCGCGCGCTGGATCGACGCGCCGACGGCGCTGGCCTGGGGCCTCGTCAACTACGTGGTGGAGCCCGACAAGCTGGCCGAGGCCTCCATGGCGTACTGCCAGCAGATGACGACGCGCAGCCGCGTCGGCCTGGCGACGATGAAGCGGCTGGCCCGCGAGGGCGTCGACCAGCCGCTGGCCGGCGGCCTGAAGCTCGAGCAGGACGTGATCTCGCGCGAGCTGATGAACGACGACGTCAGCGAAGGCCTGGCCGCCTTCGAAGCGCGCCGCGCGCCCGTCTTCAAATCCTGAACCCTGTGCGCTCGCGGGGCCGAGGTCCCGCGGGTGCGTTTGCCTGCGCTGCCGATGACCATCCTCTCACCGCGCGCGTCGACTGCCGACGCGGAATTCGTCGCCAACAAGAGCGCCTACGCCGGGCTCGTCGACACGCTGCACGAGCGGCGTCGCCAGGCCATGGCCGGCGGCCCCGCCAAGGCGCGCGAGAAGCACCTGGCGCGCAACAAGATCCTGCCGCGCGACCGCGTCGAGGTGCTGCTCGACCCGGGTTCGCCGTTTCTCGAGCTCGGCATGCTCGCCGGCGAGGGGCTCTACGACGGCGTGCCGCCCGGCGCCAGCATCATCACCGGCATCGGCCTGATCAACGGCCGCCCGTGCATGGTGATCGCCAACGACGCCACCGTGAAGGGTGGCACCTACTACGGCATGACGTGCAAGAAGCACGTGCGCGCGCAGCAGATCGCCTGGGCGCACCGGCTGCCGTGCGTGACGCTGGTCGACAGCGGCGGCGCGTTCCTGCCCGACATGGCCAACATCTTTCCCGACGTGGGCCAGTTCGGCAGCATCTTCAACAACCAGGTGCGCATGTCGGCGGAAGGCATCCACCAGATCGCCGTCGTGCTCGGGCCGTGCACCGCCGGCGGCGCCTACATCCCGGCGCTGTGCGACGAGATCGTGATCGTCAAGGAGCAGGGCTTCATGTACCTCGGCGGTCCGGAGCTCACCTTCGCGGCCACCGGCGAGACGGTTGACGGCGAGTCGCTCGGCGGCGCGCAGATGCACTGCAGCGTGAGCGGCGTCACCGACCACATCGCCAGCGACGACCGCCACGCGCTGGCGCTGACGCGCGAGCTGCTGCGCGAGCTGGGCGAGCCGCCCAAGCCGCGCTGGACCAAGCAGCCCAGCCTGCCGCCGCGGCACGATCCGCGCGAGATTCACGGCCTGATCAGCCGCGACCCGAAGATCCCGACCGACACGCGCGAGATCCTCGCGCGCCTCGTCGACGACAGCCGCTTCCAGGAGTTCAAGCCGCTGTACGGCGACACGCTGCTCACCGGCTTCGCGCGCATCCACGGCCACGAGATCGGCATCCTCGCCAACCAGGGCGTGCTGTTCCCCGAGAGCGCGATGAAGGCGGCGCACTTCATCGACCTGTGCTGCCAGCGCGACATCCCGCTGCTGTTCCTCGCCGACGTGACCGGCTTCATGGTCGGCCGCGCCGCCGAGCAGTCGGGCATCGCGAAGGCCGGTGCGAAGATGATCACCGCGATGGCCTCGGCCAACGTGCCCAAGTACACCATCCTGATCGGCGCGTCCTACGGCGCCGGCTACCTCGCGATGTGCGGCCGGCCGTTCAACCCGACCGCCATGTTCGCCTGGCCCAACGCACGCGCCGCGATCATGGGGCCCGAGCAGGCGGCCACCGTGATGGCGCTGGTGCGGCGGCAGATCAACAAGACCGAGGGCCGCGAGTGGACGCCCGAGGAGGAAGAGGCGTTCAAGAAGCCGGTGCGCAAGATCTACGAGGACTTCCAGCCCGCCGACAACTTCTCGTCGAACCTGTGGGTCGACGGCATCATCGACCCCACCGAGACGCGCGATGTGATGGGCCTGATGCTCGACCTGGCCTCGCGCACCGCCGCCAAGCCCACGCCTTTCGGCGTGTTCCGTTTCTGAGGGCCGGGCCATGCAGCGCATCACCAAGGTCCTGATCGCCAACCGCGGCGAGATCGCCTGCCGCATCGCGCGCACCTGCCGGCGTCTCGGCCTGAAGGTCGCCACCGTGCACTCCACGGCCGACCGCCATGCGCGCCACGTGCGCGAGATCGGCGAGTCGGTCGAGGTCGGCGGGCCTGCACCGGCCGACAGCTACCTGCGCATCGACGCCATCGTTGCGGCGGCCAGGCGCGTCGGCGCGGACGCCGTTCATCCGGGCTTCGGCTTCGTCTCCGAGAACCCGGCCTTCGTGCGTGCGCTCGACGCGGCCGGGCTGGTGTTCGTCGGCCCCACCGCCGAGACGATGGAGCGCCTGGGCGGCAAGGCGCAGGCCAAGCGCGAGGCGGCGGCCGTGGGCGTGCCCGTGGTGCCGGGCAGCGAAGGCGGCCTCGCCGATGCCGCCGCGGTGGCGCGCGCGGTGCGCGGCATGCCGCTGCCGGTGCTGCTCAAGGCCGTGGCTGGCGGCGGCGGGCGCGGCATGGCGGTGGTCGAATCGCTCGATGGCCTGGAGACGCGCATCGAGAGCGCGATGCGCGAGGCGGAGAAGGCCTTCGGCAGCGGCGAGATGATCGTCGAGCGCTACCTGCCGCACGTGCGCCACATCGAGGTGCAGATCGCCGGCGACGGCCAGGGCCGCGCGATCCACCTGTTCGAGCGCGAGTGCACGCTCCAGCGGCGCCACCAGAAGGTGATCGAGGAGGCGCCCAGCGCCGGGCTGCCCGCCGCGCTGCGCGAGCGGCTGCTTGCCGACGCGGTGAAGCTGGCCGCGGCGGTGAACTACCGCGGCCTGGGCACGGTCGAGTTCGTCGTCGCCGGCAGCGAGTACTTCTTCCTCGAGGTCAACCCGCGGCTCCAGGTCGAGCACCCCGTCACCGAAGAAGTGACCGG
>CAZXLI010000038.1:0-34386 GCA_964641795.1 uncultured Bordetella sp. | reverse complement strand
CGGCCATCAGCGATTCCTTGATCTCGGGCCAGCCGTTGTACTTGCTGTACTCGAAGGCGCCGCCGCGCGCCACGCAGGCCACTGGCAGCGTCAGGTTGCAGGTGACCGGCAGGCCGCCGACCACCAGCGGCGCGCTGGCCGCAGGGCTGGCCGGCGCGAAGGGCAGCGCTGGCGACAGCGCGGCGGCCTGCAGCAGGCGGCGGCGCAGCGGCGAGGCGGGGGGTACCAGAGGCATCGGGGGTATCGAAGGCTGTCGGGGGAGCTGTGCCGGATTGTCGAACATCAAGCCCGCTCGGGCGCCGGGGGTTTCACGATGCGGCCGGCAGCCACAGCGCATGCTGGGTGGCGGTGTGGAAGTCGCGCCAGACGCGGTTGATCTCGCTGCGCGGGTCGGCCGCCTGCAGGCCGCACAGCGGGTACAGCGAATCGACGGCCTCGCGCGCCACGTGCACCAGGCCGCGTGCGCACTGCTCCAGGTGCTGCTCGTCGACCGGCCCCACTGCGGTGCCGGCCTCGGCCTGCCGCCAGGCGGCATCCAGGGCATCGTAGAAGCGGCCGCGGGCGCCGTGCAGCGCCTGCCGGGCCACCCGGCCGTGGCCCACGAGCCCGGCGCCGGGCAGCCGGGCCTCGCGCTGCGCCAGCAGCTCGATGGCCAGCTCGACGAAGCGCCCGGCCATGCCCAGCAGGTTGGCCGCCAGCGTGACGAACGCGAAGGGCCGGAACGGGAAGCGGTACAGCGGCCCGCCGGCGGTGGCCGCGGCCGGGGTGATGTCGAAGGCCTGGTCCGCAGCCAGCGGCGCATCGGCGATCGTGAAGGCCTGCGAGGCGCTGGCCTTCAGACCGATGCTGTGCCAATTGTCGTGCACCTGCACCTGCGCGGCCGGCAGCACGAAGGCGCGCACGCGCGGCTGGCCGTCCGCATCCAGCCAGGGCCGGCCGTCGCGGCGCAGCCGGGCATTGCAGGTGAAGTGGGTTGCCAGCGGCGCACCGGAGGCATGGCCCCAATGGCCGCTCAGGCGCCAGCCTTGGTCGGTGAGGTCGGCCCAGCCGCCCGGCGCGCCACTGCCGGCCAGGCAGACCTCGGGCGTGGCCAGGATGGCACGGGCCAGGGCCGGCGGCAGGAAGCCCGCGAACCAGGCCGCGCCGGCACACAGCGTCACCACCCACCCGGTGCTGCCGTCGGCGGCGGCCAGCGCCTCTTCCAGGCGCACCACGTCGGGCAGCGGCCATTCGTCGCCACCCACCGCGCGCGGCGCCAGCATGCGCAGCCAGCCGCGGGCGTGGATCAGCGCAGTCTGCGCGGGCTGCAGCTGGCCCGAAGCATCGGCCGCCGCGGCTGCGGTGCGCAAGGTCTGCAACTCGTCGGCGGTGGGCAGCGGGGTCGGGGCGGGGAGCGGGGCGCTGTCGGGCATGCGGGGCGAGGCTGGCGGGTCCGGCGATTGTCGGCGAGCCCGCCGCGCCGGCCGCCGCTCAAGCTTCGGGCCCTGGCGGCCGATACCGAGGAGGCTGGCCGCCGGATTCGGCAGCCTTTCTCATCCCTTTGTCCGATCGAGGCGCAGATGCACATGGCCGAACAGACCTTCCTTGCCGCCAAGGTCCTGCTGCTGGAGCACGACGCGGTGCAGTACCCGCGGCTGCTGGAATTCTGCGAATCGCTGGGTTTGGTGAGCGTGCCCTGCGCGGCGGCGGACGCGATGGACGCGCTGGCGCAGCACAAGGACCTGGCCGGCGTGCTGCTGGCCGAAGACCTGCCCTGCGACGCGCCGGACAGCCTGAAGCTGGCCATCGCGCTGCACCGCCAGCGGCCCGAGCTGCCGATCTTCCTGCGCCGCACCACCGGCCGCGAGCTGAAGGCCGACGAGCTGCGCGCCGTCACCCATCCCTGGGCCACCGACGACATCGAGGCGCTGCGCGCCCACATCGGCCGCAGCCTGTTCGGCCTGCGCTACCCGACGGTGCTGGTCAACGGCATCCTCGAGCTGTCGATGAACGCGCTGCGCTCGATGTTCCCGAATGCCGAGGTCGAGGCCGAGCCGCCCTACGTGGTGCACGACCGCATCATCTACGGCCAGGTGTCGACGCTGATCGCGCTGGAGAGCACCTGGTGCCGCGGCTACATGATGCTGCAGACCGAGGAGGGCGCGCTGCGCCAGGGCATGGCCCAGGGCATGGGCTACGAAGGCGTGGGCGGCGACCTGGGCTTCCGCGAGCTGAACAACCTGCTGGGCGAGACCACCAACCTGATCTGGGGCGCGTTCAAGAACCGCTACATCCCGCCCCAGGCCTTCGCGAACCAGCAGACGCAGGTGCCGATCGTCATCAACCACGAGCAGAAGTACATCTCGTTCGGCTCGCAGGATCCGCAGCTGTGCATCCGCTACCAGCTCACCGACCCGCGGCGCCCGCGCCAGCGGCCGCTGATCATCGTGCAGCGCTTCATCTTCAACCTGCTGTTCGAGGCCGAGGCCTTCACCGAATTTGCCCAGCCCGCGGCCGCCACGGCGGCCACCGGCGAGCTTGAACTCTTCTAAAAACCGAACGGAACGCGACCCATGGCCCAGGTACTTGTCGTCGATGACTCCAACACGATGCGGGAGATCGTGTCCACCTTTCTTTCGCAGAACGGCTTCGAGGTGGCGGTGGCCCACGATGGCCGCGACGGCCTGCAGCGCCTGCAGGACGACCCCGGCATCCGCCTGGTGGTGAGCGACATCAACATGCCCAACATGGACGGCCTGACGATGGCCGAGAAGATCCGCAAGGACCTGGGCAACACGGCGGTGCGCATCGTGATGCTGACCACCGAGGACAACGCCGGCATGCGTGCCCGCGGCAAGGACATCGGCATCACCGGCTGGATCGTCAAGCCCTTCCGCGGCGAGGCGGTGCTGGGGCCGTTCCGCAAGCTGTGCGGGATGTGAGTGGCGGGGCCAGCCGTACCGCCGCGGATCTCGTGAACTGTTGCGCAGTCGGTGCCGGCGGCCCCCCGCAACCGGGCGTGACGCGGTGCTGAAGGGCTCTCTACACTCGCCCGCTTTGCCTTCTGCGACCTCTGCCGAACCATGCGCCGCCTTGCCCTGATTGCCGCCGCCCTTTCCGCCCCGCTGGCCCATGCCGCCCCGGTGAACCTGGGCCTGGACAGCAGCCTGAACCTGCTGGCCTTTGGCAACATGAACGTCAGCAGCAGCGACGTGGAAGGCCGTGTCGCGGTCGGCGGCAATGCCACGATCAGCGGCTACTCGATCAACACCCGGACCGGGTCGAGCGCGCTGTACGCCGGCACCGGGCTGACGGTGGGCGGCAACCTGAACTTCAGCAGCGGCACCATCTGGGGCGGCGCGCAGATCGGTGGCAGCTACACCCCGGTGGCCAGTGGCAACGTGATCGGCCCCGTGGGCCACACGGTGGGCTTCGATTTCGGCGGCGAGCGCACGCGCCTGGCGCAGCTGTCGCAGGCCTGGGATGCCTTCACCAACACCGCCAGCGCCGCCGACCAGTGGGGCACGCTGCATTTCGACGCCACGCAGCAGACCCTGGCGGTGTTCGACATCGCCGCGTCCGACCTGCTGAAGAACCTGCAGATCGACAACCTGGCCACCGGCGCGCAGGTGCTGATCAACGTGCATGGCGGCACGGTCGACTTCGGCAACCACGGCTACACCAACTTCAACAAGGGCCAGGTGATCTTCAACCTGGTGGACGCCACCAGCGTCACCTTCAATGGCGGCGTGAATGCCTCGATGCTCGCGCTGAACGCCACCGTGAACCCCGGCTGGGGCCAGTTCAACGGGCAGGTGGTGGTGAACAACTGGAACAGCAGCGTGCAGGTCAACGACGCACCGCTGCCCGCCACGCCGAACCGCAGCCCTTCGGGTGGCGGCAGCGTTCCCGAGCCGGCCACGCTGGCGCTGGCAGGGCTGGGGCTGGCGGCAGCCGCGCTGGCGCGCCGCCGGCGCGCCTGACGCTAGGGCTGCGCCTCGGCGCTCAGGCTCTTCAGGAACGCGACCAGATCCCGTGCCTCCTCGTCGCTGAGCCGGATCACCTGCCGGTCGGTGCTGCGCTGGCCGGGCTGCGCCAGCTCTGACCGGCCGATGGCCGCGGCCGGTGCGCGCCGGTAGTGCGCCACCACCGCCTCGAGGCTGGCGAATTGGCCGGCATGCATGTAGGGCGCGCGCTCGGCCACCTGGCGCAGGCTGGGCGTCTTGAACGCGCCCTCCAGGCGCGGGTCCTGCGCGGCGATGAAACGCAGCTCCTGGCAGCCGCCCTCCGGCGCGTCGCTGTAGCGGCCGAGGCAGTTGAACTCGTCGGCCTGCACCCTGGCCAGCGCGGCGCTGCGGCCGGGGTCGGGCCGTGCCGGGTCACGCGGCGGCACGCCGGTGTTGTGGAAGGCCTGGTCGGTGAGCAGCGGGCCGTTGTGGCAGGTGCTGCACTGGCCCTTGCCGATGAACAGGCGCAGGCCGCTCACTTCCTGTGTTGTCAGCGCCTGTTGGCCGGCGCGCTCGCCCGCCAGCACCGCGTCGGCATAGCGGTCGAAGCGCGACGCGCGCGGGCCGATCGTGCGTTCGAACGCGGCGATCGCCTTGCCGAGGTTCGCGAACACGCGGTTCACCGCGTCGCGCTGGGCTTCCGGCATCGCCTGCCAGGCCTGGCGCTCGGCCGGCGTGCCCTGCGGGCTGGCCGCCGGCGGCAGGTTCTGCAGCGCCGGGAAGCGGCCGAACAGCGCCTCGTAGTCGCGCCGGTAGTGGGTGTCGATCAGGCGCGCCAGCTGCACGCGGTTGGCGCCATGTTCGGCGGCATCCTCCAGCGGCCCCAGCGCCTGCGACCACAGGCTGTCCTTGCGGCCGTCCCAGAACAGCCAGGGGCTGTGCGCGGCAGCGGCGATCGGCATCGTGCGCCGGCTGCCGGTGCCCACGCCGCGGCCCACCGGCAGGCCGTCCTGGAATGCGCGCTCGGGCAGATGGCAGCTGGCGCAGGACACCTGGCCGTTCTTCGACAGGCGCGTGTCGGCAAACAGCCGCTGGCCGAGCGCGGCGGCCTCGGGCCGCGTCGATACCGCGTTAGAAGGGTCGGCCGGTGCCGCCGGCAGCGCCGCGAGGCGCATCGCGGCGAGGGTGGCCTTCTCGGCCTCGGTCCAGCGGTCGGCGCGTGCGGCGGGCTGGGCGTGGGCGGGGGTGGCGGTCACCAGCGCGGCGGCCATCAACGCGGCCACGGCGGTGCTCAGCACCAGCAGCAGCGCGCTGCGGGGGGCAGAAGAAGCAGTTGTCATCGCGGCCCCGTCATCGCTTGACGCCGCTGTCGTCGACGATCACGTTGAACGTGGCCGTGTCCGAGGCGGTGGCCGACTGGATCGCCAGCCGCATGTCCCACCAGCCGGTCATGCTGAACTTCATGCCTTCGAGCGCGTAGACGCCGGGCTGCAGCTCGCGTGTGACGCGGGGCTGGGTCGGAAAGCCATGGCCATGCTGCGGCATGCCGCCATCCACCGTGATGCGGGCCTGCGGCACCGGCGCGCCCTCGGGTGTGCTCAGGTGCACCTGCCAGGCATGCAGGCGGTTGACGGTCGTGCCGCTGGCCGGCGGCTCCAGGCGCACGACGAAGCGGCCCTGCGCGCTGGGGTGCTGCAGGCTCAGGTCCAGGTCGGCCGGCGGCGTGCTGCAGGCGCTGAACAGCAGCGTGGCGGACAGTGCGGCCAGCGCCGCGGCGGAGGAAGAACGGTGGATCGACATCATGGGGTTTCCGGTTCGGGGAGGATGAAGCAGGGGACAGGCCGCGCGTGCCGTCAGCGGCGCGCGGCATCGATCAGTTGCTGCAGTTCGGGCGCCACCGGCATCGGCCGGAAGCCGCTGACATCGGCGCCGCCGGTGTTGCCCACCGGCACCCAGAGCCAGGTCTTCAGCCAGGCGCCGACGAGGCGCCAGGTTTGCCCGAGTGCCTCGGCGGCGTCCTTGTGCGACAGTGCCCAGCGCAACATCGCCCAGTGCACCCGTCCGTGCTCCCACGTCGAGGCCTGGCCCAGCACATGGGCCCGCTCGAGGTGGGCGAAGGCGAGTGCGGGCTCGCCCTGCGCGTCGTGCCAGGCCGCGGCGCGCAGCGCGTCGCTGACGAAGGGGCGGATGCGACGGGCAAATCGGAGGGAAAGGTTCATCGTGCTACTCCAGCAGGGTGCTTCGGGATGAGCGGGATTCTGGGCAGCGGGACCCCAACGCACTTGAACGAAACGGCTGAGTTGGGCGGCGTCCGGCCGGACGCGGCCACGCGCCTTGGGCGCACCGGCAGTTCGAGCGGGCGCATCTACTTCTGGCACGGCGGCAGCCTGTGGATCGGCCGCGGCAGTGGCCGCACCGAATGGCATGCCCACCATGCGCACCAGCTGACGCTGGCGCCCGATGGCGCGTTCCGCTTCCGCACCGAGCGCGAAGGCCGCTGGGACAGCTTCTGCGGCGCGCTGGTGCCCAGCCATTGCACGCACCAGTTCGAGGTCGAGGGCGTCGAGATGGCGCACCTGTTCGTCGAGCCGGAAAGCCGTGCCGGCCGCGCGCTGGCCGAGCGCTTCGGTGTTGCGGCGGTGTCGGCGCTGCCGGACGAGGCCTGCCGCGCCGCCGCGCAGGACTTGTTCAAGGCCTTCGCGCTGTCGGCCGAGCGCCTGCCGATGGTCGCGGCCGCGCAGCAGGCGCTGGCCGCGCTGTGCGGCGCGACGACCGAGCCGGATCGCGCGCTCGACCCGCGCCTGGTCCGCGCGCTGGCCTACATCCGCGCGCATGTGCGCGAGCCCCTCGCGCTGGGCGAGGTGGCGGCGGCGGTCGCGCTGTCCGAAAGCCGCTTCCGGCACCTGTTCGTCGCCGAGACCGGCAGCTCGTTCCGCGCCTACCTGCTGTGGCTGCGCATCAACCTGGCGATCGAGGCGGTGATGGCCGGCGCCTCGTGGACCGAGGCGGCGCACGAGGCCGGGTTTGCCGACTCGGCCCACCTGACGCGCACGCACAAGCGCGTGTTCGGCATCGAGCCGACGGCGGTGCGGCCGCTGCCGGCCGGGCCCTGGCCTGCTGGCCGCGCACCTTGATCACCCAGCAGCCGTCGCTCGCCACGACGATCAGCAGCGGCACGCGGTGGCGCGCGGCGGTGCCGATCGCCATCGCGTTGAAGCCGGAGCCGCCGTCGCCGGTGACCTGGACGCTCACTTCAGGTGCTTGGCGAGGAAGGCCTCGAGCTTCAGCGCCATGTCGACCTGGTTCTCGGTCTTGCGAAAGCCATGCGCTTCGCCCTCGTAGACCACCCACTCGGGCTCGCGGCCGGCCTTCTGCATCGCGCTGCGCAGGCGCTTGCCGTGCGCGATCGGCACGCGGCGATCGTGGTCGCCCCAGATCAGCTGCAGCGGCGCCCGGATGCGCTCGGCCTGCTCCACGGGTGAGTGGGCCAGCAGCATCGCGCGGTCCTTCACGGGGTCGCCCACGCGTTCGGGCAGCGAATAGCGCCGGGTGCTCGCGCTCAGATCGTCGCTGACGAACCAGCCGCCTTCGACGAACAGCATCATGTCGGCCACCGCCGACCAGGCCGAGCCGCAGCGGTAGAGCGCCGGGTCGCGGATCAGGCCCATCAGCGCGCTGTAGCCGCCGTAGCTGCCGCCAACGATGCAGGCCTTGTCGCTGGCGATCTTCTCGGCCTGGGCCCAGCGCAGCGCATCGGCCACGTCGTCCTGCATGGCCTGTCCCCATTGCCTGTAGCCGGCCGTCAGGTGGGCCACGCCGTAGCCGTCGCTGCCGCGGAATTCGGGTTCGATCACCACATAGCCGCGCGAGGCGAGGAACTGCGCCATCGGGTCCCAGCGCCAATGGCCGTTGCGCACCCACGGCCCGCCGTGCACCATCACCACCGCGGGCCGGGGCTGGCCGGTCTGGAAGTCGGCCGGCCGGGTCACCCACACCGGCAGGTCGCGCCCGTCGCGCGCGGCGATGCGCACCAGGTCGAGCGCGCCCATGCGCTGCGGGTCGATGCCTGGCTGCTGCGTGCTGATGACCTTCCAGGTGCCTTTGGTGCCATCGCCGCCCGCGGTCCACAACAGCAACTGGCCGGGAAAGCGATCGGACCAGGAGCGCACCACCATCACCGCGTCTTCGCTGCCGCAGCGCCGGCAGGTGACCTGGTTGACGCGCCCCGGCAGCGCGGCGTCGACGCGTTCCTGGCGGGCCTTCATCACCGGATCGAACCAGACGGTCTGTTCGGCATCGACGTCGACGCGCACGCCCAGCAGCTGGCGGCCTTCGGGGTCGGTGACGAATTCGCCGTTGACGTCGAATCCGGGCGCCACCACCCGCGCGGTGCCAGGCCGGTTCTGCGCGAAGTCGAACGGCGCCACCACCACCTCACCGCGTGGACCTTGCGGGTGTTCGACATACATCACCTCGCCGCTGCCCACCCACACGGGGCGAAAGGGCAGCGCGTTCATCGGACCTTCGACCAGTTGCACCCAGCGCCCGGGCTGGCCCTCCCGCGGCAACTGGTACCAGTGCAGGGCATCGCGTCCCTTGCGGCGCGTCAGGACCGCGCGCGGCTGTCCCTGGGGGCTGAACCACCAGTCGAGCGCGTGGTCCGGGCTGCCGGCGCTGTCCAGCGGGCGCGAGCGGCCGGTGCGGGTGTTCAACCAGATCGGCTCGACATGGCTCAGCTCCCAGCCGTCGAAGTACAGCTGGCCGACGATGACCTCGTCGGCCCGGGCGCCGTCGCGCGCTTCCGATGGCAGCGGCACGTGCAGCAGTTGGTGGTTCCAGGTCAGTGCACGGGCACGCTCGCCGTTGGAAATGAACCCCTCGCCCTGGCGCGCCACGAGGATGCGCAGCTCGTCGCCATTGAACTTCGCCGCGAACAGGCCGGGCGCGACGCGGTAGTCCTCGCCGAGCCCGGCCTGCAGGTCGACGACGCTGAACACCAGGCGCTCGTCGTCCACCCAGTTGAAGGACTGCACGTCGACATCGGAGAACAGCGCCGCGCCCGTGGCCTTGAAGTCGCCGCTCTGCAGGTCGATGGCGAAGAGGCCGACGCGGCCCTTCACTTCCGCCGTGATCGCCAGCCGCTTGCCGCTGGGGGAAAGCTGCATCTGCAGCACCGCCGGCCGCTTGAAGAACAACTCCGCCGGCACCGGATCAGCCGCCCGGGCCACCGGTGCGGCCAGCACCAGCCAGCCGCCGGCCATCGCCAGCACCCAGCAATGCGCGGCCCTGCGCAGCCGATGCGTGATGTCGAATCCCATGAGTGCCTCCCCGGATCTTCCTCGCCCGGCAGCGGCCATTGTCATTCCACTCCCGTCCATGCGTCAGCCACCGCGATGTCCGGTTTGCACCGTGCCGTCCGTCTGATGGGGGAACAGGCCGCCTGTCGGTGCAGCAGCTCCGCTGCCCGTCATCGCGTGGCCGAAGACGGAGGATGCGATGCCCAGCCCCACCACCACACTGCTGTACCAGCAGGATGAACAGGTCGTCGCGCAGCCGGGCCTGCAGGACGGCGTCGGCTCGGTGATGCTCGGGCTGGCCGGAGGCGGCACGGCGCTGGTCTGGAACCAGGATGCGGGCCTGTGGTGCGCCACGCGCCAGCCGGACGGGCGCTTCGCGAGCACACCGATCCAGCTGGTGCCGCCGGCCGATGGGCACGTTGATCCGCCTTCGGCCGCCGCGCTGGCCGGCGGCGGCTTCGTCGTCGCCTGGACGATGCGGCCGACCGATGGTCTGGCCGCGATCCACCTGCAACGCTTCAGTGCCGGCGGCCAGCCCGCCGGCGACGAGCGCGTGCTGCTGGGCGACGTGGGCGAGCTGCGGCAGCCCAACGTCGTGGCCACGTCCGATGGCGGTTATGACCTGCTGTGGCAGGTGATGAACGCCGATGGCAGCGAGGCCACCGGCCTGGCGCTGCAGCGCTTCGACGCCGGCGGCGACACGCTGCTGCCCAGCCCGGTGGTGGTGACCGACATGCCTGCCAGCAGCCAGGCTGCGATGACACGCCTGGCCAATGGCGATCTCGTCGTCGTCTGGCAGGTGCCGCAGGCCCTGGGCATCGACCTGATGCTGCGGCGCTTCGACGCCAGCGGCCAGGCGCTGGACGCGGCGCCGGTGCCGCTGCAGCAAGCCCTGCCGGCCGACGGCGGCCCGGCCGCGCTGGCCGCCACGCCCGACGGCGGCTACTGGCTGGCCTGGACTGGCGGCGTGCTGAACCAGGGCCGCGACATCTTCACGCAGCACTTCGACGGCGCCGGCCATGCCGACAGCCCGGTGACCGACGCGACGCCCTGGGCCGGCGAGCAGTCGAACCCGGCGCTGGCCATGTTGTCCGACGGCAGCCGCGTGCTGGCCTGGGCCACCAGCCAGATCGGCAACGTGTACCTGGTGCAGTCGCAGCGCTGGGATGCGAACGGTACGTCCGCCGCCCCCGACGCGCTGACCGCGCTGCCGACCGGCGGCCCGGTGACGCCGACGATCAGTGCGCTGGCCGATGGCTACGGCGTGGGCTGGACCTCGGAGGGCTACAACTACATCGACCTCGTCTCGGCCCGGCTGTACACCAGCACCGACGGGCCTCACCTGGCGCAGCCCTGGGTCGACCAGCATGCGCTGATCGGCCAGCCGCTGGCACTGCCGCTGCCGGCTGGTTGGTTCCACGATGCCGACAGCCCGTCTCTGACATACACGGTCACTTTGAGTGATCGCAGCGACAACCCGCTGAGCAGCAGCTGGCTGTCGTACGACCCGGCCTCGCACGCGCTGGTGGCCGCGCAGGTGCCGGCCGGCGCCGCGCCGGTGCGGGTGACAGTGACCGCCAGCGACGGTACGCATGCCACCAGCGACAGCCTGGTCGTCGATGCGGTGAGCGCGCTGCCCGCCCCGCTGGCGCCCGCCAGCGGCGCACCGACCCCGGTGGGCGTGAACCTGCACAGCGCCAGCTACCAGAGCTTTCCCGACATCGCGGGCCTGGCCGGCGGCGGCAGCCTGGTCGCGTGGATGGCCGGCAACAACAACGCCAGCGGCATCTACCTGCGGCATCTCGATCCCTCGGGCCAGCCGGTGGGCAACGAGATCGAGGTGGCCCCGGTGGCCACCGCGTTCGATGAGTCCGCTTCTGTCGCCACCTTCGCCGATGGCGGCTATGTCGTGGCCTGGGGCGCGCCCAGCTATGTGCGGCCCGACGGCAGCGCGGGCTACAACGCCAGCGCCTACCTGCGTCTGTACGGCGCCGGCGACGCCGCGGGCCCGACGCTGCAGCTCGGCGAAACCGGGCTGACGGTGCAGGAGCGCTACACCAGCGTGGCCGCGCTGCAGGGACCGGCCGGCGGTTTTGTGGTGTCCTGGCAGGCCACCACGCCGGACAACCTGCAGGCGCTGCAGATCCAGGCCTACAACCGCGACGGCAGCCCCCGCGGCGCGGCGCTCGCGCTACCGAGCTGGGGCCCGCAGGCCGCGGACCTGGTGGCCACGCCGGATGGCGGCTACCTCGTGAATTACGTGGCCAGGTCGGGCGGTGGCGAACTGCTGAAGTTCGACGCGCAAGGCACGCAGAGCTTCGAGCACGCCACCGGCGGCACCGTGGCCAACGACGTGGCGGTGCTGGCCGACGGCGACATCGTGATGGTCTGGGCCGCCACGCAGGACGGCGCCAGCGCCATCGAGGTGCAGCGCTACGACCGCGCCAGTGCCGGCTGGGGGCCGGTGGAACGGGTCAACACCACGCTGCTGCACGACGAGACCACCCCCGTCGTCACCGCGCTGGCCGATGGCGGCTATGCGGTGGCCTGGACCGGCCTGCTGCACGACGGCAGCGGTGGCTGGAGCCTCTACGCGCAGCGCTTCGATGCGCAGGGCGTGGGCATCGACGGCGAGATGGCCGTCAGCGTGCCCGATGCCACCAACACCGTGTGGCCCGCGATCACCAGCCTGGCCGGCGGCGGCCTGGCGTTGAGCTGGAGCACCGACCCGCGCGGGAGCACCGGCAACGGCCAGGCGGTGCTGGCGCGCAGCTATGCGCTGACCGGTAACGTGCCACCGACAGGACAGCCCACGGCGCACCTGGTCGACGGCACGGAAGACACTTCCTACCTCGTGAAGGCAGCGGACCTGCTGGCCGGCTTCAGCGACCCGAATGGCGACACGCTGTCGGTGCAGAACCTGGTGGCCACGCACGGCCAGTTGGCCGACCAGGGCAACGGCAGCTGGACCTTCACGCCTGGTGCCGACTACAACGGCAGCGTGGGCCTGCACTACCAGGTGTCCGACGGGCATGGCGGCACGCTGGAAGCCGATCAGCACTTCACGCTGGCGGCGGTGAACGACGCGCCTCGGGGCAGCGCGACGGCGAGCCTGGCAGCGGCGCAGGAGGGCAAGCCTTACCTGATCCTGGCCAGCGACCTGCTGCAGGGCTTCAGTGATGTGGAGGGCGATGCGCTGTCGGTCGCGAGTCTCGGCGCAACGCATGGGCAGTTGGTGGAGACATCATCCGGCCAGTGGACCTTCACGCCCGATGCGCATTTTGCGGGTGAGGTGCTGCTGAGCTATGACGTCAGCGATGGGCAGGGCGGTGCGGCTGGCGCGCAGCAGCACTTCGAGGTTCAGAAGCGGACCAACGACCAGGCTCCGCTTGCGAACGACGATACGGTCGCGACCCTGCGCAACAGCGAGTTTGTCGTTTCCGTATTGAGCAACGACTTCGACGCGGAGGGCGATGTGCTGTCGGTCGTGGCGGTGACCCAGGGCGCCCACGGCACGGTCACGATCGATCCGGTCACCTCGCAGCCACGCTACGTTCCCGCTGCGGGCTTTGCCGGCGTCGACCACTTCCAGTACACCGTGGACGACGGGTATGGAGGCCGGGACGACGCGGATGTGACCGTGATCGTCGCCACGGTGATCGGCACACCTGGCAATGACGTGGCGGTGGAGGGCACGGCCCGCGCAGACGTGATCGCCGCCCTCGACGGCGACGACACGGTGATCGGCGGACCTGGCGATGACGTGATGTTCGGCATGGCCGGTGATGATCGGATGCTTGGTGGTCAGGGTGCCGATACCATGTTGGGAGGCGATGGCGACGACGAGTTCAGGATCTACTCTGACTGGCAGGTCGGCGATGTCATTGACGGTGGGGCCGGCTTCGACAAGATCACCCTCGCCGGCGGCGGTGAGCTCACGGCCACGCTGGACATGTCCACGTTCTCCATGGTGAATGTGGAAGCCCTCGACCTCGGGACGAACACCTTGGTGGTCAAGGGGACGGCGGAGCTGGACCTGTCGAACATGGCTGTTGTCAACATGGGGCGCATCGTGGGCGACGATGCGAACAACACGATCATCGGATCGTCGGCCTACCCCAACGTGCTCCTGGGAGGGGCTGGCGATGACACCTTGGTCGGCGGGCTCGACGCCGACTCATTGCAGGGTGGATTGGGCGCCGATCATCTCCAGGGTGGCGGACAGGATGACACCTTTCTGGTGTCCGGCTCCGAGCTGACCGGCGACGAGATCGACGGGGGCAGCGGTACCGATGTGCTGCGGTTCAGCGCCGACGTGACGCTGGGCGACGGAGGATTCGCGACCACTGGCGTCGAGATCCTGGACATGGCCGGCTTCACGCTCCAGGTGCAGGCCACCACCCCCATCGATCTGTCGGGGCTGACCATCGTCCACGCCGGCCCGATCAGCGGCACCTGGACCGCCAACAGGATCACCGGCTCGGCCGGGCCGGACGCGATCGACGGCGGTGCCGGCAGCGACCGCCTGAATGGCGGCGATGGCGACGATACGCTCCGCGGTGGTCTCGGCAGTGATGTGCTGGCGGGCGGAGCGGGCAATGATCAGCTCTATGGCGGCAGCGAAGCCAGTCCCGACAGGGGGGAAGACACGTTTGTCTTCAATGTCGCCCTGAATGCCGCCACGAATGTCGACACCATTGTTGCCTTCGAGGCCGATCGCACCGACAGGATTGCCCTGGATCCCGGGATCTTTGCCGCTGTCTTCGCCGGTGGCCGAACCTTCCTGGATTTCGACGAGTTCCGTGCCAATGCCGAGGGCAGCCCGGTCGATGCCAATGACTTCATCCTGTTCGCCACCGGCACCCACACGCTGTACTACGACGCCGATGGCAGCGGCCCCGGCGCGAAGGTGCCGTTCGCCATCTTCATCGGCCTGATCGGCACGCTCGACTACACCGACTTCACCACGCCGCCGCCGTTCTGAAGCTGCCGCCGCGCCCGACACCCCGCGCGTTGCGCTTTGTCAATCGCGCGCATGGCGTTGCGGCAGGCCGCGTGGTGCAATCGGCGCACCTTGTGCAGCGCCGTGCCCCGCGGCACGCGATGACGCCCATGCCCGAAGCCTCGAAGCCCCGCCTGTCGGCCGACCGGCCGCTGCTGCTGGAAGACACGCTGGTGCTGGCCGACCTGGCCCAGTGGCCGGGCCTGCGGGTGGCCTACGACTATGCCGGCGCACCCGCGGCCGGCCAGCGGCGGCTGCGGCTGCACCTGGGCATCGAGCCCGCGGCTGTGCCGGAGCCTAGCCATCCATCGGAGCGGCCAGCGCGGCGGGACGCCGACCGCCAGCGCTGGGACGCCCTGGTGCGCGCACTCGACGGCACGGACATCCACTGGTCGCTGCGGTGCTCGCTCGATGGCGGGGCCGAGCATCCGATCGAGGCGGCCTGCCTGCGTTCGCTGGCCACCGGCGCGGCCGCCTGGTTCGCCGAGCGGGCGGCCGGCCGCGATGCGCCCGCCCCGGTGCCGCAGACGATCGAGCTGCCGATCGAGCCTTCGAACCCGCTCGACCTGTTCGAGTGGGTGGTCGAGCTGGTGGTGCAGCTGTCCGCCGGCAACGGCCACGCGCCGCATCGCGTGGCGCACCGGCTGCCGCCGCGCTGCACGCCGGGCGCCGTCGGCCAGGTGCAGCAGGTGGCCGATCTGGCCCAGGCCTTCGAAGCGGCCACGGCCGAGGCCGACTGCCTGCTGAAGCTGGCCCGCGGCCACGGGCCGGGCGGTGATGACGCCGGCGCGCCGCCGCCGCTGTGGGTGCTGCGCCTGTGCACGCAGCCGCGTGGCCTGCGCTGGCGCATGCAGGCCGTGCGCTGCCATGCGCCGGCGCCGCTGGCGACCCGGCTGCTCTCGCGCGAGGACGTGGCGGTGCCGAGCTTCGATGCCGAGGCGGGGCTCAACCCGGCGGCCAGCACGTGCTGCACCTTCACCGACCTGTCGCTCGACGAACTGGCGCCGTCGGCCTTGCAGGGGCTGGACCAGCTGCTGGCGCCGCCGCTGGCCGACGCGCTGACGGCGCTGGGCCAGCAGGCCGGACCGCTGCCCCGTGAGTCCCGCTTGGCCGGCATTCGGCGCGAGCTGGCGGCGGCCGTGGCCGGCACCCTGCAGCCGGTGATCGCCACCGATCCGGTGGATGCGGCGGCCGAGGCGGTGCGGGCCGAAGCCGTGAGTCTGTTGCGGGAGACGCTGCTTTCGGGTGTTAGCAAAGTGGCAAGCCTGGGTGCGGCGTGCCAGGTCCAGGTGCAGCTGCAGGGCCGGCTGGCAGCGCCGGCCGCAGGCGAGGGTGGGCCCCGGCTGTGTGCCTGCATCGTCGCCACCGAGTCCGGCGCAGCCGGCGCAGTGCCGGTGCGGACGGTTGCCGAGGCCCACGTGCACCTGCCCCTGCAGCCCGAGCCGGCCTGGTTCGGCCTGCTGCTCAGCCCGCCGGACCGCGCGGACCGCACGCATGTGCTGCTGGACCTGCAGCTGCGGCCGCTGTCGATCGAGTGGCCGGGCGACGACCTGCCGTCGCCAGCGCGCGGGCCGCGTGCGTTGCACCTGCTGCGCCCGCATGCCGCCGAGATGCAGGCGCCGGAGCTGGGTACGGTGGACCTGCCCTTGCCCTTGCGCCAGCCGCCGCCAGTGCCCACCATCGGGGCGCAGGCCGCGCTGCCGCAGCCGCTGCCGCTGCCGCTGCCGCTGCCGCCCGCCGGCGCGGCGGCCAGGCTCGCGGCATCGCTCGGCTGGGCGTACCGGCTGGACGTGTCGCCGCCGGCGGCGGCGCAGGACGTGCTGCAGATCGAGCTGGTGGCGCCAAGCCCGGCCCCAAGCTTGACCCGGCCGCCGCTGCCTGCGCCGGCCTCGCACGCGGACTTGCTGGACCACCTGGCCGTGTGGTGGCAACTGTGGCCGCGGCTGCAGCCGGCACTGCAAGCGGCGCTCGACGCCTGGCAGGCCCGGCCGGCCGATGCAGCGGCGCTGCAGCGCGCACAGACCCTGGCGGCTGACGCTGTGCAGTTGCTGGCACCGCTGCCGGCGGCCTGGCGTGATTGGCGGGTGCCGCAGCCCGGGCCATCTGCGTCCCAGGCGCTGCCGCTGCCGCAGGTCACGGCCCGGCTGAGCGAGCAGCGGCAAGCGGCCGGCACCGAGTCGGCCGTCGTGTTTACCTATCAATCCAATGGACTGGAGGCCTGGTGCCTGCCGCCAGACCCGGCCGGCGGATACGACGCCCTCCGCCTGAGCGCCACCGATGGCGCGGCCGTCGAGCGGCCACTGCAGGGCGCGGCGCTTGCGCCGCAGGACCAGGCGGCGGCACTGGCCTTGCCGTGGCGCCGGCTGACGCTGGCGGGTCTGTCGATCATGGACTGCCCGCGCTTCGAAGCCCGTTCGCGCGTCCAGCGCAATGCCGTGCTGCTGCACGACGATGCCGGCCGGCCGCGGCCCACGAATGCGGCCTTTGTGTACACCACGCCGACGGCGAGCCCGGCGTCGCCGTGCCTGCCCTTCGGGGACCATGCGCTGGCGGTCGATGTGGCCGCGTTGTCCGCGCCACCCTTGCAGCCCTTGGCCCACCACTTCGAGCGGCTGTTCGAGGCGCTGCACATCCCCGGGCAGGCCGGGGCCGCGCTGCCGCGCATCGATCTGAGCTTCGCGCGGCCGCCAGGCGCGACGAGCCTTGTCGCGCGCCAGCCCGTGCTGCTGATGCCCGAACGAGGCCCCGTGCCAAGCGCCCCGCCTGCGGCCGCCGGCGTGCCGCTGCCGCAGGCCTTGGCGAAGGCCGTGCAGCAGTGGGTGGCCAGCGAGCTACCCGGCGAAGGGATGCTCGAACTGGCGATCACGTGGTACGCGTTCGACGAACCCGCAACGAGGCCGCTGGCGCACTGGCACGGGCTGACGCTGAAGACCGCCGATATCAGCGATCTGCCGGGCGCTACGGCTTCGCCGCCAGCGCCAGGATCCAGCCCACCAACTTCTGCGCATCCGCCTGGCTGATGGCCACCTCGTTCGGCGGCATCGCCAGGCCGCTGACCTTGCCTTTCCAGTGGCTGGCGTAGGGGTTCGAGCCGGTCATCACGGTGTGCGTCAGCTGGTCGGCCGCGCCGGCGACGCCCTTGTACTTGATCGCCACATCGCGCCAGGCCGGGCCGATGGGCGCCAGCCCGTCGGGGCCCTTGGCGCCGGGTTCGATGTGGTGGCAGGTCAGGCAGCCGCTGGTGTTGGCCAGCTTCAGCATGGCGGCGTCGTCCGCACGCGCGGGCAGGGTGCCTGCCAGTGTCAGGGCCAGGCCACCGAGCACGAGGTTCACGGTCTTCATATGCGCTTCCTTGGTTGACAGAAGAGGTTTCCAAGGCCCAGGCTAGGGCGCGAAGACGGTGGCAGATTGAGGGCCGTCAAACCCGGGGACGAATTGCCAGGATGGAGCAGCCGGTACGTTGCAATGGGACCGAAGCTGTTCCGTCACGGAGCAGTGGTGCCACGGCCGCCAAGGGATCTTGCCGGTCGGCGCGGACGGACTAAATGTGAGAGCCCGACCAGTCCGGGCCTGCGCTGCTGCTGGCCTGAATGGCCGGTGCGGCCAGCGCACGCGCCACCGCGGCTTCGTGCCGCGCCATCACGGCCGACCAGTCGAACTCGTGCTGCGCGCGTCGCAGCCCCTGCGCGGCCAGCTGCCGTGCCCGGTCGGGCGTGCGCAGCAGCGTGCCGATGGCGTCGGCCAGCGCCGCGGCATCGCCCGGCGGCACCAGCAGGCCGTTGTGGCCGTCGCGCAGCACGCTGGGCGTGCCGCCGCTGGCGCTGGCCACCACCGGCACGCCGGCGGCATTGGCTTCGCAGATCACGCGGCCCATCGTTTCCACGTCGCGCACCGCGCCGCCGGCATGGCGACTCTCGTAGCTGGCCAGCGCGAACACGTCGCTCGCCCAGTAGTAACGTGCAATCTGCTCGTGCGCAACACGGCCCTCGAAGCGCACCGCTTCGTCCAGGCCCAGCCGTGCGGCGCAGGACTCGTAGGCGCGGCGCCGCGCCCCGTCGCCCACCACCAGCAGCCGCAGGCCGGGCCACACCGGCAGCAGCCGCGCCACCGCATCGAGCAGCACTTCCACGCCTTTCTTCTCGACCAGCCGGCACACTGTCAGCAGCACCGGGGTGTGCAGCGGCAGGCCCAGGGCGGCGCGGGCGGCCGCGCGTGCGCCAGGCGGCGGCGCAAAGGCCGCGCTGTCCACGCCACCGGCCACGACCTCGATGCGTCCGTCGTCGACCCCGATGTCGCGCAGCAGCCCGGCGGTGTAGTGGCTGTTGGCCAGGATGCCGTGGTGCGCTGCCGCTGAGCGGCGCATCAGGCGCTCGCGTCCGTCGCGGAACAGCCGGTCCACCCAGGCCGGATGCTGGCCGTGCTCGAGCCACCAGCTCAGCGCCCGCTGCGCGGCCGGTGCGCCCACCCAGCGGCTGCCCCAGGGGTAGGGGTAGCCCAGCCAGGGGCGCAGCACGTCGTTGCCCACCGAGCGGCACACCACCGGCACGCCGGCCAGCGGCTGCAACAGGCCGTAGAACACCGTCGAGGCATACACCGCATCGGGCCGGAAGGCGCGGATGCGCTGGCGGATCAGCGCCTGGTTGTGCCAGAAGCCCAGGCGCGACAGCACCCGCCGCACCGGATGGCCGAGGCCCGCGTCGAAGGCCTGCGCCGCGGCGGCCAGCGCGGGGTCGGTGACGCGGTAGCTCAGCACCTCCACCGCCGCGGCATGGCGCCCGAAGTGAGCGGCCAGGTGGCGCGCGTGCGTCTGCATGCCGCCGACGGCCGGCGGCCATTCGGTCAGGATCAGCAGCAGGCGGGGGGCGGTGCGGGGCATGCCGGATTCTCCGCCGCGCGAGCCCGTGCGATCCGCTGGGCGCACAGGCACGGCCTGGGCACGAGCTTCCCGAGCCGCCCGGGGCCGAAGCCACCCGTGTTGGATGGCGCACGGACCTGTCCGTGACATTGGCCTAGAAGCAGTTCACCGGAATGCCTGCCGACGCGCAGCGAAGAACGGGTTCACGAACGACGGCGGGCCTGTGCCACTTCTGTGCGGCGCTGTGGCACTCGATGGCGTAGCCGCCTAAGGCCGCAGCGACGCCTGCGCAGTGGGCAGGCCGAAGCGATAGATGCGCCGGTTCAGAAAGTGCGTCACCTCGACGACATCGCTCTCGGTCCATGGCAGCTGGGCCCGTTCCTGCCAGAGTCGGACCTGCTCCTTGAGGCTGTCCCAATCCGTCGCGAGCCTTGGGTCGCGTCGATGCATCTCGGTGCCGTGACAGGCGATGCAGTGCGTCGTGTAGAGCAACTCGCCACGCGACGGCTCCGACGCCGGGCGGATCGAAGGGAGCCCGCCGACGAAGGCGAACGCGAGGACGGTGACCGCCATCGGTGCCATGAGGCCGAGACCGATCAGCATGGCCGGCCGCCGAGGACGAGCCGCTGGCCGCCGGCGACCGGCACGAGCGCCGCGATCCTGATGTCATGCATGTCTGCTGCCCCGGGGAAGCCTGTGTCGATGCGGCGCGGGTCGGACGATGATGCCGAGCATGTCGACCGCGTCTCGCGAACGACTGTGCGCGCATCCGCGCGGTGCCATCTGTGCGGTGCCGAACCCAGTCGGCACCCGTTGCGGGCTGCGCAGGCCTCTTGGGCGCGGCGCCGCGCCCGGTCGCCCCGTCGAGGCGCCGGCGAGCTGAGCGATGATTGCCGGATCTCGTCAAGGATGACCGCCATGAACCAGCGCCTGTCCCGCGATGAAGTCCCCGTCGAGACCACCTGGGACCTGGGCGACTTGTTTGCCACCGAGGCGGACTGGGCGGCCGAGTGCCAGGCGATCGACGCCGCCTGCGCGGCGCTGGGCGCGTACCAGGGCCAGCTGGGCCGCGACGCGGCAACGCTGCTGGCCTGCCTGAACGCGATGGAATCGCTGCAGGTGAGGCTGGTGCGCGTCGGCACGTTCGCTCGCCTGCGCCAGGCGGGCGACGGCACGAACCCCGGGCACCAGGCCGCGATGGCGCAGGTGATGGCGCTGCACGCGCGGGCGGAGGCCGGCATGAGCTTCATCGAGTCCGAGATCCTGGGCCTGCCTGCCGACCGGCTGGCATCGTTCCGGGCCGCCGAACCGGGGCTCGCCGACTTCAGGACCACCCTGGACGACCTGCTGGCGCGGCGCCCCCATCAGCTCAGCGCCGAGACCGAGCATGCGCTGGCGGCGCTGGGCGAGGTGCTGGACGCGCCTTATACGATTTATGGCCGCTCGAAGTTCGGCGACCTGCAGTTCGCGCCCTTCACCGACGGCGCGGGCACCGTGCATGCCAACTCGGTCAATGCCTTCGAGTCGAACTACGAAGGTCACCGCGACACCAGCGTGCGCCGCGCCGCCTGGGCCTCGTTCAGCGCCGGGCTGAAGGCCTACAACCAGACCTGGTCGGCCACCTTCGCCACCGAGGTCAACAAGAACGTGGTGATGGCCCGGCTGCGCCGGTACGCCAGCACCGAAGACTACCTGCTGCAGCCGCACCAGGTGCCGCGCACGCTGTACGACAACATCCTCGACATCATCCAGGCCGAGCTGGCGCCGCACATGCGGCGCTACGCGCGGCTGCGCCGCGAAGTGCTGGGGCTGGACAAGCTGCTGTACTGCGACATCAAGGCGCCGCTCGATCCGGACTACAACCCGCCCGTGTCGTTCGAGGAAGGCAGCCGGCTGATCCTCGAGGCGCTGGCGGTGCTGGGGCCGGACTATGCCGACTTCGTGCGCCAGGCGGTGGACCGGCGCTGGATCGACCGGGCCGACAACATCGGCAAATCGTCCGGCGCGTTCTGCTCGTCGCCCTACGGCGTGCACCCGTACATCCTGATCACCTGGTCGAACACGATGCGCAACGTGTTCACGTTGGCCCACGAGCTGGGCCATGGCGGGCACTTCCACCTGGCCATGCAGCACCAGCGCTACACCAACATGCGCCCGGCGATGCCGTTCATCGAGGCGCCGTCGATCATGAACGAGATGCTGCTGGCCCAGCACATCCTGGCGCGCAGCCAGGAGCCGCGGCTGCGCCGCTCGGTGATCATGCAGGTGCTGGGCACCTACCACCACAACTTCGTGACCCATCTGCTGGAAGCCGAGCTGCAGCGCCAGGTGTATGCGCTGGCCGAAGGCGGCAGCGCCATCACGGCAGCCGTGCTGAACCGGCTCAAGGGCGGCATCCTCGAGACCTTCTGGGGCGACACGGTCGAGATCGACGACGGCGCCCGCATGACCTGGATGCGCCAGCCGCACTACTACATGGGCCTGTACCCGTACACCTACTCGGTGGGGCTGGTGGCCTCGACGGCGATGTCGCTGCGGGTGCAGCAGGAAGGCCAGCCGGCGGTGGCCCGCTGGCTCGAGGTGCTGAAGGCCGGCGGCACGCGCCAGCCGCTCGACCTGATGCAGATGGCCGGCATCGACCTGGGCACGCCGCAGCCGATCCGCGACGCGGTGGCCTACGTGGGCCGCCTGGTCAGCGAGCTCGAGCAGCTGTTCGGACACGCCCCGTCGGCACAGGCCTGATCGTTCGATGCCCACCGGGCGCTGATGCACGAGAAGCGGCTATCGTAGGCGGCGCTGTTCCAACAGGACCCCGATGCCGCCCGCCAGCCGAACTGCCGACAACTGGATCGTCCGCCGCGATCTGTTCGAGGGCGCGCTCTTCAGCGTCAGCCACATCGCCTGCCGCCCGACGGACGACCAGCGCCATCCGGTCGAGCATGCGCAAGTCAACGTCGTGGCGCTGCCGACGGCCGGTCTCTTCGCGCTACACCCCAGCCCGCGCCAGCATGTCGTGGCCACGCCGAACCATGCCGTGTTCCTCTCGTCCGGGCAGCCTTATCGGCTGAGCTTTCCGGGCTGCATCGGCGACGAATGCCTGACCCTGCGCTTCACGGCCGAGGGCCTGGCGCGCCTGGCACCCGAAGCCATGTCCGGCGAGGGCTTCGAGGCCTCCACGCCCTTCGGCCGCGCGGTGCTGCCGCCGGCGGCGATCCTGGCGCGCAGCCTGCTGGATCGCCGGTTCGCTCGGGCGGAGGTGGATGCGCTCGAGATCGAGGAGCTTGGCCTCGGGCTGCTGAAGGCGACGCTGGGCGCAATGCGACCGCTGGCCCGGCCACGGTCCAAGGCCCACCCGGTCGAGCGCGTGAAGGAGGCGATCTCCACGGCGCCCGAGCGCCGCTGGACGCTGGCCGAACTCGCCGCGCTCGCCGGCGTGTCGCCGTTCCACCTGGCGCATGTCTTCCATCGCGAGGTGGGCACCTCGGTGTATCGCTATGCCACCCGCGCGCGGCTGGCGCGGGCCCTGGATGCGGTGCTCGATTCCGGGCTCGACATCACCGCGGTGGCGCTGGATGCCGGCTTCTCGAGCCACAGCCACTTCACGGCCCGCTTCCGCGCCTGCTTCGGCATCACGCCCGATGCGCTGCGCAGGACGGCGCGCCTCGGCCAGGCTGCCGCGCTGCGCAAGATCGTGACAGCGCGAAGCGCCGCCGCGGCCTAGAGTCGCCTGCCATGTCGATGGCATGGCAGGGTGAAGACGATGCAATGGAATGTTCTGGGCGGCGCGCTCGCCGCGAGCGTGGCCGCAGGCGCGTGCATGGCCGCGGATGCTGAAGCCGACCGCAAGACGGTCTACGAACTGGACGTGCAGTACCAGGCGGCCGTCGAGCGCAACGACGCCGCGACGATTGCGCGCATCCACCACCCGGCGATGACGCTGGTGCTCTCGAACGGCACGGTGGTGCCCGGCACGCAGATCGAGCAGCGGGCGCGCGAGAACACCTGGCGCTTCGAGCGGCAGGTGGTGGTGGACGATTCGCGCACCGTGCGGGTGATGCACGACACCGCCATCGTCACCGCCAAGCTCTGGCTCAAGGGCACGCGGCCGAATGGCGAGGCCTTCGACTACAAGGTCTGGTTCAGCGACACCTACGTGCGCACGCCGACCGGGTGGCGCTACTTCTTCGGGCAGGCCGGGGCACCGCTGGCGGCGTGACGGCGGCGACCGGGCGCCGGTGCCGGCGCGTCAGCTGGCGGTGAGCGCGGGCTGCACCAGCCGGGACAACTCGGCCAGTCCGACGGGCGGCACGCTGAGCCAGGGCACGGTGAACAGGCGCCGTGCCATGCCCGCTGCCATGCGCCCGAGCTGCCGGCGTTCGCCGGCCAGCCGCGCGGCCAGCAGGGGGTCGTGCGTGCCCGCTGCCAGCAGGCTCTTGTTCAGCACCCAGGCATAGGGCTCGATGTGCGCGCGGCGCAGGTCATCCTGCAGCGCGGCCGCCTGCGACACGGGCGTCACTTCCGGCAGCGTGACCAGGATGATCTTCGTGTAGGCCGCGTCCTGCAGCCGCATCAGCGGCGTGACGAAGCGCGCCGCACCGCGGCCTTCGAACTCGCGCGCCATCTGCCGGTGGTAGGCGCCGGTCGCGTCCATCAGCAGCATCGAATGGCCGGTGGGCGCGGTGTCGAGCACGACGAAGCTGCCGCGGCCCTCGCCGACGAGGCGCGAGAACGCATGGAACACCGCCACCTCTTCGGTGCAGGGCGATTGCAGGTCCTCGAGCAGCAGCGCGCGGCCGGCGGCGTCGAGCTGCGGCGACCGGGCGGCCATGATCTTGTCGATGTAGCGCTGCGTTTCGAGCTTCGGGTCGATGCGGCTGACGACCAGGCCCGGCAGCTCGCCGCTCAACGTGCCGGCCAGGTGCGCGGCCGGATCGGTGGTGCTCAGGTGCACGCTGTGGCCGCGCTGCACCAGGCCCACGGCCAGTGCGGCGGCCACGGTCGTCTTGCCGACGCCGCCCTTGCCCATCACCATGACCAGCCCATGCCCGGCGGCGGCCAGTTCGTCGGCGAGCGCCGGCAGGCCCTGGAAGGGTGGGGCGGGCTCGGCCGGCGCGGCGGCCAATGGAGCGATGGCTGCGGCAGCGGGGGCCAGCAGCCCGCGCAGCGCGGGCAGGCCCACCATGTCGATGGCCCGCAGCGGCACGCGGTCCTGCGGCAGGGCGCGCAAGTGCGGTGGCAGGCTGTCCAGCGCCTGCTGTCCCAGCGCTTCGACGGCGCAGGCCACGGCATCGGCGCGATCGCTGGCCTGGAACACGCCGTTGATGACGAGGCGCTGGCGGCTCAGGCCGAGTTGCTGCAATTCCGCCGCGGTGCGCGCCGCCTCGGCGATGGCACCGGGCTCGGGTCGCGCGACCAGGACCACCGTGGTCTGCGCCGGATCGCTCAGCGCCGCCAGTGCGGCCTGGAAGCGCTGCTCCTGCATCTTCAGGCCCGAGTGCGGCCCCAGGCACGAGGCGCCGCGGTCATTGCCGGCCAGGAACCCGGCCCAGGCCCTGGGCAGGCTCAGCAGCCGCAGCGTGTGCCCGGTCGGTGCCGTGTCGAAGACGATGTGGTCGTAGTCGCCGCCCCCTTCGGCCAGCAGGGACGAGAACTCGTCGAAGCTGGCGATCTCGGTGGTGCAGGCACCGGAGAGCTGCTCGCGCACGGTGGCGATGTCCTCGGGCGCCGCGCCCGCGCCCATCTGCGCGAGCACGCGCTCGCGGTAGGACTCGGCGGCGGTGCCGGGGTCGATGTTCAACACCGCGAGGCCCGGTGCGCCGGGCACCGGCACCGGCGTGTTGCGCAACGCGATGCCGAGCATCTCGTCCAGGTTCGACGCGGCGTCGGTGCTGACCAGCAGCACCTGCCGTCCCGCGTCCGCGAGCGCCAGCGCCGTGGCGGTCGACACCGAGGTCTTGCCGACCCCGCCCTTGCCGGTGAAGAACAGGTAGCGGGTGGGCTGATGCAGCAGCCCGATGCCGCCGGAGGTGCTGCCGCCGTCTGCGCGGCCATTCGGTCCCGGCAGTGGTGTGTCCATCGTGATGGCCGATCTCCTTGGCTCGTGCGAGCCTGCGCCCATCATCGGCGAAGCATGCGGCCCGACGCCTTGCGCATGGACAAGCCGATGCGCGACGGCACGGCAGGGACAAGGGCAGGGGTACGACGCGTCGAATGGCCTGGCTGGACGGCTCGCTTCAATCGTAGTGACGCAACACACCGCGCCAGAACGATTCACGGTCGCGGGCCAGCGAGTTCTCGTGCGCCTCCGGAACCGCATTGGCCGCCGTCTGCACGATGACGAGCCCGATGCCGGGGTCGATCAGCATGGATTGGCCGAACACGCCCAGCATCGCGAAGCGCCGGCGCTTGCCTGGCAGCAACCAGAACTGGTAGCCGTAGCCCATGGTTGCCGTGGCCCGGCCGCTGCGGAAGGGCGGTGGGACGCGCGCTTCGTCGGTGGCGTCCAGCAGGTATTCGCGCGGAATGAGGGGCCGGCGCAGGGCATCGTCCGGGCGCACGCCGTCGTTGGCCAGCACCACGCCGAGCCGCGCGTAGTCGCGCAGCGTCGCGTTGAAGTTGCCGTTGGCCACTTCGAGGCCGGTGCGGTCGGTGCGCCAGAGGGCCGAGGTCTCGGCGCCGATGGCCTGCCACAGCCGCGGCGTGAGGTAGTCCGACAGGCTCATGCCGGTGGCGCCCCGCAGCGCCGCGGCCAGCGTCACCGTGGCGGGGCTGACATAGGCGAACTTCTCGCCCTGGGGCCGCTCGCGTTCCTTCACGAAGGACGCGAGCGCTGCTTCGATGCCAATGCGGTCGACCAGCGGCCAGAACTTCGCCGTGTCGCCTTCGCCGGGGTGGTAGCCCTGCGCGTACCTGGCGCCCACCGCCATGCGCAGCAGGTTGCGCAGCGAGGTCTCGCCGAACACGCTGCCGCGCAGCTTCGGTGCGTAGCGGGAGGCGGGGTCGTCGAGCGACGCGATCCGGCCTTCGCCGAGGGCAATGCCCACCGCGAGGCTGGTGATCGACTTCGACATCGAGTTCGACGTGAAGCGATCCGTCGGCTGGCGGTCGTACTGGTACCGTTCGACCTGGACCACGCCGTCCTTCACGATCAGCAGGCCCATGATGCGCTGCCGGGCGAGGAAGTCGTCCACCGTGAGCGTGTTACCCGGGCCCCAGCGGTAGGCGGGCTCGACCTTGGCGTACGGCAGCGGCATCGGCTGCGGCGCCGGCGCGAGCGAGTGCACGCCGCCATGGAACAGCCCCGGAACCTCGGCCTGGTGGGTGAACGAGCCGACCCGCACGAACTCGTCGAAATACCAGTTGCGGCCCTTTCCGGCGCCGATGCCTGCCACCGGATAGCCGGCCTGCTTGCCCAGCCGTTCCTCGTCAGGCGCGGCGTGCGCCAGGCCCAGGCCCAGGGCCAGGCCCAGCAGCACGCGCAGGCTGGACACGGACAGCGCGATGCGCGCGCGCTCGGCCATCGTTTCACCTCCATCCGGGAGCGTGCCGTTACCTTAGGCCGACGCGGGTGGCCTGTCAAAACCGCGCGGGCCGGCGTGCGCTCGGCGGTCTACCGCAATCCGGATCGCAGGGTGTCGACGATCTCTCGCACCTGCCGCTCGTCCAGCGCGCGCCCGAAGCCGCCCATGAACCCGACGTCCCGGTGCACGGGGTTCTGCAGGCCTTCGCGGATGATGCGTTCGAGGTTCTCGGGCCGGCGGCTGTGCAGCTTGGTGCTCAGCACCAGCGGGATGTTCAGGCCGAAGGTCTGCGGGCCGTCGCCGTCGTGGTGGCAGGCGCCGCAGGCCTGTTCGAACAGGCGCTGGCCTTCGGAGGGCAGAGGGCGGTTCGCTCGCGCGCGGGCCAGCACGCTGGCCACGGTGGGGGTGTCAGGGCCGGGGGGCGGATTGAAGCTGGCCAGGTAGTGGGCCATCGCGCGGATGTCGTCGTCGGGCAGTGCGGCGAGTTCCCGGATCACCGGGGCCATCGGGCCGGTGGCCACGCCGTGCTCGCGGCTGTAGCCGCGGCGCAGGTAGTCGAACAGGCTCTGCTCGTGCCAGGGGACCGGGGCGGGGGATGCGGCGGTCAGTGCGGGGGCTTCCCAGCCGTCGACCACCGCGCCGGCCAGGTAGCTTGCCTGGCCGCTCTTTTCGGCGCCTAGCAGGTTGCGCCCGGTGTGGCAGGCGCCGCAATGGCCCAGGCCGTTGACCAGGTAGGCGCCGCGGTTCCATTGCGCGCTTCGGGTGGTGTCGGGCGCGTAGGGCGCGGGGTCGTGGAACAGCGGGTTCCACAGCGCCATCAGCGGGCGCTGGCTGAACGGGAATCTCAGCTCGGGTTCGGGCGTGGCCTGCCGCACCGCCGGCTGGCTCATCAGGTAGGCGTACAGGGCCTGCAGGTCGTCGTCGGTGGTCTTGGCGAACGCGGTGTACGGGAAGGCCGGGAACAGGTGGCGGCCGTCGCGGCCGATGCCTTCGCGCATCGCGCGCTGGAAGGCGCTGAAGCTCCAGCGGCCGAGGCCGGTGTCGGTATCGGGCGTCAGGTTGGTCGTCGCGATGCGGCCGAAGGGCGTCTCGATCCAGCGGCCGCCGGCATTCGGCATGCCGCCCTCGGCGGTGTGGCAGACGGCGCAGTTGCCTAACGCCGCCAGGACGCGGCCGCGTTCGATGACCTCCGGCGTGTACAGCGCGGCGGCCGGGCCGGCGTTCACCGGCGCAATGGCCGGGCGCCAGCCGAGCAGGCCGGCCGCGGCGGCCAGCACGCCGCCGGCCAGCGCCAGGCCGCGCGCCAGCCATGCGCGGCGGCGCGGCGGGCGCCTTGAGTCGGGCAGGGCCGCGGCTGGCGCCGCGCCCATGGCGCCGGGCTGTGCAGAAGGAGCGGTGGCCGGCGAAGGCGGCGTGCCGGCGCCCGTGGTGGCCTCTGGCGGCGGCAGCGGGTGCATCGCCGCGCGCAGCACCTCGGGCGTGAACGGCGGCTGGCGCAGGCGCACGCCGGTGGCGTCGAAGATCGCGTTGGCGATCGCGGCCGTGCCGGGCACCGAAGACGATTCACCGGCGCCCAGCGGCGGCTCGCCGGGGCGGGGCATCAGCATCACCTCCACCACCGGCACCTCGCGGAAGCTGAGGATCGGGTAGGCGCCCCATTCGCGCGCGGCGGGCAGCTGGCTCTGCGGGTCGGTCGGCACGCGCTCCTTCAGCGCGCGGCTGGTGGTCTGCAGCACGTTGCCGTGCACCTGGTGGGTGACGCCGGCGGGGTTCACCATCATGCCGGCGTCGTGGCCCAGGACCACGCGCTTGACGTTCACTTCGCCGGTGGTCTGGTGCACTTCCACGTCGGCCACCCAGGCGGCCCAGGCGGCGCCGAAGCCGGGCCACTTGCTGTGGACGTAGCGGGCATAGGCCACGCCCTGGCCCTGCAGCCAGTCGCCTTGGGGCGCCTGCTGCTGCGGCTGGGTGTGGGGGCGCCAGCCGGCCTTGTCGGCAGTGGCCTGCAGCAGCTCGCGGGCGCGGTCGTCGGTCAGGTACTTCAGGCGATAGGCAACCGGGTCGGCCTGCGCGGCATGGGCCAGCTCGTCGATGTAGCTCTCGTGCGCGAAGCTGTTCGGCAGCGCCGAGACGCCGCGCAGCCAGCTGGCGCGCAGGATCGGCGGCATGTCGCGCGCGACGATGCGCTGGGCTTCGTAGCCATAGGGCGGGCGCGCGGTGCGGTCGCCCATCTGGTAGGCGTCCGACGTGGCGGCCACCGTGCCGGTGAGCAGCAGCGCCAGCGTGGGTGCGCCGTTGGACGGGTAGGCGGTGCGGAAGTGGTAGGCCAGCGGGTTGCCGTGCGCGTCCAGCCCGCCGTCCACCTGCATCAGCTGCGCCGCGCCCTTGGGCTCCCACAGGTGCTCCTGCTCGCGCGTGAGCTGCACCCGCACCGGCCGGCCCACCGCGCGGGCCAGCAGCGCGGCATCGGCGGCCACGTCGTCGGCACCGTTGCGGCCGTAGCAGCCGGCCGCTTCCATGCGCACGATGTTCACCTGCACGTCCTGCAGGCCGGTCAGCCGCGCGATGTCGGCGCGCAGCACATGCGGGTTCTGCGTGCCGGCCCACACGTCCAGCAGCACCGGCGCGGGGCTGGCCGCATCGGGCGCATCCGCCGCATGCCAGTGCGCCACCGCGCACGAGGGGCCGATCGAGGCATGCAGCTGGTAGGGCCACACGTACTCGCGCTGCAGGCGCTGTGCGGCGCGGTCCAGCGCCTCGTCGAGCCGGCCCTCGTCGACCAGCACGCGCTCGGTGGCGGGCTGGCTGCGCAGCGCCTGGCCCAGGTCGTCCAGCGGCGGCAGCGTGGGCGTGCCCGGCTTCCAGCGCACGGCCAGCGCGTGCATCGCGGCTTCGGCCTGCTCTTCGCGCTCGGCCACCACGCCGATGAAGTCGCCGATGACCACGGTGGCGACAATGCCGGGCAGGTGGGCGATCGAGGTTTCGTCCACCGCCTCGAGGCTGCGGCCGACGAAGTCGCCCGCGTCGAGCCCGGCGTAGGGCGGACGGATCACGCGGCCGTGCAGCATGCCGGGCAGGCGCATGTCGTGCACGAAGGTGAGTTCGCCGGCGGCCTTGGCCGGGATGTCCAGCCGCGGGATCGGCTGGCCGACCAGGCGGTGCTGGTCGGCGGGCTTGAGCGGTGTGGCGGTGTCCAGCGTCAGTTCGACATGGCGGCCCTGCAGCAGCTCGGCATAGCTGGCGCCTAACGTGCCATCGGTGCGGCAGGTGATGCGGCCGGCGGAAGCCTGCAGCTCGGCCGCCGGTCGCTGCCAGCGCTCGGCGGCCTGCGCCAGCAGCCACGCGCGGGCCTGGGCCGCGGCCTGGCGCAGCGGCGCGGCGTGGATCTGGATCGACGCGCTGGCGATCGTCGGCCCCTGGTTCGGCACGCTGGCGGTGTGGCCGAGCTGCATTGCCACGCGGTCCAGCGGCAGGTCCAGCTCCTCGGCCACGAGCTGGGCCAGGGCGGTCTGCAGGCCGGTGCCCAGGTCCACATGGCCGGCCAGCGCGGTGGCGCTGCCGTCGTCCCACACGGCCAGCAGGATCTCGGGCCCTTCGGCCGGGTTGCCGGGCACGAGGGCGGGCTGGCCGGGCGCGGGCGGCGGCGGCGCGGGCGGCTGGCGGGTGACCAGCAGCACGCCTTCGGCCGCGTGGAAATCGGCGCGGCGGCGCGGCGCGTCGGCACGCCGCGTCATGGTGCTTCGGCCGCGGCGCGCACGGCCTGCAGGATCTCCAGGTGCGTGCCGCAGCGGCAGAGGTTGTGCGACAGCGCCGCGCGCATCTCGGCCTCGGTGGGCTTCGGGCGGGCCTCGAGCAGCGCGACGGTGGCGACGATCATGCCGTTGAGGCAATAGCCACATTGCGCGGCCTGCGCCGCGATGAAGGCCTGCTGCACCGGGTGCAGGCTGCCCTCGGGCAGGCCGCTGCGCCGGGCCAGCCCTTCCAGCGTGGTGATCTCGCGGCCCTGCACGCCGCCGGCCGGAATGACGCAGCAGCGCGCCGGCCGGCCGTCGATCAGCACCAGGCAGGCGCCGCATTCGCCCAGGCCGCAGCCGTACTTCGGGCCGTTCAGCGCCAGGTCGTTGCGCAGCACCTGCAGCAGCGGCGCCTCCGGCGGCACCGGCAGCGCGTGCGACTGGCCGTTGACATGCAAAGTGAGCGGCTGTGCCTCGACGCGCTGCATCGTCACATGCTCAGGTACGCGCGCCGGACCTCGTCATTGGCGGCCAGCTCCGCCATCGTCGCCTGGTAGCGGATCTGGCCCTTCTCCAGCACATAGGCGCGGTCGGACACCAGCTCGGCAAAGTGCATGTTCTGCTCCGACAGCAGGATGCTGACGCCCTTGCGCTTGAGCTCGATGATCATGTGGGCCATCTGCTCGACGATGACCGGCGCCACGCCTTCGCTCGGCTCGTCCAGCAGCACGAGGAAAGGGTTGCCCATCAGCGTGCGGGCGACGGTGAGCATCTGCTGCTCGCCGCCGCTCATGCGGCCGCCCGGGCGGTCGGGCATCTCGCCCAGGTTGGGGAAGAGCTTGAACAGCCGCTCGGCGGTCCACAAGGGCGCCGCGCTGCCGTCGGGCCAGTGGCGCGCGGGCTGGCGGCCGACCTCGAGGTTCTCGGTCACCGTCAGGTCGGTGAAGATGCGGCGGTCCTCGGGCACGAAGCCCAGGCCGAGCCGGGCGATCTGGTGCGGCTGGCAGCGGGTGATGTCGCGGCCCATGAACTGCACCGTGCCCTTGCGCTGGTCCAGCATGCCCATCAAGGCCTTCAGCGTGGTCGACTTGCCGGCGCCATTGCGGCCCATCAGCGCCACCACCTCGCCGCGCTTCACCTGCAGCGCCACGTCGAACAGGATCTGCGCGGCGCCGTACCAGGTGTTCAGGCCATCGGCTTGAAGCAGTATGTCACTCATGTTGTCAGCCCCGGCCGCCTGGCGGCCGCCCCCGAGGGGCTCGAAACCGGCCCGGGCAACCCGGATCCGGTTTCGCCCTCCGACCCGGCCCCGCTCCCCTGGTCGCTGCGCGACCGGTCCCCTGCCGGGGCTGAGGCGCGCTCGAAGGTCTTGCCGGTGCCGAAGTACACCTCCTGCACTTTCGGGTGCTCGCGGATCTCCTGCGGTTTGCCTTCGGCGATCAGCCGGCCGCGGGCCAGCACGATCATGCGGTCGGCATGCGCGAACACCACGTCCATGCTGTGCTCGGTGAACAGCACGCCGATCTGCTGCTGCTTCACCAGGTCCTTGGTCAGCGCCATCAGGTCGTTGCGTTCCTTCGGCGCCATGCCGGCGGTGGGCTCGTCCATCAGCAGCAGCTTCGGGCGGTTGGCCAGCGCGATGGCCAGTTCCACCCGCTTGATGTCGCCATAGGCCAGCACGCTGCAGGGCCGCTCGGCCTGGGGCGCCATGCCCACCTGGGCCAGCAGCGCCAGCGCGTCGTCGCGCCGGTAGTCGCGCGCGCGCTGCCAGAAGCTGAAGATGCGGCGGTCGGCCGACAGCAGCGCCATCTGCACGTTGTCCAGCACCGTCATCGAGCCGAAGGTCTCGGCAATCTGGAAGGTGCGGCCCACGCCCAGGCGCCATATCTCGCGCGGCGCGCGGCCGATCAGCTCCTGCTCGTTCAGGCGGATCGAGCCGCTGTCGGCCTTCAGCTGGCCGTTGACCATGTTGAAGGTGGTCGACTTGCCGGCACCGTTGGGCCCGATCAGCGCCAGCAACTCGCCAGCGGCCAGCGTGAAGCTGATGCCATCGACCGCGCGGTTGCCACCGAAACTCTTGCCGAGCTCCTTGACCGTTAGCAGGCTCATCGTGCGGCTCCCGACGTGAGACGCGCGAAGCGCTGCTGCACGAAGCCGGCCAGGCCCATCGGGAAGGCCAGCACCAGCAGCAGCACGATGCCGCCGAGCAGCGCGCGCCAGTAGTCGGTGTTGCGCGCCACTGCGTCCTGCAGCCAGGTGAAGGTGACGGCGCCGACCAGCGGCCCCGACAGCGTCTGCAGCCCGCCCAGCAGCACCATCACCAGGCCGTCGACCGAGCGGCCGACCGCCAGCCCGTCGGGCGAGATGCTGCCCTTGGAGAACGCGAACAGCGAGCCGGCCAGCCCGGCGAACAGCCCCGCGGCGATGAAGGCCACCCATTGCACGCGCTTGACGTCGATGCCGATCGCGTCGCTGCGCAATGGCGAATCGCGCCCCGCGCGCATGGCATGGCCGAAGGGCGCGTGCAGCATGCGCCGCAGCAGCAGCACCGAGCCGCTGACCGCTGCCAGCGCCAGGTAGTAGTACGCCTGCTTGCCCGCCAGCCAGGGGGCCGGCCACACGCCGGTGAGGCCGTTGCTGCCGCCGGTGACATCGTCCCACTGGAACACGACCGACCAGACGATCTGTGCGAAGGCCAGCGTCAGCATTGCCAGGTACACGCCCGACAGCCGCACGCAGAACCAGCCGAAGACCCAGGCGCCGAGTGCGGCAAGCAGCGGCGCGACGATCAGCGACAACTCCATCGGCACGCCGGCGCGCTGCACCAGCAGCGCCGCGGCATAGGCCCCCAGCCCGAAGTAGGCCGCGTGGCCGAACGAATGCATGCCGGCCGGCCCCATGATGAAGTGCAGGCTGGCGGCGAACAGCGTGGCGGTGAGCAGGTCGATCGCCAGCACCGTGAAGTAGGGCGACTGCGTTGTCAGCAGCGGCAGCAGCGCCAGCGCCAGCAGCAGCGCGGCAGCAATCCAACTGCCGCGGGCATGCGGCCGCAGCGGCGCTTCCACCGGCCCGGCATGGCGGCTGGTGGCCTGCGGCCGTCCCATCAGGCCCCAGGGGCGCACCACCAGCACCACCGCCATCACCAGGAACTCGGCCACCAGCGTGAGCTTGGAGAAGTTCAGGCTGAAGCCGAGGACGTCGACGGTGCCGATGCCGACGCACA
Organism: uncultured Bordetella sp.; assembly: GCA_964641795.1. Lineage (GTDB taxonomy): Bacteria > Pseudomonadota > Gammaproteobacteria > Burkholderiales > Burkholderiaceae_C > Pseudaquabacterium. Next base: position 829 of record CAZXLI010000038.1, on the reverse strand, counting down.
TCGCGTTGATCTCGGCGATCAGCAGGGCCGCGACATACGCACCGGGGATCGAGCCCATGCCGCCGACGACGACCACGACGAAGGCATTGCCGATGGTCAGCAGGTCCAGCCCCAGGTTGGCGGGCTCGCGCGGCAGTTGCAGCGCGCCTCCCAGCCCCGCGAGCGTGGCGCCCAGCGTGAACACGGCCGTGAACAACCAGGCCTGGTTGACACCCAGGGCGCCAACCATCTCGCGGTCCTGCGTGGCCGCGCGCACCAGCGTGCCCCAGCGGGTGCGGGTGAGCAGCAGCCACAGCCCGCCCAGCACGATGGGGCCGACGACGATCAGCAGCAGGTCGTAGCTGGGAAAGCGCCGGCCGAGGATTTCCACCGATCCGGCGAAGCCCGGCGCGCGCGGGCCCAGCAGGTCTTCCGGACCCCACAGCCACAGCGCGGCGTCCTTGAACACCAGCACCACCGCGAAGGTGGCCAGCAGCTGGAACAGCTCGGGCGCGTGGTAGATGCGGCGCAAGAGCAGCATCTCGACCGCCGCGCCGATCAGGCCCACCGCGATGGCGGCCAGCGGCAGCGCCACCCAGAAGCCGGCGCTGCCCAGCGGCGCGCCCAGCCGCTCGGCCAGCGTGTACGCGATGTACACGCCGAGCATGAAGAACGAGCCGTGCGCGAAGTTGACGATGCGGGTAACGCCGAAAATGAGCGACAGACCGGCGGCGACGAGGAACAGCGACGAGGCGCCGGCCAGGCCGTTGAGCAGTTGGACGACGAAGCCTGAAAAGTTCATGCGGTGCGATGCTCTCGTCGTCCTGGGTCAGCGCAGGCCGTCTTCGCC
>CAZXLI010000037.1:0-34578 GCA_964641795.1 uncultured Bordetella sp. | reverse complement strand
CACCCGATCATCCTGTTCATCGACGAGGCCCACACGATGATCGGCGCCGGCGGCCAGGCCGGCCAGAACGACGCGGCCAACCTGCTCAAGCCCGCGCTGGCCCGCGGCGAGCTGCGCACCGTGGCCGCCACCACCTGGAGCGAGTACAAGAAATACTTCGAAAAGGACGCGGCCCTCGCGCGCCGCTTCCAGGTGGTGAAGATCGAGGAGCCCAGCGAGCCGATCGCCGCCGCGATGCTGCGCGGCATGACGCCGCTGATGGAAAAGCACTTCCACGTGCGCGTGCTCGACGAGGCCATCACCGAGGCGGTGCGACTGTCGGCCCGCTACATCAGCGGCCGCCAGCTGCCCGACAAGGCCATCGGCGTGCTCGACACCGCCTGCGCCAAGGTGGCGCTGGGCCAGAGCGCCGAGCCGGCGGTGATCGAGCAGGCGCGCAAGCAGCTCGAGCGCGTGCAGGCCGAAATCGCTGCGCTGGCGCGCGAACGCGCCGCCGGCGCCGCCCAGCATCACGACCGCCTGGCCGAGCTGCGGCAGCAGGCCGACACGCTGCAGCAGACGCTCGCCACGCTGGGGCAGCGCTGCGCCGCCGAGCGTGCGCTGGTGGCCGAGATCGTGCAGCTGCGCCAGGCGGCGGAAGCCGAAGGGGCGGGCACGCCCGACGCGCCAAACCCCGCCGAAGCCGCGGCGCCCGTCACCGCCTCGGCCGGCCGCAAGCGCGCCACCGGCAAGGCGGTGGCCGCCAACGGCCCGGTTGCGGCAGCCCTGAGCCCGGCCCAGGCCGCGCTGCAGGCCAAGCAGGCCGAGCTGCGCGCGCTGCAGGGCGAATCGCCGCTGATCCCGATGCAGGTCGACGGCGCGGTGGTGGCCGAGATCGTCGCGGCCTGGACCGGCATCCCGCTGGGCAAGATGGTCAAGGACGAGCTGCGCGCGGTGCTGGAACTCGAGGGCAAGCTGACGCAACGCGTGATCGGCCAGGCCCAGGCCATCGCGGCCGTCGCCCAGCGCGTGCGCACCGCCCGCGCGCTGCTGGAAGATCCGAACAAGCCCAAGGGGGTGTTCCTGTTCGTCGGCCCCTCGGGCGTCGGCAAGACCGAGACCGCGCTGGCATTGGCCGAGGCGCTGTACGGCGGCGAGCGCAAGCTGATCACCATCAACATGAGCGAGTACCAGGAGGCGCATTCGGTCTCCGGCCTGAAGGGCTCGCCGCCCGGCTATGTGGGCTACGGTGAAGGCGGCGTCTTGACCGAAGCCGTGCGCCGCAACCCCTACAGCGTGGTGCTGCTCGACGAGGTCGAGAAGGCGCACCCCGATGTGCTGGAGCTGTTCTTCCAGGTCTTCGACAAGGGCGTGCTGGACGACGCCGAGGGCCGCGAGATCGACTTCCGCCACTGCGTGGTGATCCTCACCAGCAATGTCGGCTCGTCGCAGATCATGCAGGCCTGCCTGAACAAGGCCGCCGACGACCTGCCCGCCGCCGATGCGCTGGCCGAGGCACTGCGCCCGGTGCTGTACAAGCAGTTCAAGCCGGCCTTCCTGGGCCGGTTGAAGGTGGTGCCGTTCTACCCGATCTCCGACGAGGTGCTGGCGCAGATCATCCGCCTGAAGCTCGACCGCATCGCCGCGCGCGTGGCGGCCCACCACAAGGCCGGCTTCCAGTACGACACCAAGCTGGTCGACGCGGTGCTGGCCCGCTGCACCGAGGTGGATTCAGGTGCCCGCAACGTCGACCACATCCTCAACGGCACGCTGCTGCCCGAGATCGCCGAAGCGGTGCTAACGCGCATGGCCGATGGCAACGCGCTGCAGCGCATCGCCGTCTCGGCCAGCAAGAGCGGCGACTTCAAGTTCACGGTGGCATGACTTCCCCCCCCCGACGCGCCTTCGGCACCTCCCCCCCAGGGGGGCGACGCCTACGGCCCGGCGAAGCCGGTTCCGTGGCGTCCGCCTGGGCCGGCCCGAGGCCAGCACAGGAGGTGACGTCATCGAGAACCGAGACGGAGGCGCCCTGTGGGCCTGCTCGGTGACCTGTTCCCGCAGCTCTTCGGGGATCTGGGACCGCACACCCAGGCCACGCGGCTGCTGCGCCTGCACACGACGCTGGGGCCGGATGTGCTGCTGGCCGAACGCGCGACCATCAGCGAACGCATCGGCCCCGACCCCGCGGACGCCGGCCTGCGCCTGGAGGTCGACGCGCTCGCCAGCGATGCCCACGTCGAACTGAAAACGCTGCTCGGCCAGCCCGCGCTGCTGGAGCTGCTGACGCAGGCCAGCCGCGACGATTTGCGCCCCTGGCACGGCCACATCACGCAGGCGACGCTGCTGGGCAGCGACGGCGGACTGGCCCGCTACCGCCTCGTCATCGAGCCCTGGCTGGCCTTTGCCGGCCACCGCCACGACGCTTGGGTGTTCCAGGGCCGCACGGTGCCCGAGATCATCGAAGAAGTCTTCGCCGACTACCAGGCCCAAGGCCGGCTGCAGCCGCGCTGGCGCTGGGACCTGGCCGACCCGGGCGCGTACCCGCAGCGCTCGCTGTGCATCCAGTACCAGGAGAGCGACCTCGCCTTCGTGCAGCGCCTGCTGCGCGAGGAGGGCTTGTTCTGCTGGTGGGAACACGAAGGCGATGCCGGCAGCCCCGCGCTGGGCAGCCACACGCTGGTGATCGCCGACCACAACGGCGCCATCGCGCCGAACCCGCAGCCGCGCGTGCGCTACACGCAGGCCGGCACCGTGCTGCCCGAGGATTCGCTGGTGCGCTGGCAGCGCAGCCGCCGGCTGCGCGCGGCCAGCCTCACGCTGGCCAGCCGCGACTACCGCACGCTGTCCTTGCGTGATGGCAGCGACTGGGGCAGCGAGGCGGTAGTCGACGCGCTGTCCCAGCACGATGTGCCGGGCCTGTATGCCTATGAAGACGCCGCGCAGGGCGCTCGCCTGGCGCGCGTGCAGATGGAGGCCTTCGATGCGCAGCGCGAGCGCGTGCAGGCCCGCGGCAGCTGGCGCACCGCCGCGCCGGGCAGCCGCTTTACCTTGACCGATCACCCCGTGCATGACGGCAGCGACACCGCTCGCGACGAGTTCGCGGTGATCTCCGTCATCCACCGCGCGCGCAACAACCTCGCCGCCGACCATCAGGCCGCGCTCAACGCGCTGCTGGGCCTGCCCTCGCGCGAGCAGGGTGCCGCCCCGGCCAACGCCGGCGACGAGCCGCTGTACGAGTGCGTGCTCGATGCGCAGCCCACGCGGCTGCCGCTGCGCGTGTGTGCGCTCGATGCGTCCGGCCTGCCCGACCCCCGCCTGCACACCCGGCCCACCATCACCGGCGTGCAGACCGCGCTGGTGGTGGGCCTGGGCGAGCCGCTGCACACCGATCGCGACCATCGCATCAAGCTGCAGTTCCACTGGCAGCGCGGCAGCCGCTCCAGCCACCGGCTGGACCATCCCGGCGGCGACGATGCGCCGGCATCGGACGCCTCGGGCACCTGGGTGCGCGTGGCCGAGAGCGTGGCCGGCGCCAACTGGGGCGCGAACTTCACGCCGCGGCTGGGCCAGGAGGTGGTGGTGGAGTTCGTCGCCGGCGACATCGACCGGCCGGTGGTCATCGGCGTGGTCTACAACGGGCAAGGGCTGCCCGATGCGCAGGGCAACCAGGTGCTGGCCGGCGCCGCCGGCGCGGTGGGCTCGGCGCCGGCCTGGTTCCCGGGCAGCAAGACCGAAGGGCGCCTGCCGGGCCATGCCCACACGCAGGTCTTCGCGGGCTACAAGAGCCAGGAGCTGGCCACTTCGGCCTCGGGCTTCGGCGGCCACAACCAGTTGGTGTTCGACGACTCGCCCGGGGAAGGCCGCATCGAGCTGAGTTCGAGCAGCGCGCAGTCCCGGCTGCAGTTGGGCCACCTGCGCCACCAGATCGACAACCGCCGCCTGCAGCGCCGCGGCCATGGCGCGGACTTGGCCACCGCGGCCTGGGGTGCCGTGCGTGCCGGCGCAGGCTTGCTTTTCAGCGCGCACGGCCGGCCGGGCAGCACGCAGGCCAGCGCGCAGCTGGACACGCGCGAGGCCCAGGCCCAGCTCGATGCCGCGCAGAGCCTGATCCACACGCTGGCCGAGAGTGCACAGCAGCACAACGCCAAGGCCAAGGGCGAGCCCAACGTGATCGGCGCCAAGCGCACCGACACCTCGCGGCAGCTCCCCGTCGAGCAGGGGATGGTCGCGGCCCTGGACAGCCTGGCCACCACCGACACCCGCGGCGCGCCCGAGGGGGACGAGTCCACCATCGGCGGCGGCGCCGGCAGCGTGCCGGCCTGGGCTCGTCCTGATCTGGTCTTCACCGCACCGGCGGGCATCGGCGCCTTCACGCCGGCCAACGCGATCTTCACCGCCGGCGCGAGCATCACTTTCAGCGCCGGCCAGGACATCCAGTCCGTCGCGCAAGGCCACCACGCCACCGCCGTCAAGGGCGCGGCCATCCTCTACACCTATGGCCAGGCGCAGGACGCGAAGAAGCCGAACCAGGAGGTGGGCATCAAGCTGCATGCGGCTTCGGGCAACCTGCAGACGCAGAGCCAGACCGCCGCCACCCACATCGCGGCACAGAAGCGCGTGCACATCGTCTCCACCACCGAGAAGGTCACCCTCGCCGCGCCGAAGCACGTGCTGCTGGCCGCCAACGGCGCGGCCATCCTGATGCAGGGCGGTGACATCACCTGCGCCGGGCCGGGTTCGGTCCTCTACAAGGCCGGGATGAAGATCTTCAACTCGGGTGGGGGGAGTGTGGGGTATGGGTTCAGGAGGCTGCCGGTGCCTGGCGAGCTTCCGACCGAGCAACCCGGCCCCCACAGCTTGCGCTTCGCCGCAGCAGGGGCCGACGACATGTTGAAGTCGGCGGGTCTTGCGTCGCTACCCTTCAAGGTCTTCGACCCGGACGGCAATGTCCTCTCCTCGGGAACCGTCGGTGACGATGGCCGTCTGCCGCGCATCGATGCAGACCATCGGCGCAAGCTCGTGCTCGAGATTGGCGATCCCCAGGCCTCACGGCTCGAGGCGTTGCCACCAACCCCGAGCGAATCTGAGGAAGGCGAATCGCCAAGCGACGCCGACGAGCAGGACGATGTCAGCGACGACGACAAGCTCGAGGCTTTCGATCCCTGGACAGGTGCCGGCCGCTACGCGGCCGACATCGCCAGCGCAACTGAAGGACAGTCGGAGTTCCTACCCGCATCCATCATCGAAGATCTGCTGCAACGTTGAGGCCGGCCGTAGCCGACAGTCCATCCCGCCATGCCCAAGCTCATCAAGGCCAAGTACCACCCCGATCTCAAGGTGGCCGAATTCATTGCCGACGATGGTCGACACCTGCTACGCGCGGGCGGCACCTTGCCTTGGCGCATCAACAACGGCGGCGATCTCGTCTCGCCAACCACCAACGGCCAGCCTTCGCCCAAAAAGACCAAGGACTACATCGGATTCGCCGCTGCGAGCGAGCGCCACTTCTTCATCTTCCCCGACTATGAGACCGGCCGCAGGGAGATGCTGGCTTCGTTGAAACGGCAGCACTCGGGCAAGACGATTCCCGAGTTGACGAATTCCTATGTCAAGGAAGGCGCCGAGGCCAACACCAAGTATGCCGACAGGCTGCTGGGCATGACCAACATCGCCAAGGACAAGAAACTGGGCGAATTCAGCGAGGCCGAGTTGAATGCGCTGGCCGACGGCATCGAGCAATTGGAGGGCTACCATAACGAGAAGGACTCCCGCAAGGAGATCTGGGTGCCGGTCTCGCGCATCACCGCAACCGACGGCGCCTACACGCTGCCCGACGAGGAAATCAGTGTGGTGATCCAGGGCAAGGAGACCACACTGAAGTCCAACGCCGTCGGCCAGTTCCCGCCGATCCCGCATGCCGACTCGCCCATCGAGGTCAAACACCGCACGCCTGACGGCAACTTGAAATCCGTCGGCACGATCGAAGGCGATCAGAGCAAGTCGTACAACCTCATCTCGCAGGTTCGCCGGTTCTTCGGCCAGACCGCGCCGGACAAGCCGACTGAGCCCAAGCAGACCAAGCGCCAGCCCTTCGCCTACACCGTGCAGCCCCGCGACACCTTGGCCAAGATCGCCGCGCGCTTCCAGACTTCGGTCCAGGACATCAAGCGCGACAACCAGCGCACCAACGACAAGCTGTTCGCAGGCGAGGTGATCGGCATCTACGCGCCGCTGAGCGGGCAGCAGGTGCCCGCGCGTCCCAAACCGACGCCCAAGCGGCCAGCAGCTCCTGCCAGCACGGCCGCTGCAGCGAGTGCGCCCCCAGCGGCCAAGGCCAAGGCCGCCAAACCACCACCTCCAGCGCATCAGGTCGACGCAGCGACGCGCAGCGATGAAGGCAGCGGCAAGCCGCTGGCGGTCCTCGCAGTCGACGCCAATCGGGCGCCCTGGATGCGTTTTGCGATCGCCGAAGCAAAGCACTTCAAAGGAATGAAGGAAGACAAGCTCCAGGACGAGAGGAACTACCACAAGATCCTGGGGACCGGTCGAAAGACGTTGGTCGGCAGTTCCAACGCATGGTGTGCGGCATTTGTCAGCTGGTGTCTGCTTCAGGACCGTCGAGCGATCGGAGCACCAAACGCTCCCGAATTGAAGTTCAAGAACGTGGATGCCAGCAAAGGCCGGGCAAATTCGTTCGCGATGGTTCACGGTCCCAATAGTGACCCCGGCGGCGACCCAGACACGATCAACCCAAACTTCACGGAAATATCGCAACCGATATTCGGAGCTATCGCCATGGTTCACGAAGGTGGTCCCGGACACCACGTGGGATTCGTATACGCGAAGCATGGTCTTGACCATTTGGTCGTTCTCGGAGGAAACCAGAAGGACCAGATCAACTTCTCAGAACTGACGACGAAATTCGTGCCTGGAAAACGGAAAAAGAACGAGAATGGCAAATGGGTGATTGAGAGAGCACCGACGCCGGGTCTACGATACTTTGTTCCCGCGTCCTATACCCAATACAAAGACGACATTGCAAAGAACGACCTCACCGAAGAGTCGGCAGATGCCTTGAATAGAGCGTTTGGGATTGAAGTCGATAAGAAGACAACCCTCACCACCAGATGACCCGACCATGATCAACCTAGGCGCCCGCCGCACGCTGCTGGGGCTACTTGCATCCGTGCTGGTAGCTCCTGCTGTCGCGCGCGACCTCCCGCGCGACAGCCCGGAACGCAAGGAGATCCTGGATACCGTCCGCTGGAAGGATACGAAATTTATCGTCAAGGATCTTGTCTCTACTTCTGGCCTGGCCTACGTTTGCGCGGTGCCAGCGAAACCCAAATCTACGCTCAACCCGACGAGGTCAGACGGAGAGGTGGTTGCCAGTGAGTGGCTCCTGGCCAAGACCGAAAACGGCATTTGGCTGAATTTCGACCTATCTACAACCCACGCTGGGACGCTCGCTGAGCTTGAGTGCACGGCAAGCGCACAGATTCGCAAGCCTGAAGACATTGCGCCGCTGTTCCGATCGGAGGTGATGGCCAGAATGCGGGAAATGGCGAACTCGTATTCAAGATATCCAACCCCAATGGATACCGACGGGCTCGGATCTCTGTACCGCGAACTGCATCGCAGGGGATTGGTTGAGGCCGACTTGGTCATTGACCAAGAGAAATCTTACTACGGAGACAGACTGCCCGTTCTATTGACCTACTGCGGGGATTCAGCATCTTGCCAGGCCGCAATGCGGGAATGGTTCGAGGACATGGAGCGAATCCGGAAATCTTCTCGGATCAACACGCTTGTCTGGGAACACTGTCTCGGCATCATGCGCACCAGCCTGTTTGAACCCACGAGGAAGTGCATCGACATTGCCTCATCGACAAAAGCTTGCCGTCCAGGCCTGAGATTCTTTGCCGACAGCGAGTCGATCGAAGCCTGCAAGCGGGACATTTACGACACCTGTCAACGAGTAGTCACAGCGCCTGAACGCCGCACCGAAGCTTGCTGGGGCTTTGTCGAATCGCGCGAGCAACGGCCATCGACGAAAAGCTCATCAAAAAGATAGCGCGAGAACGGAGGCTTAAGAAATGGAGCGGCCTCACCACGTCAATGGACGGGTCGCTCAACCGGGCGCCGGACGCCCTAGACGAAGGCCTCTGGAAGCGCTTCGCGTATCCGGATCACCGACTCGACTTCGTCAGCACCGCCCGGCGCGATGCGCAGGTCGGTGCCCTGGAGCGGCGCCCGGTCGGTCCTGCGCGCACTGCCCAAGCGCTGTAGGATCTACTGGCAGGCGAAGCTCGCCGCGTCGTCGAGACTTCCGGCGCCCTTGTACTTCGGGAACTTGTGATACGGACACAACGGGCGGGTACGGCCCGCCGGGATGCCTGAGGTGGCCATGTCCGGGTTCTGCGCGGCGCTTCGCGCTGTGGCCATCACGCTGTCGGGCGCCTGGCCCTTCTCGACCCACGCGACCAAGGCCGTCACGAAGTCGAACAGATCGGTCGCCGGCCCGCCTTGCGTGTGGGTCATCCCCGCGACATTGAACACCCGCGCGAAGTTGCTGGCATCGCCAATGTTCGCCGCTGCGAGGCCCGTGTACCAGGCAATGGTGTCGTTGTAGGAGAACACCGGTGCCGTGGAACACGATCAACTTGGCGCCGCGGTCGCGCAGCGTGCTCAGATCGGGGGATTGGGCGGCGTCATGAACGACATCGACGATTCGGTGAACACCGACGTCGCTTCCAGGTCGGCCCCCCAGCCCGTCGTCGCCAGTCCGTAGTCCCAGGGGAAGCTCGAGTAGATCTTGGTTCCGTTGCTGGTCGCATCGGCCGACGCCCGACGACATCCCTCGGGAAAACCCCATGTCGCTCGCCGCCCTCCGGCGGCGTCTTTCCCTCTAGTGACTTAATGCGGACCCCCGAGACCTCAAGGCCCGGAAACGCAATAGTTGCGGAACCGCAGCCAGCAGCGACATCCCAGGAGTAGCACCATGCTGAACGCCCCGACCTCCAGCCTGCCTCGTCCCGCCGCCCCGGTGGCCCGGTCGGTACCGGACGCGCTGCCGTCGTTCGCCGAACGGGCGCAGCCGCTGCCGGTGGTGGTGGACGCCCCCGGCGAGATCGAAGGCGGCTGGCCCAAGCCCGAGGCCGTCGGCCTGCTGGTGGGCCGCTGCACGCTGGCCGCCCCGCCGCAGGGCTGGAAGCGCGAGGACATCGTCGGCGCGGTGATGAAGGTCACCTTCGACGACTGGCAGGGCGGCATGCCGCTGGCCAGCAGCCGGCAGCTGGGCGAGTACAAGCGCCTGACCAGCGGCCCCTCGGGCGAGGGCAACCACACGCTGACGGTCTACCAGCGCGACGAGATCGATTGCCTGACGGGTCGCGCCCACACCGCCACGCTGGCGCTCGATGGCCAACGCGCCACCGCCGGCGCACCGCGCCATGCCTCGCTGCAGGTGCAGGGCGTGGTGGTCGACAACACCGAGTCACTGGAAGTCAGCCCCGGCAACGTGCGCTTCGAGACCTACCAGACGCGCAAGCTGATGCGGCGCGAGTACCACGCCGGCCATTTCGAGATCTGCCTGGCGCTGAACGCCGAATCGCTGCAGCGCCTGCGCGACACCGGCTCGCTGGTGTTCTTCACCGGCTGCGATGACCAGACCTATCCGCTGGCGCTGCGCCGCGCGACGCTGTCGGTCACCTACGGCGAGCGCCGCGCACCTGAATCCGAAGTCGAGGCCGATGCCCAGGTGCTGGGTGGCCTGGCCAGCATGGCCGGCCGCTGGCGCCTGCCGGGCGACACCGGGCGCTGAACGTCGCCGCCAGCGGGCCCACGGGACAGACGGTCCTCAGGCCGTCGTCGCGGCTCGCGGCATCAGCCGTACCGGGCAGGCCGGATAGCGGCCCCAGTACCCCTCGCACACGCGCCGGCGGCAGGCGCGCGAAGCTTCCCGGTCATCAGGATGGCTGGCCTTGCAGCGCTGCACACGATGGTCGATGGTGCCCTGCGTCACCGCGGGTGCGGCGGCCATCGGCTTCGGTGGGCTGGCCGCCGCGCTGCCTTTCGAGGCCGGCGCCGGGCCGCCGGCCACATGGGCCATCAAGGCCGCCACCAGGTCCACATCCGGATCGCGACCGGCCGCGGGTGGGGTCGGCGCGCGCGCTGCCGGTGGCGGGGACGCCGGTGGCGCCGGGCGCACGGCAAGCGCAGGGCTGCGCTGAACCAGCGGCGGTCTCGGCTCCGACCGCGCGACCACGGCTGGTGCGGGCGCGGTCAAGGCGGTGGAAGCCGGCATCGCCGGCACAGGTGCCGGTGCCGGCCGGACTGGTATCTGCTGCGCCTGTGATGCAGGCCATGCCGCCGGCGATTCAATCACGGCGGCCGCAGCATGCTCGACCATCGCCGGCGCTGCAGCCGATGCAGCCGGCGCCACGGGCGCGCGCGGCGTGGCCGTCGCCACTTCACCACCGCCCACCTTGGAAGCTAGGGATGGCGGCTTAGGGATGGACTGCAGCAGCGGTTGTCGCCATGCAAAGGCCAGCAAACCCAGTGCCAGCAGGCCGGCAGCGACCATCCACCGGCGCCATGACGGGGTGGAACGCGAAGAGGCCTTTGGCGCAACCCCTAGACCATGCAGCATGCGCAGCCCGTCGGGTTGATCGCCTCCGGGCTTGATAGGGGTTAGCAGGCTGGGCTTGGTGGCGGGCACGGCTTGCGGCGGTGGATCGGTACGGGACAATGCGCGCTCTTTCTCGCTGCGGGTTCACGGGCGGCGGCAAGCCTGCCAGAACCCGGCGCGAAACGCTACTGCCCAAAGCCCGCGGCCGTGGGATGCCGCTGCTCCACGACCCATGGTCATTGGTGTCATTTTGTATTTTGTGTTCGCCACCGCGCTGCTCGCCTGGTGCTTCCTGCCGCCTGTGCGCGCGAACCTGAATACACGCGTACTTCAGGCATTGGCATGGGGCCGCAACGCTTCGCTGTCATGGCCGCGTGCCGGCCTGCGCCACGCCCGCAATGCACGCCAGCCGCTGCGCCTGGCGCTGGCCGGCCTGGGCGCTGCGCTTCAGCGCCATCGAGTGGCCCTGCTGGCAGCGACCGCCATCCTGCTGCTGTTGCCGGCCTTGGCGCTGGCGCTGCGCAGCTGGTGGCGGCTCGATGGCTTCGACCACACCGCCTCACGCGCGGTCGACGCCCACGTGGCCGCGCTGCTGCAGGGCGAAGAACTGGTGCCGCCCCCGCCGCTGCCGCCCGAGCTGTTCAGCGCCCGCGAGGTGGAAACCCTGCGCCCGATGCTGGGCACCGCCAGCCGCCAATGGGAGTTGCTGGATGTCGAGTTCCGCCGCCGGCTGCTGCTGCTGTTCAAGCTGCTGAAAGACCAGCACGGCTATGACGCGGTGCTGCTGGAAGGCTATCGCAGCCCCGAGCGCCAGCAGGCGCTGGCCCAGCTGGGCCCGGGCGTCACGCAGGCCGGTGCGTTCGAGAGTTATCACCAGTACGGGCTGGCGGCTGACGTGGCCTTCCTGCGTGAAGGCCGCATCGTGATCTCGGAGCGCGACCCGTGGGCGAGGGCCGGTTACGAGCGCTATGGCGAGCTGGCAGCATCGCTCGGCCTCGTGTGGGGCGGCAGCTGGAGCAGCCTGGCCGACTATGGCCATGTGGAGCTGCGCCGCCCCGGCGTGCTGCCGCCACGCGCCGCGGCCGGTACCGCCGCGCGCTAGCCCCCGCACGACAGCACAGAACATCGACAGGGAGAACAAGCATGGCAAGACCCGTCATCCTGCTGGGCGACGTCCACAGCCACGGCGGCCGCGTGATTTCGGCGGCGCCGGCCACCGACCACTACGGCATCCCGATCGCCCGCCTGGGCGACGCAGTGAGCTGCCCGGTGCATGGCGTCAACGCGATTGCCAGTGGCGACCCCACTTGCATCATCGACGGCCAGCCGGTGGCCCGCAATGGCGATGTCACGCAATGCGGTGCGGTGATCCGCCATCGCCAGTTCCCGACCATCGACCACCTGTGAGCCTCGCCCGGTCGCCTGCAAAGCAGCCCCCAGGACCGGGCTGCGCCCAGCCCGCCCCCCGCGGGGGTGCCCCTGTGAGCGCGGCACGATGAGCAGCGCCGCATCGGTGACCGCGGCCGCTCCCGCCCGGCGATCGTGGCTGCACGGCCTGGCGCTGCTGGTGGCCGTGTGCTGCGGGGTGTGGCTGGCGGTGTTGTGGCGCTGGCAGGCCCGCGGACAAGAGGTCACGGCCGCTGACTTGGCGATTTATCTCGGCCTGCTGCCGCTGCTGGTGTTCGGCTTCGTGCTGGCGCTGCGCTGGGCCTGGCGCGGTGCCGGCGACCGCCAGGCGGCGCGTGAAGCGGCCGTGGCGAGCCCTGCCGCGCCCGCCACGGCAACGCCAGCGGCCGACAGCGAAGAAGCGCTGCGCCACGCCCGCCTGCAACTGCTCGGCGCCGGCCTGCTGTGCGCCTGTGCCGACAGCCCCGCGGCGCTGCTGGCCGCCGGCCAGACTGGCCAGCCCCTGCCGGGCCTGGACAAGACCTTGTGCAACGCCGAAGGCCTGCCGGTCATGAGCCTGCGCATCGCCGACCTGCCGCTGCCCGCGCTGGCCGAGCTGCAGGCGCCGCTGCTGCAACCCGCCGACGGCCGCCCGCCGACCGAGCCGGCCGAGCATGTGCAGCGCGCCGTCGCCGCGCTGATCGGCCCGCTGACCCAGGCCGTGCAGGCGCTGCAGCCCTGGCAAGCGCTGTTCCACGACGAACGCCAGCCGCTCGCCCCCGGCCTGCTGCTGGCCTGGCCGGCCTGGTGGCGCGAAGCGGAGCAAGCCCTGGCCACCGCCACCGTGCGGGCCCTGCTCGCCAGCGCGCCGCTGGCCGCCATCGTGCCGCCGGCGTGCTGGCAGGTCGATGTGCCGCCATCAGCCGACACCGAGGCCCGTGGCATCGCGCTGTGGGCCGAGGCCGACCGCCATCTGCTGCGCCTGCAGCGCGCAGCCCGTCCCGCGCCGCTGCTGATCGCCGCCGCGCACAGCGAGCTGAGCGACGAGGCGATCGCACGGCTCGAGCAGCAGCGGCGCCTGTTCTCGGCCAGCACGCAACCCAAGGGCCTGATGCCGGGCGAGGCCGCCGCGGCCCTGGTGCTGGCCCCGGCCCACTGGCCGGCCGCGGCCGATGCCACCCTGCCCGCGCCGGTGCAACTGCACCGCCCGGCGCTGCGGCTGCGCGACAGGTCGATCGAAGCGCCCGGCAGCGTCAGCAGCCAGGTGCTCGACGACGCACTGCAACACGCGCTGGCCGCCGCCCGCCTGCCCGCGGCCGAGGTGGCCGCGGTGGTTGCAGACGCCGACAACCACAGCGCTCGCGCCACGGAGCTCTTCGGCACGCTGCTAAAGACGCTGCCGCAGATCGACCCTGCCGAGCACCTGAGCATGACCGGCGCCGTCGCCGGCCATGGCGAAGCCGGCGCGCTGATGGTGGTGGCCTGCGCCGCCGCGCGGGTGCAGGCCGAGCCCAAGCCCTGCCTCGCGCTGTCGCTGGGCGATCGCCAGGCCCGGCTGGCGCTGCTGCTGCGCCCGGCCGATCCGGCCGCGCCGACGGGCGCCGCCTGATGCGCTCACTTTTCATGCTATCGATTTCAGCCTCCCGACCGACGACCCCCCGATGACCCGCTTCTGGACCTTTCTGTTCGACGCCCGCGTGCTGGGCGTGCTGGGCCTCGCGGCGCTGGCGGCCTTCCTGCTCATCGGCGCGCGCGAGCTCGAGGTGGCGTTGATCTACGCCGGCCTCGCGTTGCTGCTCGCCCTGGCGCTGTGGCTGACCGTCTGGGGCGTGCGCAAGTGGCGCGCCGTGAAGGCCGCGAAGGCGCTGGAGCAGGCGATCGAGGACGACGCCGAGCAGGCCACCCTGCGCATCCGCGCCGAAGACCGCGTGCCGGCCGAAGCCGTGCGCGACCGGTTGCTGAAGGCGGTGAAGACGATCCGCAGCTCGCGCCTGGGCGAGCTCACCGGCTCGGCCGCGCTGTACGAGCTGCCCTGGTACATCGTGATCGGCAACCCGGCCGCCGGCAAGAGCACCGCGGTGGTCAAGTCGGGGTTGAACTTCCCGCTGGCGGCCGATGGCGGCAAGACCGAGGCCGCGGTGATCCAGGGCATCGGCGGCACCCGCAACTGCGACTGGTTCATGACCAGCGAAGGCATCCTGCTCGACACCGCCGGCCGCTACTCGGTGCACGAGGAAGACCACGCCGAGTGGCTCGGTTTCCTCGGCCTGCTGAAGAAGCACCGGCCGAAGGCGCCGATCAACGGCATCCTCATCGCCGTCAGCGTGGCCGAGCTGGCGCACGGCAAGCCGTCGGCCGCGATCGCGCTGGCCAAGCGCCTGCGCCAGCGCGTGCAGGAACTGACCGAGAAGCTCGAAGTCTTCGCGCCGCTGTACCTGGTGTTCACGAAGGCCGACCTGATCTCGGGCTTCGTCGAGTTTTTCGAGGACTTCGACCGCGGCGAGCGCGACCGCGTGTGGGGTGCGACGCTGCCCTACGACGTGAGCGGCAGCACGGGCGGCGGCAGCGAGGCCCGCGCCGATGCGGTGGCCGCCTTCGACCGCCACTTCGACGAACTGCGCGATGGGCTGAAGGAGATCGCGCTGGCCCGCATGTCGCTGCAGCGCGGCCAGGCGCTGCCGACGGGGCTGCTGACCTTCCCGCTCGAGTTCGCTGCCGCCAAGCCGGCGCTGCGCTCGTTCGTTGCCACGCTGTTCGAGGACAACCCCTACCAGTTCAAGCCGATCTTCCGGGGCTTCTACTTCACCAGCGCGGTGCAGGAAGGCGCCGCCACCAGCCGGGCCAGCGAAGATGTCGCGCGGCAGTTCGCGCTGAGCGCGCGGCGCGAGCGCGACACCGCCCGCGTGGTGGCCGCCAACGGCTTCTTCCTGAAGGACCTGTTCCAGCGCGTGATCTTTGCCGACAGGCAGTTGGTGCGGCAGTACGCCAGCCGCGGCAAGCAGCGCGCACGCACCTTCACCTTCGCCGCCGCGGTGGCCGCGCTGGCGCTGCTGCTGGCCGCGTGGAGCTGGGCCTGGCTCGGCAACCGGCAGCTGATGGCCGATGTGCAGGCCGATCTCGCGAAGGCGGTGAAGCTGCAGGCCGAGCGCGTCGACCTGGGCTCGCGGCTGGAGGCGCTGGAGCTGCTGCAGTACCGCATCGAGCAGCTTGGCACCTGGCATGACAAGCGGCCCTTCGGCCTGGGCTTCGGGCTGTACCAGGGCGAAGCCATCGAAGCCAAGCTGCGGCAGGAATACTTCGCCGGCCTGCGCCAGGTGATGCTGCAGCCGGTGGCCCGCGCGATCGAGGGCTACCTGGGCGAGGTGAACGCCAACGCCGC
Organism: uncultured Bordetella sp.; assembly: GCA_964641795.1. Lineage (GTDB taxonomy): Bacteria > Pseudomonadota > Gammaproteobacteria > Burkholderiales > Burkholderiaceae_C > Pseudaquabacterium. The sequence continues at coordinate 19,204 of CAZXLI010000037.1, read as the reverse complement.
GCAGCTGCAGCCGCTGTCGCGCCCGCCCGAGTCCGGCGCGCCGGCACTGGCCACCGCGCCGCCCTTGCCGGGCGCCGGGTCGGCGGGTGCCACCGCGGCGACCGCTGTGGCCAGGGCGCCTTCGCGTTACGTCGAAGCCTCGGCCGGCGATGTCGAGGAAGCCTACAACGCGCTGAAGACCTACCTGATGCTGGCCGAGCGCCAGCGCATGGAGCCCGGCCACCTGAAGGACCAGATCGCGCGCTTCTGGCGCGGCTGGCTCGACGCGCAGCGCGGCAGCATGCCGGTGGAGCAGATGAAGCGCCGCGCCGAAGCCATGATCTCGTTCGCGATGGCCAGCCTGCAGGACCCGGCGTACCCGGTGCTGGACAGCAACTTCAGCCTGGTCGACCAGACCCGGGCGAACCTGCGCCGCGTGATGCGCGGCATGCCGGCGCGCGAACGCGTGTATGCCGAAGTGAAGGCGCGCGCCGCCACACGCTTCCCGCAGGTGACGGTGGCCAACATCGTCGGCGAGCAGGGCCGCCAGAGCATCGCCGGCAGCCAGGTGGTGGCCGGCACCTTCACGCGCGAGGCCTGGGAGGGCTACATCGAGAAGGCCTTCAAGGAGGCCGCGGCCGGCGAGCTGCAGAGCACCGACTGGGTGCTGCAGACCGCCGCGCGCGACGACCTGACCCTCGAAGGCAGCCCGGACCAGATACGCAAGTCCCTGACCGAGCTGTACAAGACCGACTACGTGCGCGAATGGCAGCGCTTCATGCAGGGCATCGCGGTGGCCGAGTTCGGCAGCTTCGAGGCCGCGGTGCAGCACATGAACCGGCTCGGCGACACCGCCGATTCGCCCATCAAGCGCCTGCTGACCACCCTGTACGAGCAGACCTCCTGGGACAACCCGGCGGTGCTGAACGAACGGCTGGGCCAGGTGCAGCGCGGCTTCGTCGAATGGTTCAAGCAATCGATCCTGCGCCAGGCGCCTTCGCGCGTCGAGGTCAAGCTCGACGTCAGCGGGCCGAATGCCGGCGTGGCGATGGGGCCGATCGGCCGCGAGTTCGCGATGCTGAGCAAGCTGATGGCGCCGCGCGACGGCGGCAACCCGCCGCTGGTCAACGAATACCTGAAGGCGTTGGGCAACGTGCGTTCGCGCTTCAACCAGATCAAGACCCAGGGCGACCCCGGGCCGGCCGCGCGCAAGCTGATGGCGTCCACCTTGGACGCCAGCGGCTCCGAGCTGGCCGATGCGGTGAAGCTGGTGGAGGAGCAGATGCTCACCGGCATGAGCGACTCAGCCCGCGCCACGCTGCGCCCGCTGCTGCTGCGCCCGCTGATGCAGAGCTACGCGGTGCTGGTGGCCCCGGCCGAGACCGAGCTGAACCGCGCCTGGGTGGCGCAGGTGCACGAGCCCTTCCAGCGCGCGCTGGCCGGCAAGTACCCGTTCGACACGAACGCGAAGGTCGAGGCCGTGCCGCAGGACGTGGCCAAGGTCTTCGGTCCCGAAGGCGCGGTGGCCAGGTTCGCGAGCGATGCGCTGGGGCCGTTGGTGCTGCGCCGCGGCGACAGCATCGTGCCGCGCACCTGGCTCGACATGGGCGTGCGGCTGCGGCCCGAGTTCAGCGCGCAGTTCGCCAGCTGGGTCGCGCCGCTCGATGGCGCGGCCGCGGCGGGCGCGGCCGGTGCCGGCGGCAGCAGTGCGGGGGCGGGCAGCGCCACCGCCGCCGCAGCCTCGCAGACCAGCTTCCAGATCCTGCCGCAGGGCGCGCCGGCCTTCACCGAGTACACCGTCGAGATCGACGGCCAGGTGCTGCGCTACCGCAACAATGCCGCGGTCTGGACGCCCTTTGTCTGGCCCAACCCGGCCGGCGCACCGGGCGCGCGCATCACCGGTGTTTCGCTCGATGGCCGCACGGTCGAGCTGCTGAACGTGCCGGGCCGCTTCGGCCTGCAGCGCATGTTCGAGACCGCCGAGCGCCGCAAGCTGCCCGACGGCAGCCACGAGCTCAGCTGGTCGCAGGGTTCGCAGACGGTGACGATCCAATTGCGTGTTATCTCCCAGCCCGGCGCCAGCCCACCGCCCGCGGGCGGCGGCGCGCCTGCCCCGGTGGCCGGTGCGGCGGTGCTGCGCGGCCTGCGCCTGCCGGCGATGGTGGCCGGCACTGACGTGACCCTGGCGTCGGCAGCCGCGGCGAACCGCGGCGCCGCTTCGGGGGCGCTGCGATGAGCCGGACCCACCCGACCGACATCGTCTACTTCGGCAAGCTGCCCGCCCGCGGCGACTTTTTGCGCAACGGCGACGGCAACGGCCTGACACAGCGGCTGGACCAGTGGCTGTCGCAAGGCATCGAGCGGCTGGCACGCGACCCGCGCTGGAAGGAAACCTACGACCAGGCCACGCACGCCAGCTTCGCTTTCCTCGGCGTGCGCAGCCGCGCCATCGTCGCCGGCCACCTGCTGGCCAGCAGCGACGCCTCGGGCCGGCGCTTTCCGTTCGTCGCGGTCGGTCAGCTCGAGGTGGCCGCGCCGCTGGCCTTCATGCAGCGCTCGCCGCTGGCCCTGTCGCCGCTGTGGGGCCAGCTGGCGCAGGCCACCGAAGCCGCGCGCCAGGCCAGCGACGTGGTGCAGCCGCTGAACCGGCTGGGCCAGCTGCGGCCCGAGGTCGACATCGACCCGCAGGCGCACGACGCCGGCTTCCAGGACTTCCTTGACCTGCAGACCATCGGCTCGCTGCAGGCGCTGCTGCAGGCTGCCGATCCGGCGATCGACCTGCGCCGCACCTTGCTGGGCTTGGGGTTGCTGTTGCAGCCGGTGCCGGCCAGCGGCGTCGAGCGGCTCGACAAGGGCCTGCGCCTGCCCTTGCCGGCCGATGCGCAGCAGCAGCCGCTGGTCGCCACGCTGTGGCTGGACCTGGCCGCGCGCTTCCTGATGCGCGGCAATTTCGAGGTCGCGCTGTTCCTGCCGCAGCCCGCCACCGGCAGGCCGCCGAGCCTGGCGATCGGCTTCTCGGGCGATTCGCCCGCGCTGCTGCATGCGCTGCTCGACCCGCTGGTGGCCGGCGAGCAGTTCATCGACCTGCATGCGCCGGAGTGGGTCGACGATTCGGCCGACCACCACGACTACGCGGTGCGCAAGCTCGGCAGCTACCTGCAGCAGCCGCAGCTCTCGCTGGCGCAGGCGCGCAGCACCTTCAACGAAGCCTTTCTCGGGGAATGAACGTGGCCATGGTGATGAGCTTGAACACGCCTTCGCGCGGCCCTCGGGGCACGCGGCGGGCCGCGGCGCTGCGGTGGGCCGGCGCCCTGTGGGCAGGCGCCCTGTCGGCCGGCATCGTCTGGGCCCAGCAACCGGCACCGGCCGCCGTGCCTGCCGCGCCCGCGCAGGCCAAGGTCGTCGTCTCCGGCACCGTGCCCGATGAGGCCACGCGCGCCGCCATCCTGGCCCGCGTGCGCGAGGTCTATGGCGCCGAGCGGGTGGTCGACCAGCTTGGTGTCGGCCCGCTGGCCGCGCCGCCGCAGTGGTCGCAGCAGGTGCAGAAGCTGCTGACCAGCGACCTGAAGCGCGTCTCGCAAGGCCAGCTGAAGATCGAGGGCAACGTGGTCGACATCGCCGGCCAGGTGGACAGCGCGCAGACCCAGGCGCAGCTGGTCAAGACGCTCGCGACGCGGCTGGACAACCCGACCTACACGGTGCGCGACAACCTGCGCGTGGGCGCCAGCAGCCAGCAGGTGCTGGATGCCGCGATGGCCAACCGCATCGTCGAATTCGAGACCGGCAACGCCACCTTGACGCCGGCCGGCCAGCGGGTGCTCGACGAACTGCTGCCGGTGCTGCAGCAGCTGGCCGGCCGGCACTTCGAGATCGTCGGCCACACCGATGCCGACGGCTCGCGGCAGGGCAACCTGCTGCTGTCCGCCGCGCGCGCCGAAACGGTCAAGGCCTACCTGGTGCAGCGGGGCATTCCGGCCGCGGCGCTGGCCACCTCCGGCGTCGGACCGGACCGGCCGGTGGCCGACAACGCCACGCCCGCGGGCCGGGCGCGCAACCGGCGCATCGAGTTCCGGGTGCTGGCCTGATGTGGCGCCCCGGCGGCCTGTCCCCTCCAGGGCGAAGGCCGCGTCATTCGCGCACTAGCCTTGTCGCGGCGGCTCGATGCCGAGCAGCTCTTCCAGGTGGGCCAGCGAGCCGCTGTCCTTGACCACCGTGCGCAACCAGCTCTCGAGGTCCATAGCACCCCAGCGCGCGGCCTTCTCGGCCAGGTAGGCCACCGGGCTGTGCGGCTCGGTGCGGCGGAAGAAATCAGCCACCTGGCGCAGCTGCTGCAGCGCCTGCGCGCGGGTCTGCAGCGGGCCCGATGCCGCGGCGCCGGCCGCCGCGCCCGGCGCGGCGGCGGCAGCGTCGCCCGGGCCGCCGGCGGCCTCGCCCGCGTCCTGCGGCAGGTCGGCCAGCAGCGCCTTCAAGGCCTCGCGCGCATGCGCAAAGCTCGGACCGTCGGCGCCCAGCCGCGCATCGACCAACGCCTGCAGCCGGCCCAGCGCCTGCAGCGCGGCATCGACCTCGGCGCGGCGCGGCGTGGCCTGCGCGCGCAGCTCGCGCACCAACGGGCCGACGCGGCCGAGCAGCCAGCTGAGAGCGCCGACGCGCTGTTCCATGTCTTCGCCATCGGGCAGCGGATGCAGCGCATCCCAGTGGCGCTCGACCAGCGCACCGCCCAGCAGCAGCCCGTCGGCCAGGCCGGCAAAGCCGCGCTCGCGCGCCCAGGCATCGGCCAGCCAGCCCACCAGCCGCAGGTCCTTGCTGCGCGTGCGCAGCAGCTGCGCGCACAGCGCGCTGGTGCCCGGCCAATCGGCTGTCTTCGGTTCCTTGCCCTTTTCCTTCCAATCGCCCAGCGGCAGGCTGGGGTCGTCCTCGCGCCGGAGTTCGGCGATGGTGTCGAACTCGGCGCTGAACGACAGGTCTTCGCCGCAGCCGTCGCCAGCGCCTTCCAGGGGTTGAAGCAATGCCTCGAGGATGTCCATCGCGGGCGATTTTGCCCGCCAGCGCTAACGCCGAAGCGGAGCGAACAAGCCGTTACAGCGCCACTGCGCGGTCTAGGGGGTTCGAGCGCGCAGGCCGACACCCATAATCCGCCGGCTCAGATAGACAGACAGGTCAGGGAGAGACGGGGCATGACACTCGGATGGCCGTCGTCCGGCATCCTCGGCACGCTGGCGTCCGCCGCGGCCAACCGACTGGGAGCGCTGAGTTCGGGCGCCATGGCCGCGGGCCTGCTCGGCGAACTGAGCAGCCGCCTGGATTTCGCAGCGCTGATCGAACAGCGCGGCCGCCTGCTGCAGATGGCCACCGCGCTGCCCGAGCTGGCGCTGATTCCCGAACGCGCGGTGTTGCGCGAAGCGGTGGGCCAGCCCTTCGAGCTGGTGGTCGACTGCATCAGCACCTCGGCCTACTTCGAATTGAAGCGCCTGATCGGCGAGCAGATGAGCCTGCGGCTGCTGCAGCCCAGCGGTGACTACAAGCCCTGGCACGGCTATGTCTTCGAGGCCGCGCAGCTCGGCGCCGACGGCGGCCTGGCCCGCTACCGCCTGGTGATGCGCCCGTGGCTGAGCTTCCTCGCGCTGCGCCGCGACTGCTTCATCCACCAGGACCGCGACCTGCGCGAGATCCTCGAAGACACCTTTGCCGACTACCCGCAGGCCAGGTTCCGCTTCGAGTTGAGCGAACCGCTGCGTCGCCGCAGCCTGTGCGTGCAGTACCGCGAGACCGACTTCGACTTCGCCAGCCGCCTGCTGGCCGAGGAAGGTTTGAGTTATCACTTCGAGCACGATGACTCGGGCGCCGAGCTGTCCGCCGCCAGCGGCGCGCTGCACACGCTGGTGATCACCGACCGCCTGTTCCAGCGCCCCGATCTCGGCGAACTGCGCTTCACCGCCCAGCACCCCACGGCCCAGCTCGAGGGCCAGCGCGATGCGATCACGCAGTTCGCCGCCTGTCGCAGCCTGCAGCCCAATGCGGTGACGCTGGGCGCCTGGAACTACAAGCACCTGGCCGGCACGACGGCAGAGACCGCCACCGCGCTGGCCATCGGCGAGCTGCCCGAACTCGAGCTCTACGACGGCACCGGCGCCTACCGCTACGAACACCCGCTGCATGCCGAGCGCGCCGCCGAACTCGCGCTGGCCGCGCTGGAGCTGGACTTCAAGCGCTTCGAAGGCCAGGGCAGTGCGCGGCAGCTCGAAGCCGGCCGCCAGTTCAGCCTGATCGACCATGCGCTGTACGGCGCCGGCACGAGCAACGGTCTGACGGACAAAGTGATCGGCCATGCGCGCAGCGACAACGCCTTCACGCTGCTGGCCATCGAGCACCACATGGCCAACAACCTGGGCGCGCAGGCGGCCCGGCTGCTGGACATCACCGCACTCGAGCACGGCACCTACCGCAATCACTTCCACTGCGCACCGGCCGCCGCGGTCGTCGTGCCGCGCCTGCAGCGCAAGCCCACGGCGCCCGGCCTGCAGACGGCGCTGGTCGTCGGCCTGGCCGGCGAGCCGCTCACCACCGATCGCGAGCACCGCGTCAAGATCCAGTTCCCCTGGCAGCGTGGCGAACAGCCGCTGGCCGGCGGCCTGGGCCATGACCCCGGCTCGCCGGACGCCCAGGGCAACGCCCCCGGCAACGAGGCTTCGGGCACCTGGGTGCGCGTGGCCTCGCCCGCGGCCGGCGCCAACTGGGGCGCGCTGTTCACCCCGCGCATCGGCACCGAGGTGGCGGTGCAGTTCGTCGAAGGCGACATCGACCGCCCGCTGGTCGTCGGCAGCCTGTACAACGGCCAGGACCGCCCGCCCTTTGCCGCGGGCATCGATTCGGGCGTCAACCACCCCGGCGTGATCTCGGGCCTGCACAGCCACAGCCTGGACGGCGCGGGCTTCAACCAGTGGGTGGTCGACGACGCCACCGGCCAGCTGCGCATGCGGCTGCTGTGCAGCTACTCGATGGCCGAGGTGGGGCTGGGGCACTTGATCCAGCAATCGTCCAGCTCGGCCCAGCGTGGTGCCTGGCGCGGCTCGGGCTTCGAGCTGGCCTGCCAGGCCTGGAGCAGCCTGCGCGCGGCCAAGGGGCTGCTGCTCACCAGCACCGCGCGCGCCGGCAGCTACGGCTCGGCGCAGTCCACGCAGATGGACGCCGATGAGGCCACCGCGAAGCTCAAGGCCGCGCGCGAACTCGGCACCCAGCTCACCCAGGCCGCGCGCCATGGACAGGCGCACGGCCTGTCCAGCCATGACGAGGCCCAGGCGCTGCACAAGATGGCCGACACCCTCGACCCGCAGCAACGCGGCAAGCATGAAGGCACCGTCGGCGGCCAGGCCGCGCAGCAGCAGGACGATGCGCGCGCCTTCACCGACCCGGTGCACGCCTTTGCCGACCCGGTGATCGTCGCCGACAGCCCGGCCGCCGCGATCTTCGCCACCGAGGCGCAGATCGCCAGCTCGGCCGGCCAGGACGCGAGTTTCACCGCCCACGGCGATGTGCAGCAGACAGCGGCGCACACCTACGCCTCGGTCTCGGGCCAGACCACCAGCCTGTACGCGCACGAGGGCGGCATCCAGGCCTTTGCCGCCAACGGTCCGGTCAGCTTGCGCGCGCACACCGACACGCTGCAGATCCTGGCCGACCAGGAAGTCACCATCGTCTCGGTCGACGACGAGATCCACATCGATGCGCCGAATCGCATCGAGCTGTTCGACGGGTACAGCTCCATCGTGCTCGAAGGCGGCAACATCACCTTCACGCTGCCGGGGCTGTACTCCGCGCCGATGAGCACGCATGAGTTCATGCCGGCCGGGGGCGGCAGTCCGGATTTGGCGCCTCTGCCGCAAGGCACCGTGAAAGAGCCACCAAACGAACTGGAACTGCACTTCCACTACGACGACTTGTCGCCAGTCGAAGCCGCCACGTACAAGGTGAGCTATGAGTCCGGCGCGGTCTTCACCGGCACGCTGGGCGCTGACGGCAGCCGCGTCATCCCCGGCGTGCCCAAGGGCCGCTACCGTGTGGACTTCGGTGAGGATGCCCGCCCCTGGCAGGCGCCCCCGCTGCCGCAGGACCCCGCCACCTTCAAGCAGCCCGACGTGCAGGCGATGGGCCGTGAGATCCTCGAGCATGCGGCGACGCATGAAGCCCCGCGCGACATGAGCACGGATGATGACGACGTGGGAGACGGCGAGGCCATGCGATGAGCAGCGCCGTTGCCACCGCCCCTGGCAGCCAGACCGGCCGGCGCTCGCAGGTCGAGAGCTTCTTCCGCACGCTGATCCTGGGCGACTTCGAAGACCACCCCAACGCGCCGGCCGAGATCATCGGTGGCCTGATCTCGCTGATCCCGATCCTCGACCAGGTGATGGACGCACGCGACATCGCGGCCTGCCTGTACAAGATCAACCACCAGGGCGGCTTCAAGAACGCCACGCCCGACCAGGTGGTCAATCTCGGATTTGCCGCCATTGGCGCGATCCCGGAGATCGGCAGCGTCTTCAAGACCGTGTTCAAGCCGCTGTGGCGCGAGCGCCGGCTCGCCAAGGGCGCTGTCAATGGCGGCGTGCAGGCCATCGAGGCCATGCTCGGCATGAAGAAGGGCGGGGCCATACGATGGATTCGCGAGGAGCTGCTGGGCAAGTGGGCCGCGCGCACGCAGCAGGCGATCGCGCAAGTCAACCTCGCGATGGACAGTTGCATCGCACTGCTGGACTTCGTTGCCAATGCGAGCGGATGGAAGGCCTGGCTGATCCCCGACAGCGTGCAGCAGTTGGCCCGCAGCATGCTGCCCGGCATGAAGGACATGCGCAGCGGCATCACCGACACGATGAACCGCGCCAGCGCCGAGATCGAGATGTTCCTGAAGGATCTGCTCGGCGAGCAGGCGGCGCGTATCGTGATGAATGCTGGCGAACGGGCGATCGCCGCCTCGGCCTCGCCGGGTGCGCGCTCGAACCAGAAGCACGCCCACAATGCGGCGGCGGTCGCGCCGAAGGGCGGCGAGCTGCCACGCCAGGGGCGGCACAAGACGCAGGCCAAGGACACGGCCGACACGGGCAAGGGGGCGGGTGGGTCGCACAAGGCGGTGCAGCGCACACGGCAGGTCTTCGGCAAGATGGCGCACGTTGCCACCGGTCTCGTCGGCGAACACATGGTCGACTACCATGAGGTGCAGCGCCTGGGCGGCAGCTTTAGCCACGACTCGACCCATCGATTCCCGGCCGGCGCGTCAGTGGCGAAACTCAATGCCGACAAGCGGCCTGTGAATCTGAGTCTCGAGGACTTGCCGAAAGTGCCGCACAAAGGCATTGACGCGGTGTGGCAGCACGAGAGTGCCTTCACGGTCACGGAAGCGAAAGCGCGTGGCAGTCTTGTCGTCCTCGAGGCGGTGGCAGCGAAGAAGGCGCCGAAGGAGCTGAGGTCACTGGACGACAAAACGTTGTACATGCTGCTGTCCACCAGTGCCGCGGAAGAGGGTGATGGCAAGACGCTGGTGCAGATGTCAAAGGACTGGGTGCACGACCGCGTTTCTCATGAGGCCATCGATTCCGTCGCCGAAGCAGCAATCAGAGTCGATCGATGCGATCGACGCGTTGTGCTAGTCACGTTCGCGTCAGATGGCGCGGTGGCTCATGCACAGTCACTTTCGGAAATGGAGCTTGGTGTCCCCGGCAGCGAAGCTCTGAGGCATCCAGCTCATGGTATCGAAAAGGTCTGGCTGAAGTCTGCGATCAACAATACCGCGGAGTTTAAGAAGGACCGGATGGTGCAAAGACAGGAACGGAGCGGCAGATCGCCACCCAGTCCTTCGAGCAAGGGCTCTAAGCCGCGCAAGGAGCCCTGATCGTGCCAGACAAATCAGACGTGCGCCCATCGCTTCTTCCTGACCCACTGTCCGCCGCCAAGTTCAGGGACCAGCGACGCCAGAAGTTCTTGAGCCTCGAGAACTACCGAAAGAATCAGCAGTGGGCTGACCAATGTCTGCACGGCCAGCTGGGGCTGATCGCAGAGCAAAAGTCAGCGGGTGAACTGGATCCGTTCGGCCAGCGAGGTATGTTTCTCGACTTGCTCGCCCTGGCACACCTTCGCTACACAGCAGGCGAGCCCATCGAACTCGTCTCGAATGCTTTCGATGAGATGTTTTCGTGGTTTTGCAAGTGGCACATGGACTTCGCGCCGTATGCCGATCACCTCCGGTCGAGGTTTCGGACCGAAGATCCGCCCCGGGCCACGCCGACAAGTCCAACCCCGCTGGACTTCACGGATATCGAAGACTTTCACCGGGCCATTGCGGTCGTAAGTCTGGCAGTTCTATTGGGCAAGGCGGAGTCATTGCAAATAGCAGCTGATCTCTTCAGTCTCGAGCGCGGACAAGACATGCTGCTGGAGGAGCTGCTGTCGCCCGCAGTGGAACCCAGGCCGACGGTGGACTTCTATCATGTCAAGCCTTACGACCCGTTAATCGACGCCTTCTACACAGCCAGTTCGCCCAGGGAGGCCAGTGCCTATGTCCAAAAGTACCTGGAACACTGGTATCCGTCTATGAGTGGCTGTGCCTGGCACGATGGTCATCTGGTCCAGAAGGACCACATGACGCCATATAACGGCTATTGGTCGTTCGAGGCAGCTGCGATCTGCCTGATCCACGATATTGACGACTCTGCGTTCCGCGATCACATCGTGTACCCGAAGGACTTGGTCCAGTGGGCCCGATCCACAGATTCGATCGGCAGGATCAAGCTTGGCCTGCCAGATCTTCGCGATGCGGCAGCAATGCGTCTGAGATGCCAGAGCGGCGACAGTTGCCCTCGTACGGGCCATTGGTTCTCGCCAGCCGGCCGCCACTCACGCCAACATTTCACCCACGGCGAGTTCATGCCGGACCTCGGCAGCACTTGGGGTTTGACAATATGGCAGTGGGACGCCGTGCAGTAACTATTCGCCGGAACGTCGAAGGGGAGCGCGGCGTAGCATGAACGGACGGTTCGACGAGCCGTTCACCCCAATGGGTTTTGCCGCTCGCCAGGCTCCGCTGGCCTGCTCGTGACTGAGCCGCCTATGCACAAACGCCAGCCCTCCTTGCTCGGCGAGTCGCTGACGCCGAGTCAATTCAGGGCTCGCCGGCGACAGAAGTTCCTGACACTGGCGGACTGGGGCAAGAACCAAGCGTGGCACGCGACCCTCATCGCCGAAGCTCAGCGCGAGATGACCGCTCGACAGCAGGTCAACGACCCGCAGCCCGTGGCCGAAGGCGTGGTCTTCGACACCCGCTGGCAGGATCTGCTGCTCGCCTACACCGCGGGAGAACCGATCACAACGCTTGCGGAGCCTTTTCGTGCCGTGGTGCGCGCATTTGCCCGCTGGCATGTGGGCTACGGCAGCTACATGCAAGCGCGGCAACTGGCCACAGGTCGGGCGATGCGCACCGACGCGACGCCGATGGCATTCGACGACCTGGAGTCGTTCCAGCTGGCCATATCGCTCGTCAGCTTTGCCACCCTGCTGGGCGACGGCGAGATGGTTCAAGAGTTGGCCGAGTGGCTTGGCCGCTATCGTGGCGAGGACATGCTGTTCGAAGCACTGATCGAGCCCGCCGTGCGCGACCCTCGTGCAGTCGAGGAATTCTTTCACCCGGCTCCTTACGATCCCCTGCTCGATGCCGTATTCACCGCCGATACGCCGAGTCAGGCCAGTGCGTTTGTCAAGCAGTACCTCGATGGGTGGTACAGGGCGTTCGATGGTTGCTCATGGCACGACGCCCATCTGGTGCACAAAGACCACATGAGCCCTTACAACGGCTATTGGGCCTTCGAGGCGGCCGCCATCTGCGTCATTCACGACATTGACGACACACCGTTTCGAGATCACCTGGTGTACCCGAAAGATCTGGCGGACTGGGCTCGCGGTCACGACGCCGTGGCCAGGATGAAGGCGGCCGCCAGCCAGCGCCTCGATTCGGGCGAGACCCGTGTGCGTTGTGAAGCAGGCCAACCCTGCCCCCGGACCGGCTTCTGGTTCACCACCGCCCGAGCCGAATCGCGCCAGCGCTTCGTTGCGGGCCAGACCATGCCGGAGATCGCCGATGCGCGCTGGGGCGCGACGATCTGGTATTGGCACGAGGACCAGTCTTCCAACCCGTGAGCTGTCGGTCGCAGCGCTGGGCACGCTCTCGCTCGACGGCTCGCAGGTGCAGCACGGCAAGTGGAATGACGAGGCCAAGCTCGTCAAGTACGGCGTGCCCGTCGAACAGTCGCAGGCACCCTATGCCAGGCGCCTGATGCTGCTGGTGTGTCCGCACTGAGCTCGCGCGCGACCGCGAGCCAGATGCGCGCCAACCAGGCTGCCGATGCCGCAGACCATCAACGCCACGCTGGCGGAGAAAGGCTTGCACGAGCTGACCAACGAGATCGTCGGCATGCTCAAGTTCGTCGAGGTCTGCGGCCCAGCGGCCGCTCGATCCACGTTCGACCGGCCGCTGGGACGTGACATTTGTTCGCTAGGCATCAGGGCGCGTCGCGCCCGCTGCGCGGGGCCGATTGCCGCATCAGCTCCTCGACCGCTGCGTCGTCGAGCTTCGGCGCGGTGGCCGCCGCAGCCGGCTCGGCGCCACGGCCCAGGTGCGCCATTGCCGGCCAGGCCAGCGTGGCGGCCAGCACCGCCAGCAGCAGCAGCAGGTAGGGCAGCAGCGCGCGCAGCAGGGCCCGCGCGGGCAGCGGCGCTTCACCCTCGCGCTGCGCCATCACCAGCGCAAAGCCCAGCGGCGGCAGCAGGAAGCCGGCCTGCAGCGCCAGCATCGCGATCGCGGCCACCCAGGCGGCATCCGGCACCACGCTCAGCAGCGGCGGCATCACCAGCGGCACCACCAGGAACACCAGCTCGAAGGCATCCAGCACGAAGGCGCCCAGCAGCAGCAGGCCCATCGTGACGGCCAGCGCGGCAGCCGGGCCGCTGGCCTGGTACCGCAGCAACGTACCCAGCCAGGCATCGGTGCCGAAGCCGCGCAGCACCAGCGTGAAGCCGGTGGCGCCAACCAGCAGCGCGAACACCATGCCGGTGACGCGCATCGCATCGTCGAGCAACGCCGTCCAGGCACCGCGCAGCTGGCCGCTCACCATGCCGTAGAGCATCAAGCCGACGCCGGCAGCGGCCGCTGCTTCCACGGCATAGAGCCGGCCGGCCGCCACGGCGGCCAGCAGCGCGGGCACGGCGAAGCTCAGCGCCAGCGTCGTGATGGCGGCGCGACGGGTGACGGGCGGCGCGGCAGCCGGCAGCGTGCCGCCCGGCGCCGTGCGGCGCGTGGCCCACCAGGTCCAGCAGCCCCAAGCCAGCAGCAGCAGCGCGCCGGGCAGCAGCATCGCGCGCATCACGTCCTGGTTGTTGATGATGCGCACGCCCGTGTTCACGCCCTGCAGGGCCTCGGTGTGGGCCCGCATCATCGCGTCGCCCAGCAACACCAGCACCAGCGAGGGCGGCACGATCACGCCCAAGGTGCTGCTCACCGCCAGCAGCACGCGGGCCTGCGCCGGGGGCAGGTGGGCCAGCGGCGCTGCGCCGGCACGCTTGAGCATCGCCAGGCTGGCGCCGACCGAGCCGTTCATCGGCGCGGCCAGCGCGCCCAGGCCCAGCAAGGCCAGCGCCTCGCCGGCGCGCGTGGGCGCGAGCCAGCGGCTCATCGTCGCCAGCCAGGTGCCGGCCAGTTGCAGGCGCTGCAGCAGCGCGCCCACCAGCGAGAACAGCACCAGCGCCTGCAGCAGGTCATGTTCGAGCAGGCCGACCAGCCGCACCGGCAGCGCCTGCAGCAGGTGCAGGTCGAAGGCACCGCTGGCCAAGCCGATCAGTGCGAACAGGCCCGAGGTGCCGATCAGCACCGCGAAGGCCGGCAGGCCGGTGAACACGATGGCGAGCATGGCCAGCGGGAACATCAGCAGGCCCAGCAGCTCGCGGCTCACGGCGCGGCTCCGCGGTCGTCGCTGGTCGGATCGATCGCACTCGGCCAGCCCTCCAGCAGCGCCTGCAACACCGTGAGCAGCGCCAGCAGGCCCACCGCCAGCTTGATCACGAAGTAGCCGGGGTTCATGCTCTCCGGAAAGCCTTCCAGCTGCCGCAGCGATTGCCACAGCACCGGCGCGCCCAGCCACAGCACCGCCAGCCCCCAAGGCAACAGCACCAGCACTGCACCGGCGCGTGCGATGCGCTGGCGCGTGCGAGCGCCGTAGCGGCGCGCGAAGACACCGGTGCGCAGGTGCACGCCGTGCCGCGTGGCATGGCGCAGCGCCAGCGCGACGTACAGCGCGAAGAGCAGCTGCGCCACGTCATTGGCCAGCTGCGGGTGGCCACCCGGCACCTCGCGCAGGGGCCATTGCGCGAACAGCAGCAGCGACAGCGGCACGGCCAGCCATGCGCCGGCGGCGCACAGCCGATCGAGCAGCGCGGCGAGCCGGTCCCGCAACGGCATGGCACCTGGCGCCGGCAAGGTCCGAGCCATCAGCCCTGGCGGGCTTGGGCCGCAAAAGACGTGGCCACCGCGGCGGCCAGGCGCGCGTTGTTCAGCACCAGCTGGATGTTGCTGGCCAGGCTGTGGCCGCCGGTGAGCTCGTTCACCCGCGCCAGCAGGAAGGGCGTCACCGCCTTGCCGTGCACGCCCTGGGTTTTCGCCTCGGCCAGCGCGGCGGCAATGGCGGCATCGATGCGCTCGCGCGGCAGCGCATGCTCGGGCGGAATCGGGTTCGCGATGACGACGCCGCCTGCGAGGCCCAGCGTCCACTTGGCATGCAGCAGGCGTGCGATGTCGGCCGGTTCGTCGATGCGCTGGTCCAGTGCGAAGCCGCTGTCGCGGCTGAAGAACGCGGGCAGCTCGGCCGTGCGGTAGCCGATCACCGGCACGCCGTGGGTTTCCAGGTACTCCAGCGTCAGCCCAAGGTCGAGGATCGACTTGGCACCGGCGCACACCACGGCCACCGGCGTGCGCGCCAGCTCCTGCAGGTCGGCCGAGATGTCGAAGCTGGTTTCGGCGCCGCGGTGCACGCCGCCGATGCCACCGGTGGCGAAGACGCGGATGCTGGCAAGTGCGGCGATGATCATCGTCGCGGCCACCGTGGTGGCGCCGGTGGCCGCTCGCATCACGAGGTAGGGCAGGTCGCGTCGGCTGACCTTGGCGACGCTGGTGCCGCCGCGGCCGAGCTGCTCGATCTGCGCGCGCGTCAGCCCGGCCTGCAGGCGGCCATCGATGACGGCGATGGTGGCCGGCACCGCGCCGTGGCGGCGCACTTCGTCTTCCACCGCCAGCGCGGTCTCCAGGTTCTGCGGCCAGGGCATGCCGTGCGAAATGATGGTCGATTCCAGCGCCACCACCGGGCGCCGCTCGGCCAGCGCGGCAGCGACTTCGGGGTGCACGTCGAGCAGCGGGTTCATGGTCGGCTCTCCAGTCGAGGGGCGAGCTTATCAAGCAGGGCCCGGGGCCCAGGGCGGGTGCCACAATCCCGGCCCGATGTCGTACCGCTTCTCCGAGCGCCTGCCGCTCTACCTGGACCTGATTCGCTGGAGCCGGCCCGCCGGCTGGCTGCTGCTGCTGTGGCCGACCTTGGCGGCGCTGTGGATCGCGGCCGATGGCTTCCCGGGCTGGCACCTGCTGGGCGTGTTCACCGCCGGCACCGTGCTGATGCGCAGCGCCGGCTGCTGCATCAACGACGTGGCCGACCGCGAGTTCGATCGCCATGTCGAACGCACCGCGCAGCGCCCGGTGACCAGCGGCAAGCTGCCCGCGAAGGAGGCGCTGGCCGTCGGCGCGGTGCTGGCCTTCGCGGCCTTCCTGCTGGTGTTGACGACGAACGCGCCGACCATCCTGCTGTCGTTCGCGGCGCTGGCGATCACGCTGGTCTACCCATATGCCAAGCGCTTCGTCTCGATGCCGCAGGCGGTGCTGGGCATCGCCTTCAGCTTCGGCATCCCGATGGCCTTTGCCGCCGTGCAGGGCGGGCGCGAAGCGTCGCTGGCGGCGGTGACAGCCGCGGTGCCGCCGCAGGCCTGGTGGCTGCTGCTGGGCAACCTGTTCTGGGTGCTGGCCTACGACACCGAGTACGCGATGGTCGACCGCAACGACGACCTGAAGATCGGCATCCGCACCTCGGCCATCACGCTGGGCCGCTTCGACGTGGCCGGCGTGATGCTGTTCTATGCGGTGTACCTGGCGAGCTGGGGCAGCCTGGCGCACAGCCTGGGCGCCGGCCGCGTGGCGCTGCTGGGCATTGCGCTGGGCGCGGCGCAGGCGCTGTGGCATTTCACGCTGATCCGCGACCGCTCGCGCGCCGGCTGCTTCAAGGCCTTCCGGCTGAACCACTGGCTGGGCGCCACGGTGTTCGCCGGCATTGCGCTGGACTACGCGTTGCGCTGAGCACGCCTTGGTCAGGGCTCGCGCGAGCGCCGGCCGCGCGACAGCAGCAGCAAGGCCACGCCGGCCAGCATCAGGACCCATGCAGCGGGTTCGGGCACCGGCGCCAGGCCCAGCGCGAAAGGCGACAGCGAGTCGGTCTCCACGGTGATCGTGAGGCCACCGAGGTCGACGCTGCCGCCCAGGTCCACCCAGCGGCCGCCGACCCAGTGGTAGACATGCAGGCGCGCGGCCTCCGCGGCACCGACCAGCGAGCCGTCGAAGCCAAAGCGCAGCTCGAGCCCGTCGGAGAAGCTGCCTTCGTATTCGATCGAGAACAGCTGCAGCCGTCCGCCGGTGGTGCCGAAGGTGAGCGGGCCGAACTCGCCGGCCTGGATCAGCTCGGCGATGCCGCTGCCGTCCTCGGTCTCGAACTCGGCGAAGAACTGCCCCGCGCCATGGCTGCCGAGGAATCGGTAATCGATGCCGCCGGGATGGCCCGAGCCGCCGAGCAGGCTGCCGCTGTTGTCATTGCTGCCGACCTGCCAGCCGGTCAGGATGGACAGCGCCACGTCGAAGCTCACCGACTGGCCCGGTGCCAGCGTGCCCAGCTCCCAGCGCTGGGCGCCCGCCACCCAGCGTTCGGCCGGCGCGAACTGGTCGACCCCGTTCAACGCGTTGTTCTCGATCGACAGGTGGGTGCCGACGCTGGGCTTGCCGCTGACGTGGTCGTCGACACCCTCGATGCCATAACGTCCGATTTCGATGGCTGAGGGCGCCACGCGGCTGTGGAAGGTGATGTAGTCGAACTGCCCGCCGCTGCTCTGCGCGTCGCCGGACAGGGTCACGTCGTAGCGATAGTCGGACATGGCGCCACCGTAGGCGCGGTTGTCGTACACACCGCTTTGCGAGGTCAGGCCGTGCAGCAGCTGGAACAGCTGCAGCTGGCCCAGCGTGTCGTTGGACACGTTGGTGAAGGTGTAGGTCTGCTGCAGCACGTAGCGGTTCGACAGCCGCGAGGCGCCGGCGCCGCCGGCCGAGGCCGGGGCCACGCCCATCGCGATGCCGGTGCGCGTGTCCAGCAACTGTGCCGTCTGCGTGAGCTGCAGCGCCCCGTCGCTGATCACCGACTTCGCCGTCGGCAGGCCCTGCGCGGTGAGGCTGCCCAGCGTCATCGGCTGCACCACGCTGAATTGCGAATTGGTGCGCCAGTCAGGGAAGCTGAACATCGGCTCGAACCAGTTCGGCGTGACGGTCTTGCCATTGCGCTGGTAGCCCACCGCCGCGCCCCATTCACCCGACAGGTACTCGCGGCCCTCGAAGCCCGGTGTGCGGTCGAGCAGGTAGTCGGAATAGCCGGCGTCGGTGAGGGCGATTTCCCAGTCGGGGCCGCTCAGCACGGTCCAGTTCCATTGCGCCTGCGCGCTCAGCGCGGCACCCCATCCGGCCAGCCAGAGCGCCGCAAGGCGCATCGAGCGTTGCAGCTGCATCGTCGCACTCCTGTCGCATCGAATGGCATCGATGCTGAGCGCGGCGGCGGCGCTCGCCATTGAGCTGCGGCAATGGGAGGGTCGATTTTTCTAGGGGCTGGCCTCTTGCGGTCGCTTTCGCTCAGCCGAACTCGTCGCCCAGCTCGGCCGCGCGGCGCTGGGCGGCGCGCACGGCCTTGACCAGGGCCGGTCCGACGCCATCGGCCTGCATCGACTGCAGCGCCGCATAGGTGGTGCCGCCCTTCGACGTGACGCGCTCACGCAGCAGCGCCGGCGGCTCGTCCGATTGCGCGGCCAGCGCGGCCGCGCCGTCGAAGGTGGCCAGCGCGAGCTGCTTGCCTTGCTCGGCGCTCAAGCCCATCTCGGCAGCGGCCTGCATCATCGCCTCGACAAAGTAGAAGACATAGGCCGGGCCCGAGCCGGACAGCGCCGTCACCGCGTCGAGATCGGCCTCGTGGGCCACCCACAGCAGCTGGCCGGTGGGCGCCAGCACCTGCTCGACCAGCCTGCGGTCTTCGGCGCGGACGGCCTCGGTAGCGAACAGCCCGGCAATGCCGCGGCCGATCAGCGCCGGCGTGTTCGGCATGCTGCGCACGATGCGCGCGGCGCCGGTGGCGCGCGCGATCGCGCCGCTGCGGATGCCGGCCATCACGCTGAGCTGCAACGCGCCCGCCACATGCGGCGCGCAGGGCGCGGCAGCCTCGTTGAACAGCTGCGGCTTCACCGCCCACACCACCAGCGCGCTGCCGGCCAGCGCGGCATCGGCCGCGCCTTGCGCGCGCACGCCGAAGCGCGTCTGCAGCGCCGCGCGCTGCGCCTCGCCGGGCTCGATCACCAGGATGTCCTGCGGCGCGCGGCCGGCCTTGAGCAGGCCGCCGATCAAGGCGCTGGCCATGTTGCCGCCGCCGATGAAGCTGATCTGGGTGGGGGAGGTGCGCTCGTCCATCGCGGCAGTGTATCGAGCGGTCTCGCGGCCGAAGGCGCGCTGCAGTGCGTCATACCCAGCACTGCGGCGGTCATGCAAGAAACGCATAGGGCCGCACAAGCCGGTGCGGGCCGCCTACATTGCGCGCCCAGCGACCGACGGGCATCGGGCCCACGAGGCTTGTTGCCGAGCGCGGCCGCACCGCACCTTCCTCACAGGACCACCATGACCCTTTCGTACGTCACCCCCAGCGCGGAGAGCCCCTGGGGCACCTACCTGTCGCAAGTCGACCGCGTGATTCCCTACCTCGGCTCGCTGTCGCGCTGGGCCGAATCATTGAAGCGGCCCAAGCGCGCGCTGATCGTCGACGTGCCGATCGAAATGGACGACGGCAGCATCGCCCAC
>CAZXLI010000036.1:0-35175 GCA_964641795.1 uncultured Bordetella sp. | reverse complement strand
CGACAAGGAGCACACGCTGACCAAGATCCTGAAGATCGTCAGCGGCGACACGCCCGAGACCCTGGAGAAGGTGGCCCAGGTCTACGAGCGCATCATCGAGCCGGGCGTGCACCGGGCCTCGTCGATCAAGGCGGCCGAGGCCGCCAAGGTGATCGAGAACACCCAGCGCGACCTCAACATCGCGTTGATGAACGAACTGGCCATCATCTTCGACAAGATCGGCATCGACACCTCCGAAGTGCTGCAGGCCGCCGGCACCAAGTGGAACTTCCTGAAGTTCAAGCCCGGTCTCGTGGGTGGCCACTGCATCGGCGTCGATCCGTACTACCTGACCCACAAGGCCGAGATGCTGGGCTATCACCCGCAGGTCATCCTGGCGGGGCGGCGCATCAACGACAGCATGGGCAAGTTCATCGCCGAACAGACCATCAAGCACATGATCGCCGCGGGCAGCTACATCAAGGGCGCGCGCGTCAACGTGCTGGGCCTGACCTTCAAGGAAAACTGCGGCGACCTGCGCAACAGCAAGGTGATCGACATCATCAACGAGCTGCGCAGCTATGGCGTCGAGGTCTTCGTCACCGACGCGCAGGCCGCGGCCGACGAAGCGATGCACGAATACGGCGTGCGCCTGCTGCCCTTCGACGAACTGCCGCGTGCCGATGCCATCGTCGCCGCGGTGGCGCATCGGGAGTACGCCAGCCTGACGATGGAGGACATCAGCCGCAAGCTGGTGAAGGGCGGCGCCTTCATCGACGTGAAGGCCGCATTCGACGAGCAGGCCATCACCGCCGCCGGCTTCAGGCTCTGGCGCCTGTGAGCGCGTCGACACCCCGGGTGTCGGTCTGCATCCCGACCTACAAGGGCGCGCAGACGATCGGCCCGGCGATCGCATCGGTGCTGGCGCAGACGCTGGACGACTTCGAACTGCTGGTCATCGACGACGGATCGCCGGATGGCACCGCCGAGGTGGTCGCCGGCTTCCCGGACCCGCGCCTGCGCTACCTGCGCAACGCCAGCAACCTGGGGCCGGAGGGCAACTGGAACCGCTGCCTGGCCGAGGCACGTGGCCGTTATTTCAAGCTGCTGCCGCACGATGACCTGCTGGCGCCGCGCTGCCTCGAACGCCAGGCAGCGGTGCTCGATGCCGATGCCGACGAGCGCGTTGCGCTGGTGTTTGCTGCACGCGAAGTCATCGGGCCCGACGACCGTGTGCTGACGCGCCGCGGCTACCCTGGTGCACGTGAGGGGCGCATCGCGGCAAGCCAGGTGCTGCGCCAGAGTGTCCGTCGCGGTACCAACCTGCTGGGCGAGCCGGGAGCCGTGCTGTTCCGCCGCGCGCTGGCGCAACGCGTCGGCGCCTTCGATGCGCGCCAGCCCTATGTGATCGACCTGGACTACTGGTTCCGCCTGCTGGCACATGGCGATGCCTACTACTGCGATGAGGCGCTGGCCTCGTTTCGCGTCTCGGCTTCGCAGTGGAGCGTGGCGCTCGGCCGGCAACAGAGCCAGGACTTCCGCGACTGCATCGCCCGCCATGATGCCGGCGGCGGCCTGGACCTGAGCTTGCTGGACCGCGGACTGGGCCGTGTCACGCCGGCGCTGAACAATCTTGCCCGGCGCGTCTTCTACCAGGTGTATTTGCGATGAACACAGTTGCTCCGTCGGACACGGGCGGTTTCGACAAGGGTTATGCCGACGAGCAGATCCGGCGCAGCCGACATCCGCTGCGTCGCTTCATCAAGGGCTTCTATCTGCGCAGCGTGCTGGCGCATGTCGACGGACCCACGATCGACTACGGCTGCGGAGCGGGCCAGTTGCTGGCGCGCCTGCCGAAGGGATCCGTCGGTCTCGAGCTGAACCCGCACCTGATCGCCGCGCTCAATGCCCGCGGCCTGCCGGCGCGCCAGTGGCGGGCCGACGATGAGGGCTTCGACCTGCCGGGCCTGGAGTCGGGCGTGTATCGGAACCTGGTGATCTCGCACGTGCTCGAGCACCTGCCCGACCCGACGGTGTCGCTCAAGCGCCTGCTGCGCGCCTGCCGCCGCATTGGTGTGCGGCGGTTGATCGCCATCGTGCCGGGCGCCAAGGGCTATGCCTCGGATGCCACGCACCGCAGCTTCATCGACGCACGCTATGTCGCCGAGCATGGCTGGCAATCGCTCGAGGGCTTCCGTCTGGCATCCCAGCGCTTCTTCCCGCTACCGTGGGAAGTGGGCGGCCAGTGGTTTGTCTACAACGAGATGCAGTTGGTGTTCGAGCTGCCTGCGGAGCCTGGCGTCGCGCGATGAAGGCCTTGCTGCGCCACGAGTTCCTGCGCTTCGTGTTGGTGGGCTGCCTCAACACGGGGTTCAGCTACAGCCTCTACGCGCTGTTCCTCTGGCTCGGCCTGAACTTCGCGCTGGCCAACCTGCTCGCCTTCGTGATCAGCCTGCTGTTCAGCTTCGGCACGCAAGGCAAGCTGGTCTTCGGCAACCACGATTGGCGCCTGCTGTGGCGCTTCGTGCTGGCCTGGATCGTGATCTACCTCTTCAACGTCGGCCTGATCGCGCTGCTGGTGCGCATGCACCTGTCGCCCTACCTGGCCGGGGCGCTGGCGCTCGTGCCGGTGACCCTGCTGTCCTATTTCGTCCAAAAGTTCGTCGTCTTCGGCGCGTCACGGTCGCGTGCCGAAGCTAGCACCGTGAGGCCCACACCATGAGCGTTCGACTGGCGATCGTCGTCCCCTGCTACAACGAAGAAGAGGTTCTGCCCGAGACCACCAAGCGGCTGCTCGCGCTGCTCGACCGCATGGCCCAGGAGGGCCTGGTTGGCGAAGGCACCGGCGTCTACTACGTCGATGACGGCAGCCGCGACCGCACCTGGTCGTTGATCGAGTCGCTGTCGCAGCAGGATCCGCGTATCCATGGCTTGAAGCTGTCGCGCAACCGCGGCCACCAGGCGGCGCTGATGGCCGGGCTGATGACGGTCGAAGGCGACGCGCTGGTCAGCATCGACGCCGACCTGCAGGACGATGTCAACGTGATCGAGGCGATGGTGCGGCAGTTCATCGCCGGCTACGAGGTGGTCTACGGCGTGCGCGACTCACGCGCCACCGACACCGCGTTCAAGCGCAACACCGCGCTGGCCTACTACGGCCTGTTGCGCCGCATGGGCGTGGACCTGGTGCACAACCACGCCGACTTCCGGCTGATGGGCCGCCGTGCGATCGAGGCGCTGCGCGAGTACGGCGAGGTGAACCTGTTCCTGCGCGGCGTCGTGCCGCTGATCGGCTACAGGGCCACCACGGTCAAGTACGACCGCGCCGAGCGCTTTGCCGGCGTCTCGAAGTACCCGCTGCGCAAGATGCTGGCCTTCGCGCTCGAGGGCATCACCTCGTTCAGCATCGTGCCGCTGCGGCTCATCACCATGGTGGGCATGCTGATCTCGGTGCTGAGCTTCGCGATGATCCTGTTCATCCTCTATGGCACCCTGGTGATGAAGGCGGTCATTCCCGGCTGGGCCTCGTCGGTGGTGCCGATCTACTTCCTCGGTGGCATCCAGCTGCTGTCGCTGGGCATCATCGGCGAGTACGTCTCCAAGATCTACATGGAGACCAAGCGCCGGCCGCGCTACTTCATCGAAACGCAGGTCTGAAGGCCATGGCGGTGCAACGAAGGTGGAGCGGGCTGCAGGCACTGGCGGTGCTGGCGCTGCTGGTCGGGCTGGCTGCGGCGGTCTATGGCTTCGTCGTTCGCAACGGCTTCAACGAGGACGAGTTCTTCCAGCTCACCTTCGTGCATGAGCCGCTGAGCAGCTTCCTGCTGCTGTTCCTGCGGCTGGACCAGCATCCGCCGTTCCACTTCCTGCAGCTGATCCCCTGGGCCGCGATCTCGGAGAACGATCGCTGGATGCTGGCCAATTCGCTGCTCTGGCATGGCATCAGCTGCGCGGTGATCTGGGCCGTCGGCCGGGCCTGGCTGGGCACCACGGCCGGCTGGCTGGCCGCGGCGCTGTTCGCGCTGATGCCGCAGGCCATCAGCGCGTCGAACACGCTGCGCTTCTACGCGATGATTCCCGCGCTGGCGGTGCTGGCCTGGTGGCTGCAGGTCTGGCTGCTGTCCGACCGGCAGCGGCCGTCGCGTTGGTGGTGGGCCTTGGTCGCGGTGCAGCTCGCGCTCGGCTACAGCCATGCCATCGCGTTCTACTTCGTGTTCTGGATCGCCCTGGCGGCCGCGCTGCAGCAGGCCCTGGGCGAACGCACACCGGCGCCATGGCGCCGCTGGTTCGCGATGCAGACCATCACGCTGCTGCTGCTGGTGCCGCAGGTGCTGCTCACCGCCGGCCGGGCCTACATGGCACGCGGTGCCGGTGGTGGCGACGGCAACCAGGATCCGGGCGGCCTGATCGATCACTTCGGCGGCATGACCGCCGGCTGGGGCATGCAATGGAGCGAGGCGCGGCTGGCCGGCGCACTGCTGTTCGCGCTGGCGCTGCTGCTGGGCTTGCGCGAGCGCCGCACGCGCTGGCTGGCACTGGTGATGCTGGTCGGCCCGTATGGCGGCTCGCTGCTCATTGGCTTGGTGCTGGCACCGATGTTCAAGACGCCGGTCTATTCGGCCATGCTGCTGCCGTTCGCCTGCCTCAGCCTGGCGGGCGGCGTGCTGGCGCTGGGCCAGCGCGCTGGCAGCTGGGCAGCGGCCGCCGTGCTGGTGGCGATGGCCGCCTTCGTGTTTCCCGCCACCACCCACCTGAACCGCGGCGTCAGCCCCTATGTGCCGATGGCCGCCGAGCTGAAGCGGGTGCTGCGCCCGGGTGATGTGGTGGTGGTGCCCAAGCTCTACCTGTACTGGGCCACGCTGCGCTATGCCGTGCAGCCCGATTGGGGTGCGCCGCTGGCGGTGTTGCCCGAGCCCTCCGGCAGCTGGCAGTCTCTGGCCAAGCGCCTGGGGCCGGCCTGGACCGAGCGCCTGCGCCTGCTGCCACGCAGCCACCGCATCGAGCACCAGGGCATTACCTACGTCGTGGGCGAGGACGCGCGGCGCGAATCGGCAGCAGCCCAGCGCGTCTGGGTGCTCGAGCGCAAGCAGTACCCGAGCCAGGTGCAGCTCGACCCCGGCCTGCAGCCGCGCGGCGTGGTCTACCGCGTCGGCCAGCCCGAGTTGCTGGAGCTGCAGCTGCATGAGCGCTGAGGATCGGCCACCGCTGGTGATGCACCTCGTCCACCGTTTCGACACCGGTGGCCTCGAGAACGGCATCGTCAACCTGATCAACCACATGCCCGAGCGCGCCTACCGGCATGCGGTGGTCGCGATGACCGAGGCTGAGCCGAGTTTCGTGCAGCGCATCCGGCGTCCGGGCGTGGCGGTGCACGCCTTGCACAAGCCGCAAGGCCATGGCGTGCGCGTCTATCCGGCACTGGCGCGCTTGATCCGCGAGCTGCGCCCGAGCGTGCTGCACTCGCGCAACCTCGGCACGCTGGAATGCCAGGTGGTG
Organism: uncultured Bordetella sp.; assembly: GCA_964641795.1. Lineage (GTDB taxonomy): Bacteria > Pseudomonadota > Gammaproteobacteria > Burkholderiales > Burkholderiaceae_C > Pseudaquabacterium. The sequence goes on along the minus strand of CAZXLI010000036.1, from coordinate 29,700 downwards.
GGGTGGTGGACCGGCGTGCCGGTGCGCATCCACGGCGAGCATGGCCGCGATGTGGACGATCTGGACGGCTCGAGCCGCAAGCACCAGTGGCTGCGGCGCGCCTACCGGCCCTTCGTGCAGCGCTACGTCGCGCTCTCGGATGACCTGGGCGACTACCTGCAGCAGCGCGTCGGCGTGCCGAGGCGGCGCATCAGCCGCATCTACAACGGCGTGGACATCAGCCGCTTCCAGCCCACCGGCGGCATCCGGTCGCCGCTGGAAGGCAGCCCGTTCAATGCACCGGGCCTGTTCGTCCTCGGCACCGTGGGCCGCATGCAGCCGGTGAAGGCCCAGAGCCTGCTGGCCGAGGCCTTCGTCGAGGCCCTGGCCCGCACGCCGGCGCTGGCCGGGCGGCTGCGGCTCGTGATGGTGGGCGACGGCCCGCTGCGGGCGCAGGCCCAGGCCCGGCTCGAACAGGCGGGGGTGGCGCACCTGGCCTGGCTGCCCGGCGAGCGCCGTGATGTGCCGGATGTCATGCGACACCTCGATTGTTTCGTGCTGCCTTCGTTGGCCGAAGGTATCTCCAATACCATCCTGGAAGCGATGGCGAGCGGCCTGCCGGTGCTGGCCACGGCCGTGGGCGGCAATGCCGAACTCGTGCAGCAGGACGTCACCGGCGGGCTGGTGCCGTCGGACGATCCGGTCGCGCTGGCCGTTGCCCTGTCGCGCCTGGCCGAGGCGCCGGCGCGGGCGGCGGATTGGGGGCGGGCGGGCCGCCAGCGTGTCGAGCAGGTGTTCAGCCTGGACGCGATGGTGACGGCCTACCGGACCTTGTACGACGACCTGCTGGCCAGCCAGCGCTGAACACTCCTTCAGGAAGGAACGGGCATGTGCGGTATCACGGGCATCTTCGACACGCGCGGCAAGCGCGACATCGACGTCGCTGCGTTGCAGCGCATGAACGATTCGCAGCACCATCGCGGGCCGGATGAGGGCAGCGTGCACGTCGAGCCCGGCGTGGGCTTTGGCCACCGGCGGCTGTCGATCATCGACGTCGCCACCGGCCAGCAGCCGCTGTTCAACGAGGACGGCTCGGTGGCCATCGTCTACAACGGCGAGGTCTACAACTACCAGCCGCTGATGGCCGAGTTGCAGGCACTGGGCCACGTGTTCCACACCAAGAGCGACACCGAGGTCATCGTCCACGCCTGGGAGCAGTGGGGCGAGGACTGCGTCAAGCGGCTGCGCGGCATGTTCGCGTTCGCGATCTGGGACCGCAACCGGCAGAGCCTGTTCCTGGCGCGCGACCGCCTGGGCGTCAAGCCGATGTTCTATGCGGTGCTGGACGACGGCACGCTGCTGTTCGGCAGCGAGCTGAAGTCGGTGATGGCCTACCACAGCGGCGGGCGCCAGCTCTCGCGCGACATCGACCCGCTGGCGCTGGAGGAATATTTCGCGCTTGGCTATGTGGCCGAGCCGCGCACCATCTACCGCCAGGCGCGCAAGCTGCCGCCGGCCCACACGCTGGTCGTGCGCCGGGGCGAGCCGGTGGGCGAGCCGCGCGAGTACTGGGACGTCCAGTTCACGCTGAACAACCCGATGAGCGAGCAGGACGCCTGCGAGGAACTGCGCCAGCGCCTGCGTGAATCGGTGCGCCTGCGCATGATTGCCGAGGTGCCGCTGGGCGCCTTCCTGTCCGGTGGCGTCGATTCCAGCGCGGTGGTGCAGGCGATGGCAGGCTTGTCCGAAGGGCCGGTCAACACCTGCAGCATCGCGTTCGACGACCCGCAGTTCAACGAAAGCGAGTTCGCTCAGCAGGTGGCCGAGCGCTACCGCACCAACCACCGGGTCGAGACCGTGCGCAGCGACGACTTCGACCTGATCGACCGGCTGGCGCAACTGTACGACGAGCCCTATGCCGACAGCTCGGCCATCCCCACCTACCGCGTTTGCGAGCTGGCGCGTAAGCACGTCACGGTGGCGCTGTCGGGCGATGGCGGGGACGAGACTTTTGGGGGTTATCGCCGCTACCAGTTCCACCTGATGGAGGAGCGCATGCGCGCGGCGCTGCCCGAGGGCTTCCGCCGCCCGGTGTTCGGCCTGCTCGGCCGCCTGTACCCGAAGGCCGACTGGGCGCCGCGCGTGTTCCGCGCCAAGACCACCTTCCAGGGCATGGCGCGCAACGCGGTCGAGGCCTACTTCCACAGCATGAGCTTCGTGCGCGAGCCGCTGCGCTCGCGCCTGTACAGCCCGCAGCTGAAGGCGCGGCTGGACGGCTACACCGCCCAGCAGGTGTTCGAGCGCCACGCGCGCAAGGCGGGCACCGACGATCCGCTGGCGCTGATCCAGTACATCGACATGCACACCTACCTGGTGGGCGACATCAACACCAAGGTCGACCGCGCGAGCATGGCGCATTCGCTCGAGGTGCGCGAGCCGCTGATGGACCACGAGCTGGTCGAATGGGTGGCCACGCTGCCCTCTTCGCTGAAGCTGCGCGGCGACAACGGCAAGGCCTTCTTCAAGAAGGCGATGGAGCCGCAGTTGCCGAACGACGTGCTGTACCGGCCGAAGATGGGCTTCTCGGTGCCGCTGGCCCGCTGGTTCCGCGGCCCGCTGCGCCAGCGCCTGCGCAGCGCGCTGCTGCAGGGCCCGATCCTCGATGGCGGCTGGCTCAATGCCGGCGCCGTGCGGCAACTGGTCGAGCAGCATGAGTCCGGCATGGCCGACCACAGCACGCCGCTGTGGACCCTGATGATGTTCGACGCCTTCCTGCGCAACAGCGCCGGCGAAACCAAACTGGCGCAAGCCGCCTGAGAAGGCCCCTGTCTTGAAGATCCTGTACCACCACCGCACCGCCTCCAAGGACGGCCAGGCCGTTCACATCGAGGAGATGATCGAGGCGCTGCGCGAGCAGGGCCATGAAGTGCGCGTGGTGGCGCCCGAGATGCCGGCCGCCGATGGCGGCGCCCAGCTGGGCACCGATGTCGGCTGGGTGCAGCGCCTGCGCGCCCGCCTGCCCAAGGCCCTGTACGAACTGCTCGAGCTCGGCTACTCGCTGGTGGCCTACCGCAAGCTCGCGCGCGCGGTGCGCGAGTTCAAGCCCGACGCGGTGTACGAGCGCTACAACCTCTACCTGCTGGCCGGCCTGATGATCAAGCGCCGCTTCGGCCTGCCGTTGCTGCTGGAAGTGAACGCGCCGCTGGTCGAGGAGCGCATGAAGTTCGGCGGGCTCGGGCTGCCCTGGCTCGGGCGCTGGGCCGAGGGGGTGGTCTGGCGCGGCGCCGATGTGGTGCTGCCGGTCACCGGCGTGCTGGGCAGCCATGTGCGTGCCCGCGGCGTGCCGGCCGAGCGCATCGTGGTCGTGCCCAATGGCATCAACGAGGCCCACTTCGCCCAGGCGCCGACGCCGGCGCAGGCCAAGGCCGCGCTCGGCTGGAGCGATGCACTGATCCTCGGCTTCACCGGCTTCGTGCGCGACTGGCACGGCGTGGACCGCGTGCTGCACTGGCTGGCCGGCCCCGATGCGCCGCCGCAGGCCCGCCTGCTGGTGGTCGGCGACGGCCCGGCCCGTGCCGACCTGGAGGCCTTGTCGCGCAAGCTCGACATCCAGTCGCGTGTGCGCTTCACCGGTCTGGTGCCGCGCCATGACGTGCCGGCGCATGTGGCCGCGTTCGACATCGCGCTGCAGCCGGCGGTGGTGGCCTATGCCTCGCCGCTGAAGCTGTTCGAATACCTCGCGCTGGGCAAGGCGGTGGTCGGCCCGCGCCAGCCCAACCTCGAAGAGGTGCTGACCGATGGCGACAACGCACTGCTGTTCGACCCCCAGCGCCCCGGCGGCCTGGAAGCGGCACTGACGGCGCTGAGCCGGGACGATGCCTTGCGTGCGCGCATTGCGGCGGGTTCGGCGCGCACGATCACCCGGCTCGGCCTGACGTGGCATGCCAATGCGGCCTGCGCGGTGCGCCTGGCGGCGGCACTGCAGCGCGGCGAGCCGCCGCGGTCGGCGTTGAAGGGTGCCGCGTCGCAGCCATGAAGCGGCCGGTGCGGACGCTGCTGTTCTCGACGCTGTACCCCAGCGCCGAGCGGCCGACGCATGGCATCTTCGTCGAGACACGGCTGAGCCAGTTGCTGCGTGCCGGCCAGGTCGAAACGCGCGTGGTGGCACCCGTGCCCTGGTTCCCGTCGACCAGCCCGCGCTGGGGCAGCTATGCGCGTTTCGCCCGCACGCCGCGGCGTGAGCAGCGCGCCGGCGTCGAGGTCTACCACCCCCGCTACCTGCTGCCGCCGAAGGTGGGCATGTCGCTGGCGCCCTTCCTGCTGGCACTGGGCGCGCGGTCCACGCTGCGCCGGCTGATCGCCGAGGGCTTCGACTTCGACGTCATCGATGCCCACTACTACTACCCCGATGGCGTTGCCGCCGCGCTGCTGGGCGCCCATTTCGGCAAGCCGGTGACCGTGACCGCGCGCGGCAGCGACATCAACCAGATCCCCCAGCACTGGTGGCCGCGGCGGCTGATCCGCTGGGCCGGTGCGCGCGCCGCGGCGTCGATCGGTGTCTCGGCCGCACTGGTGCAGCGCATGCGCGGCCTGGGCCTTGATCCGGCGCGCCTGCAGGTGATGCCCAACGGTGTCGACATGGAGCGCTTCTCGGCCCATGATCCTGCGGCGATGCGGCAAGCCCTCGGCATTGCGGGCAACCCGGTGCTGCTGACGGTGGGCAACCTGCACGAACACAAGGGCCAGTGGCTGGCGATCGAGGCGCTGGCGCGCCTGCGCACGCGCCGGCCGGCAGCGCAGTTGCTGGTGATCGGCGCGGGGCCGGACGAAGCGGTCTTGCGCGAGCGCGCTGCTGCCTTGCAGGTGGCCGATGCCGTGCGCTGGGTTGGCACCGTGCCCAACGAGTCACTGGCGCGCTGGTACAGCGCGGCCGATGTGCTGATCCTCGGCTCCAGCCGCGAGGGATGGCCCAACGTGCTGCTCGAGGCCATGGCCTGCGGCACGCCGGTGGTGGCCAGCGATGTCGGCGGCGTGCGCGAGATCGTGCAGGCACCCGAGGCCGGCCGCGTGGTGGCCGAGCGCACGCCGCAGGCCTTCGAGCAGGCCATCGAGTCCGTGCTCGCCGCACCGCCCGCGCGCGCCGACGTGCGCCGCTATGCCGCCGGTTTCGGCTGGGACCGCACCAGCGCGGCGCAGCAGGCCCTGTTCGAACGGCTCGCGAGCCGGCACTGACCCATGCGCGATATCGTTCTCGTCCTGGTGATCGTCTACCTGATGATCAAGGCGCTGCGGCAGCTGGAATATGGCGCCTACCTGTGGACCTGGCTGTCGCTGATGAATCCGCACCGCATGACCTACGGGTTCGCGTTCTCGGTGCCCTGGGCCATGATGTCGGCGGCGATCTCGCTGGTCACGCTGCCGCTGTCGAAGGACCGCAAGCCCTTGCCGATCAACGGCGGGGTCATCACGCTGATCCTGCTGTGGGGGTGGATGACGGTCACGTCGATCTTCTCGATCAACCCGGCCGACCTGGTGCTGGAACGCTGGATCTTCGTCTCGAAGATCATCCTGATGCTGCTGCTGATGATGATGATGCTGCGCGGGCGGCAGCAGATCGACCGGCTGGTGTGGGTAGTGGTGCTGTCGGTGGGCTTCTTCGCCGTCAAGGGCGGCATCTTCACCGTTGCCACTGGTGGCAGCAGCCGCGTCTGGGGCCCGCCGGGCAGCATGCTCGAAGAGAACAACGCACTGGCCGTTGCCACGATCATGCTGCTGCCGCTGGTGTACTACCTGCGCGAGACCGCCTCGCGCAAATGGCTGCGGCTGGTGCTGGGCGTCTGCATGCTGCTGATGATCGCCTCCGCGCTGGGTTCGCAGTCGCGCGGCGCCTTGATCGCGCTGCTGGCGATGGCCTTGTTCCTGGGCGCCAAGAGCAAGCATCCGATCCGCTTCACGCTCGGTCTGGTGCTGGTGCTGGCCGTGGCGATCGCCTTCATGCCCGACTCCTGGACGGCGCGGATGGAGACCATTCGCGACCACCAGGAGGAAGGCTCGGCCATGTCGCGCATCTACACCTGGCGCACGCTGCTGAACGTGGCGATGGAACGTCCGCTGGTGGGTGCCGGATTCCGTGCCGACAATCTCGAGCTGTTTGCGCGTTATGCGCCGCAGGATCCGCAGTTCGCCGGCTTCGCGGGGCTGGTGTGGGTGGCGCACAGCATCTACATGCAGGCGCTGGGCGAGCATGGCTTCGTCGGCCTGGCGTTGTTCGTGTCGATCTGGATCTGGCTGTGGTTCACTGCCTCGCGCCTGGCGCGCGAAGCCGCGGAAGTGCCCGAACTGAAGGACTGGATGCCGCTGCTGCTGCGGATGTGCCAGGTGTCGACCATCGGCTACTGCGTCGGTGGCGCTTTCCTCTCGCTGATGAACGTGGACCTGCCCTACTACCTGCTGATCTTCGTGACGCTGTGCCGCTGCCAGTTGCAGGACTCCAAGGCCATGGCGGCGGCGCCGGCGCGTCGCACGCCGGACCGGCAGGCGCTGGGCCTGTCGCGCGCCAAATGAAGTTCGTCGACGCCACCCTGGCCGCGGGCGGGCGCTGGGCCACGCAGGTTCTGTCTGCGCTCGGCGGGCCCAGCCTGTCGATCCTGACCTTTCACCGCGTCCTCGCTCGCCCGGACCCCCTCTTTCCGGCGGAAGTCGATGCCCAGCGTTTCGACCGCCTGATGGCACTGGTGGCGCGCAGCTTCGAGGTGCTGCCGCTGCAGCAGGCGGTGCGGCTGCTGCAGCAGGGTCGCCTGCCGCCGCGTGCGCTGGCCATCACCTTCGACGATGGCTATGCCGACAACCACGACATCGCGCTGCCCATCCTGCAGCGGAATGGCCTGCGGGCCTGCTTCTTCATCGCCACCGGCTTCCTCGATGGCGGCCGCATGTTCAACGACACGGTGATCGAGTGCATCCGCCGCAGCCCGCTGCCCGAGGTCGACCTGGGCGTGCTCGGGCTCGGTCGGCTGCCGCTGGGCAGCCCGGCGCAGCGGGCGGCTGCCATCGAGAAGGTGATTCCGGTCATCAAGTTCCGCAGCACCGAGCAACGTGCGCCCCTGCTCGCGCAACTGCAGGCGCAATGCCAGCCGTCTGCGCTGCCCGATGACCTGATGATGTCGCGCCGGCAGTTGCAGGCGCTCAGTGCGGCCGGCATGGAGATCGGCGCGCACACCATGAACCATCCGATCCTGTGCCAGTTGAGCGATGCCGAGGCCGAGGCCGAACTGCGCGGCGGCCGCGAGGAGTTGGAGCGCTTGACCGGCAAGCCGGTCACGCTGCTCGCGTACCCGAACGGCCTGCCCGATCGTGACTACGACCTGCGCCATGTCGCCATGGCGCGGCGGCTCGGCTTCGAAGCGGCAGTGACCACCGCTTCCGGTGTCGCGCGGCCGGGGCACGACGTGTTCCAGCTGCCGCGCTACACGCCGTGGAATCCGTCGCCCTGGTCGTGGCTGCCGTCGCTGGCAGCAATGCGCCGCACGCGGGCTTTCCGCGTGGCGCTGCAGTCGGGAACCTGAGGCGGCCCGGCCGCGTTCACAGCGGCCGTGGCGGCCAGGTGTCGAGCAGGCGCCGCGTGCGCGACAGCGACATCAGGCGGCCGAACACCTGCGGCTGGCTGGCCAACCCGCCGGCTTGGGTGAGGCCGGCGATGGCTTCGTCGCGCAGCACCGGTGCCAGCGTCTGCTCCCAGCCCGGCCACAGCAACTGGGTGGCGCTGGCGGCCACCGGCGTTGCCGGCACGCGGCCCAGGCGCACCGCCACGCGGCTGGCGTAATAGCGCATCCGCGTCGGAAGGCCGGCCATCACGTCCAGCAGGCCCGGCCCGGCCGGCGCGCCGCGCGAGACGACCACGCGACCCAGGCCCGGGTGCAGGGCCTTCAGCAGCACGCGGCTGAGCATCTGGTGATCGCGCTCGCGCCAGCCCGGGCACAGCATGGACTCGACCACCCGGCGATTGACAAAGGGCGAGAAGCTCGCGCGGTAGCGGTTGGTCGAGCTGGCGATGCGGCCTTGCCAGAACTGCATGCGCATGCGCAGGTAGAGGATGTCCAGCCGCGCATAGACCGGCAGTTCGGGCCGGTCGTGCAGCGCGATGCGCTCGCGCATGTGCTGCTCCCATTGCGCGATAGGCAGGCCCGGCCGCCCCATCGCAGCGGGGATCAGGCTGCGAAAGCGCTGCGCGATCAGCGGCTCGACGACCAGGCCGCCCTCAGGGCCGCCGCTGCAGAACTCGGGCCGCAGCAGGTAGTTGCGCGCGATGTCGCCGATCGAGCCATGGATGCTGGGCTGGCGCAGCTGGTCGAAGCGCGTCTGCGCGTGGTAGATGCGGGCGTACTCGACGATGTCGTACTCGAGGTCGGTGGCCAGCGTCGCGGCATCGAGCCGCGCGGCGAGCGCGCCATCGTCATCGGCGGGCGGCGCGATCACCGTGTGCTTCAGGCCCAGCTGCCCGGCCAGCTGCGATGACAGCACCACGTCCTCGTCCTGCGGCGTACCCGACACCGTGGTCTCGAAACGCTTGAGCTTGCGCAGCGCGAAGCCGAGGTTGGTGCGCGAGTCGTAGCCCCCGGTCAGGTCGGCGATGAAATGGCGCCCGGTGGCGTCCAGCGCGGCGAAGTCCTGGTCGAGCTCGGCAATGATCTGGTCACGGGCCTGCTGCAGCGAGAGGCTGCCGAAGGGCAGTTCGTGCAGCGGCCAGTACTCGGCGCCGACCGGCTCGGCCTTGCCGGCGCCGAAGGCCATCACGCTGGCCGGGGGCAGACTGCGCACGCCGGCATACAGGCCCCGGTTGCCGTAGATCGAGCCGCTGGCCAGGAACTCCGAGGCGGCGACCGCATCGACCTCGCAACGCGCCAGCCGCGCCAGCATCAGCGACGCATTCGACAGCAGCAGCCAGCGGCCGCTGCGCAGCCAGTAGATCGCGGTGGAGGCCAGCCCGTCGGTGCGCACCTGCAGGGAATGCGTGTCGGCGCGGTAGCTGACGCAGATCGCCGAATCCAGCTGGCGCGAGGCCTCGCGCGCTGCCTGCACCTGCTCGGGCAGCCGATGGTTGGCGGGCGCGGCCAGCAGCTGCTGCGGCGTCAGGTCCACGCGCGGGCCGGTCCACAGCGTCAGCGAGCCCGGGGCGGCCGCCAGGTGCTGGTTGAAGCCGGCCGGCACCACGGCGTCGCTGCTGTAGCGGTAGATGCTGCAGCCGGGCAGCTGGTCGCGCAGCAGCTGGCCGGGCGGGCTGGCCTCGGTCCACTGCTGCAGCCGATGCAGCAGGGGGTCGTCCGCTGGCCGCGCTGCCTGGGGCTCGGTGTCGAACAGAACTACGAATCCGCGCATGGGGCTTCTCTGGGCTGCAGGTCGGGTGGGAGGGGGATCGGGCGGGGCGCCGTCGCGCGGACTTCAGCCCGCGCAGCGCCAGTCCGGCGCATGCCGACGCAGCCAGTGCTCCAGCATGATCAGGATCCAGGCCATCGTGCCGTAGTAGTGCGGGTAGGCCGGCAGCAGCGAGTCCAGCAACTGCTTGCCGAATTCGGGCCGCACCAGGCCCCGCGCCACGAGGGAGGAAAGCGCGTCCGCGGCCAGGCCCTTGAGCCCGGCGTGCTGCACCATCCACACCCCGAAGGGCAGGCCGAAGCCCTGCTTCTTCTTCGTGATCACGCCCTCGGGCAGGAAGCCGCGCAAGGCCTCCTTGAAGAACCAGCGCAGCGCCGGGCCGCGTACCTTGTAGTCTGGCGGCAGCCGCATCGAGAAGGCCAGCAGCGCATCGTCGAGCATCGGGAAGCCGACCGAGACACCGGCCATCGTCGCGGTGCCGACGACCTTGGGCAGGTCGCATTCGGCCAGCGTGAATCGCCAGTCGAAGGCCAGGTGGCGGTCGATCTCGTCGGCGCTCTCGGCCTGGGCCCAGACCTGGCGCAATTGCTCGTCGATGCTGGCGCTGCGCACCTGGGCCATGAAGTCGCGCGACAGCACGGTGTCGTAGCCGATGCGGCGCATCAGGTTGTAGTCCTGCGCGCGATCGGGCAGCGGCGTGTTGGCCTGGCGGATGTAGCTGCTGCCCTTCTTCAGGCCGGGCGTGGCGGCCACCAGCGGCAGGCCGAAGAAGGGTTCGAGCAGGCCGCGGCGGATGAAGGCGGGCACGCGCTCGTAGTGGCCGAACAGCCGCTGCGTGGCGTAGCGCGAGTTGCCGCCGAACAGCTCGTCGCCGCCATCGCCGGCCAGCAGCCGGGTGATGCCGTCACTGCGTGCGGTCTTGGTGCAGTGGAACGCCGGCAGCGCCGAGGAGTTGCCGAAGGGCTGGTCGTACCAGCCGGCCACCTCGGGAATGTCGCGCTGCAGGTCTTCGGGTGTGTAGTAGATCTGCCGGTGCTCGCAGCCGAAGTGCGTGGCCGCGAGCTTGGCGAAGGCCATCTCGTCGTAGCCCTCGGCCTCGAAGCCGATCGAGTAGCAGACCGCGGGCTGGCCGGCGGCTTCGCCGATCATGCCGGCGACGGTGGAGCTGTCGGTGCCGCCGCTCAGGAAGCAGGCGGGCCGGCTGCCGTCGAGCTGGCGCTGCACGGCCTGGCGCAGCAGGCCGCGGAACTCGTCGCGCAGCGCCGCGAAGTCGGGCTTGGCCATCGGCGTGAAGCGCGGCACCCAGAACGGCTGCACCGACAGCCGGCCGTCGCGCCACAGGCCGACATGTCCGGGGGGCAGCCGCAGCACGCCGGCAAACACCGTCTGCGGCGAGGGCACGACATGCAGGTAGAGGTAGTCGAACAAGGCCTGCGGCGCCAGCTCGGCGCGCGCGCCGGCCAGCGCATCAGCGCGCTCGGCCCATTCAATGGCCGCACCATTCGTGCGATAGCAAACTGTGCGCACCGCGAAGCGGTCGACCGCCAGGAAGGCGCTGCCGTCGTCGAGTGTCAACGCGACCGCGAAGTCGCCTTCGACCAGTGCGGGCGCGGCCTGCGGACCGTGGCGGGCGATCAAGGCGCGCCAGCGCGCGGCATCGTCGCCGAGCGCGGCAACTTCGGCGGGGAAGCGGGGCGAGCCGAGGCAGAGGGTCGGGGAGGTCGTCATCGTCGTGGAAGCGGCGGATGGCTTTGGCAGGAAAAGGGTGCGATCAATCGGAGGTGGCCGGCCGGCGCAGCAGGCGCCGCAGCGGCGGTTCGGCGACCGCGGTGATCTCGGTCCACAGCAGGTGGCCGCTGGCGCGCAGCGCCCACAGCCAGGCCACGATGGTGCAGGCAGCGCCCAGCAGCATCTGGCGCAGGTAGTTGGCTTCGGTACCCGGCCACAGCGCTTCGAGCAGCGCCATCGGCAGCAGCGCGGCGGTGGTGACCACCAGGCTTTCGCGGCAGCCCTGCCACAACTGGCGCAGGCGCCACTGCGTGCCCACGCGCAGGTGCCACTGGGCCAGCCCCAGGCCGATCAGCGACGAGGCCAGCAAACCCCAGCAGGCCCCCGGCAGGCCGAACGGAATCACCGCGGCCAGGCCGATCAGCTGCACCGCCTGCTGCAGCACCTGCAGCCGACTGGCCAGCTTGACGCCGCCCTGCACCATCAGTGCTTCCTTGGACAGCTGGTGCACCAGCTCGATCGCGCCGGCCACGCACAGCACGCGGGCCAGCGGCACCGCGGCGGTCCACTGGTCGCCATAGACCACGCGGATCGCCGGAAAGGCCGCCAGCGCGAGGAAGCCGAGGAAGGTCCAGCCGATCACCGTGAAGATGGCCATGCCGCGCAGGTAGGCGCGGTGCACGTTGTTCTCTTCGCGCACGGACTTCGCGAAGTAGGGCATGCACACCGGCATGATGGCCCGCACCACCAGCTGGCGGAACAGCTGCACCAGGCCGCCGGCGCGGCTGAAGATCGCCACATCGGCCACGCCCTGCACGCGGCCGATCACCAGCTCGGGTGCGCTGCGGCCAAGCTGCGCGAGCAGGTAGATGCCGCTGGCGAAGCCGCCGAACTGCAGCACTTCGCGAATGCCGCGCAGCCCCGGCAGGCGGGGGAAATGCGCGGGCCGGAAGTACACCGAGATGAGCACGGTGGTGGCGTTGGAGGCGAACGAGGCCCAGGCCAGGCTCATCGCGCCGTGGCCCCGCAGCGCCAGCAACACGGCCAGGCCGAGCGAGAGGCTGTCGGACAGCACGCCGGCCACGAACTGCGGCTTGAAGTTCATCTCGCGCCGGAACCAGGCCATGTTGATCGCGCCGAACGGGATCACCACGAAGTTCATCGCCTGCACGCGCATCACGTCGGCGACCACGGTCGAGTGGTAGAACTCGCCAACCCAGCCCGAGCCGACGAACAGCAGCAGCGCCATCGCCCAGGACATGAAGATGTTCACCGCGAAGGCGGCGCGGATCTGATCTTCGCCGAGCTCGCGCGCCTGGATCAGGTACTCGGCGATGCCGAAGTCGCGGAAGTTGGTGGCCAGCGCCGCGAAGGCGGTGGCCACGGCGAACACGCCGACCTCGGCCGGCGTGAGGATGCGCGACAGCGCCATCGTCGACAGCAGCTGCAGCGCCACGCCGATGTAGCTCTGCGCGGCAGACAGTGCGATCGAGCGCCGGAGTTCAGCCATGGGTGCTTGCCGCTGCCCTCAGGTCCGCGCGAAGCGGCTGCGCAGCAGGCAGCGCAGCCAGAAGCCGGCCCACTTGATCCCGGGCGTGGCGCCGAGCGCCTGGCCAGCGTAGTAGCGCGCGCCGGTCCAGTCGCCAACGCCGGCGAGTTCCTGGGCGATGCGCTTGAGCGCGTAGCCCTTGTGCTCGCGCGCATGGCGGCGGATCGCCGGATGGCGTGCCCGCACCATCGCGCGGTCGAGCACGATGCTTTGCAGCAGGCGCTTCTCGACCATGCCCAGCGCGGTGGTCATGTTGTTGCTCTTGGTCGGGTCGGGCACGCGGTGGTAGGCCATCACCTGCGGGTGGTGGAGCATCAGCCCGGCCGCGTCGATGAGCTTCAGGAACAGGTCGCGGTCGCACTCCCAGCGGATGCCCTCGTCCATGCCGCCGACCTGCTCGAACAACGCGCGCCGCACGGTCAGGCAGTTCAGGTGGCAGAAGCCGGTCGTGGCCATCAGGTCCTCGACACTGACCTCGTAGCAGCCTGACGCGTCAGGTGAGCGGCCATGCGCCTTCAGCTCGGTTGCCAGCGTGCCGAGCCACAGCGTGCCGACATGCCGCTCGCCGGTGGCCCAGGCATCCTGGTTGGCCATGTACAGGTCGACCGTGCGGCCTTGCGCCGCGGCGGCGTCGATCGCGGCGGCCGCGCGCGCCAGGTGCTGCGCATCGGTCCACTTGTCGTCGTCGTCGAGGAAGCAGACGTACTCGCCGCGGGCCTGCGCCGTGCCGTAGTTCAGCGAGTAGCTCTGGCCGTGGCCCTTGGGCCGGCGCACCAGGCAGTGGGCGCTGAAGCGATCGCCCAGGCGCGCGCGCGCGGCGTCCCAGACGGGCTGGTACAGCGCCAGCTGCTCGGGGCTGGAGCCGTCGCTGACGACGATGACCTCGAGGTTGTCATAGCTCTGGCCCAGCACCGACTCGAGCGCCTCCTGGAACAGGCCGGCACGGTCGCGGGTGGCCAGCACGACGGAGATCAAGGGCTTGGGCATCACGGCTCCTGGGGAGTGACCGCAGCGCCGAGCATCCAGGCCCGCACCAGCCGGTTGACTTCGCGCCGCGTCTCGATGGTCGAGAAGGCCTGGTCGCCTTCGGGCAGGTCGTGGCGCAGCAGGCTGCGCGGGCTGCGCATCGCCTGTTGCCAGTCCGGCCGGCTGGCCACGAGCTCGTCGAATTCCTTGCTCAGCAGGCTGCGGCCGCTCATCAGCATCATCACGTCGCCACGGAAGCGGGCGAGGCCCTTGCACATGCGCTGCTCGAAGGGCAGGTGGCTGTCGTCGGCATCGCGCGGCGATGCGGCGGCGGCCGGCGTCGGCATCACCAGCCGGCGCAAGCGCGCCAGCACGGCGCGGCCCACCGTGACCACCGCGGGCCATGGGTTGTACTGGCCGCGGATCAGCTTGAGCCAGAAGTCCTTGTCCTGCAGCCGGCGGCCGTAGTGCTTGACGGTGACCGCATCGCTGGTCTCGGTGGAATGCACCCAGGGGTTGCCGAGCACCAGCCCGGTCACGCCGGCGAGGTGCCAGCCGTTGATCATCGCGGCCGAGGCCGCATCGCAACCGCCGAACAGTGCCACCTCCTCGAGCCCGGGCACCTGGGCGCGGAAGGTCTCGACGGCCGCCTTCAGGTCGGCACCGACATGCTGGAACCCGCGGAATTCGCCTTCGCTGTCGCCCATGCCGCGGTAGTCGAAGCGCATCACCGGCACGCCGGCCTCGGCCAGCTCGCGCGCCAGCTGCACCTGCATGCGGCAGACGCCACCGCGGTACTGCGGGCCGCCGGCCACCACGGTGAGCAAGCCGCGGCGGCGCGGTTGCTCCGGCCGGTGCACCATGCCGATCAACTGCTGGCCTTCGCACTCGAACACGACGGGAATCTCGGTCGCGGCCATCAAGCTTCTCCCAGCAGCGCGAGGCTGGCCTGCAGCAGGGCCGAGGCATCCGCCGGCTCCTGCAACTGCCAGATCATCGGGCAGGCCACGGTGGCGGTGTTCACGCTGGCGCCCGCCTGGCGCAGCGCCTCCACCAGCTTCTGGCTCGGCAGCGCCAGGCTCTGCTCGGCGTTGGCCACGATCTCCAGCCAATCGATGCGGCGTGGCGCCAGCGCGCCGGCCCAATCCGCCAGGCGGCGTGCCGAGAGTCCGTCGGCCAGGCGTCCGGACAGCGGATAGCCGGCGATCTCGATGTCCTCGCCGGCGGCCAGGCGCTGGCGGATGCCCTCGGTGGTTTCGCGCGCGGTGTCGTGCACCAGCTGCGAGGCGATGCGCAGCCGCAGGTGCTGGTTGATGAACAGCTTGCCGTCCAGCACCGGCTGTTGCAGCAGCAGGCGCTGCACCTGCGGCAGGCCCTGCGCCACGGCATCGGCCGCCAGCAGCGCCCCGGTGCGGATGCCCCACAGCATCGGCACATGGCCGCTCTGCGCGGCCAGCCACTGCGCGGCGGCCTGCGCATCGGCGCGCCACAGCGCCCAGTCGCCTTCCTCGATGCGGCCGGTGCTTTCACCGGTGCCGTAGGCGTCCAGCTGCATCACGTGCCAGCCGCGGGCGGCCAGGGCCCGCGCGTGCGCGGCCATGCTGGCGCGGCAGCGGTTCATTTCCTCGGCAAACGGGGGCAGGTACAGCGCCGAGGCGCGCACCGGCCCGGTGGGCAGGATCTGCATCGTGAACAGGCGCCGGCCGTTCAGTTCGAGGAACTGCGGGCGCGCTGTCGAAGGGCGGCGGGAGGAGTCCGTGGACATGGGCGACGTCGTCTTCAGGGGCCGGGGGCGGCGGTGTCGGCCAGCACGTGACGCTGGCTGTGCTGCAGCAGCAGCGCACGCTGCAGGCGATACGTGGTCTCCGCCTCGGCCATCAGGGCCTCGGGCACCTCGATCTCGCGGTAGTCATTGCTCTGCGCGCTGACCTTGCCGGACTTCAGCCGATCGGAGGTGTCGCCCGCGCCGCCGCGGCCGGTGTTGTTGAAGGTGGTGTATTCGGTGGGGATGGGCGTGCTCAGCTGCAGCCAGCTCGACAGCGCCTGCAAGGTGGGCGCGGTATCGCGCACCAGGCATTCGGCATCGAGGTAGAAGAACTGCTGGGGCAACTGGCTGGCGATGCGGCCCAGCGTGTTCAGGCGGTCGATGTAATAACGCGCAGCGCCCTCGGGTTGCGCTTCGGGCAATTGCGGGCTGGTGCCGCGGTACAGCACGACCAGGCTCTTGATCGACTGCGCCGGCGTGCGCAGCATCATGATCGTGTGGCTGCCGGCACGCCGCAGCAGCGCGGGCGCCACGGCGTGGCCGTCGTGCAGCACCTTGTCGAACATGTAGCGCGCGCCGGGCTTGGCCTCGTGCGTCGCGAAGTGCCGCAGCTTCTGCCGCCACAGGCTCTTCCAGCTGTAGTAGCCGATGTGCATCTCGTAGTAGCCCTCGATCTGCGGATGGCTGCCGAGCAGGTGGCCGAACAGGCTGGTGTTGGCCCGCATGTGGCTGAGCAGGAAGATGTTGCGGTGCCTCAGCACCAGGCTCGGGTTGTGCAGCAGGGCGTGCAGGAGCGACATGGCGGGCGTGGCGGATCAGGCGAGCGGCGGGGCCGGCGGCAGCGGCTTGGCGGCGCCGCCGCCGAACCAGCTGTCCACCGCGCTGAGCACCTGGCGGCTGACGCGCTCGTAGGTCTCGCGCGGCTGGCCGTAGGGATCGGGCACTTCGGGGCCATTGGATACCGGCGCGCCCAGCAGGAAGGCTTTGCCGCGGGCCTGCGGATACGCGGCGTACAGGCGGTCGAGATGGGCCAGCTCCATCACCAGGATCACGTCGGCCCGGTCGACCATCGCGCGGTCCAGCGTGTGCGACCGCCAGGCCGACAGGTCCACGCCCGAGGCCGCGGCCACTTCGACCATCACGGGATCGGCGGGCCGGCCGGCCGTGGCGTGGAAGCCGGCCGAGGCGAAGCGCCAGCGCTCGCCGTGCCGGGCCGCGGCCGCGCAGGCCAGCGCGCTGCGGTTGATGTTGCCGTAGCAGACGAACAGCACTTCGCGCCCCTGCACCAGCCGCTGCGTGGCGCGGCCACCGGGTTTTGCCGCACGCCTGGCCCACGACAGGCGCAGGCGCCGCACCAGCTGTTCGCGCACGCGGCCGGCCTGGTGGGCCAGCAGTCGCCACAGGTCGACCAGTCCGGGCCAGGGATCGGTCCAGGACTGGATGTCGAAGCGATGGCGTGGCGAGAACATCAGCAGCCAGTCGCGCAGCACCTGCCCGCCGCTGGGCAAGGTGGCCAAACCTTGTGGCGCGGCCTTGCGCAGCACGTGCTCGAGCCAGTTCACGTCGCGCGCGAGCTGGCGGCAGACGATGCCATCGCGCGGCGGCGGCCAGTTGCCGACGCGGCCGGTGCTGAGCAGCTCGTGCAGCATCGCCGGGAAGTCGGCGCCCGCGGCCACGGCCAGCGGCAGCGACCCCCAGAAACGGCCGTTGATCTCCATCAGCCGGAAGTCCTGGCGGGTCCGGTCGTACTTGAACTCGACCATCGCCACCCCGTGCCAGGCCAGTGCCTTCATCAGCCGCTCGGCCGCGTCGCGCAGTGCGGGCACCACCGGCTCGCTGCAGCGCAGGCTGCTACCGCCACCGGTGAGCGGCACCTCGTGCAGGCGCCGGTGCTGGAAGGCATAGCGGACCTCGCCGCGATCGGCGATGACCTCGATGCCGACGCCGTCGCCGCGGAAGTATTCCTGCAGGATCACCCCACCGAAGCGCAGCGCGTGCTGCACCTGGGTGGCGAGTTCGGCGGCGTGGCGCGCGTAGCTCACGGTCAGCGGCACACGCTGGCCGCCATCCTGTCCGACCGAGCGGGCCGGCTTCACGACGACCGGAAAGCCCAGCGCGGCGCCCGCTTCCGCGGCTTCGGCCAGGTCGGACACCGCGATCGAGCGCGGTACCGGGATGCCCAGCGCCTGCGCCAGGCGCACCGTGCGGTCCTTGTCCAGCACCTGCTCGAGTGCCTGCGTCGGCGCGACGGCGAGCTGCGATTCAGCGAAGCGCTCGCGCTGCCGCATCAGCGGCACCAGCGTGCGTTCGGTGACCGGGATCACCAGCGTGTTCGGCGCCACGCGCAGTTGGTCGGCCACCCAGTCGACGAAGGCTTGCGCATCGGCGAGGGGGTTCGGGTAGCGCAGGCACTCGTGCACGTGGCGCGACAGGCCGGCCAGCGGACGGTCGAGGTCGCTGGCCATCTTCACCCGCAGGCCGCGCCGGCCGAGCGAGCGCGCGACCGCCAGCGCCGAGCCCTGGTCGCCGTCCAGCACCAGCACGGCACCCGTACCGAGCGTGGCTTCAGACATGGCCGACCCCACGGTCATGGTTGCACCGCCGCCACGGCGTGCGCGGGCGACGGCGGGTCCTGCTGGTGACAACGGCAATGGGCACGGGCTGGGTTTTCGCGAGCGAAGCGGCAGCAGCGGTTGCCGGGGTCGGGCACAGCGCCTGCCAAAGCCGACGATTGTTGTCCGGAATGGTGAAGCGTCCGAGTCCGCGCGACGGCAAAGGCGTGGCGTCCGGCACGGAAGGGAAATCCGTCAGCGGGCTCCCCCGCAAACACGGGGCGGCTGCGACCGGTGCTCAGCGCGAAGCAGCGCTGGCCGCAGCAGGCGCTGCAGCAGCGCCGCTGCCCGCGTCGCCTTCCTCGGGCCAGGCACCCTTGGCGCGCAATTGATCGATCAGCTCGGTGCGCGGATAGCCGAGTTCGCGCGCCTTGCGAGCCTGGGCCGCGGCTTCTTCCATGCGGCCCAGCTTCAGGTACAGCAGGCCGGCATTGTGGTAGGTGAGCGGGTTATCACCGGCGTTCTGCACGACGAAGGCCAGTTGCCTGGCGGCGTCGTCAGGGGATCCGGCCGTGATCAGGAAATCCGCATTCAGCATGCGCACGATCAGGTCGTCCGGGCGCCAGCGCAGTGCGCGATCGAAGTAGCAATCGATCGAGCGGTCCATGCGCCCCGGCTTGCGCGAATGCGTGCGCTCGGCCAGCTTGACCAGCACCGCCAGCGCCCGGTGGTGATTCGGGAACGCGTTCAGCGTGTAGATCAGGTCGCCCTCGAAGTACGCGTTGCTCTCGCCGCGCAGCATCATCTCGACCTGCGGCGTGAAGTGGTGCTGCTCGACGATCGGCAGCTTGGTGCGGTCCGTGCGGTAGTCCCACGGCCCGTAGTGCGTGGCGAGCGAGCCGCAGGCATCGTCGGCCATCGCCGGCGATGACACGCAGGCCATCAGCGTGGCCAGCCACAGGGCGACCCGCAGGGCTGGCGGCTGCCGCATCACGCGTCAGGCCGCGAGCTTGGCGTCGACGAAGCGCACCAGGCTGCCGACGGTTTCGAAGGTCTCGCCACTGATGTCGTCGTCGTCGATGCTGACGCCCAGCCGCTCTTCGAGCGTGCCGATCAGCGTGACCACGGCCATGCTGTCGAGTTCGGGCAGGGCCCCCAGCAGCGCCGTGCCGGCATCGAAGCGCTTGGCGCGGCCGCCCAGGCTGAGCACGTCATCGAGAATATTCAGAACTTCGGTATGGGTGTCCACGCGGATCGATCGTCGGCTGCCCGGAGGCGACGCGGGAAATTATAGGAAGCGACCCCGGGGCCTCAGGGCCAAGGGGTCGGCCGGACGTGGTGTTGTTAACGCTGGCCTGCTCCGCGTGCAGATCAATCCCCCGCCGAATGCCCGGCGCAGCCAGACCCTGGCCTACAGTCGATGCCTTCGTTTGATGCACCCGTGTCGGGGCGCTCCCGCATGAACTCATCCTCTGTTGAAGCCGTGCTGTTGCATGAGCTGATCGATCGCGCCGCTGCGCGCGCGCCCGAGGCCCGGGCCCTGAGCCACGGTGCCGAAGGCTGGACCTACGAGCAGCTGTCGACCCAGGTCGCCCACTGTGCGGCGGGGCTGATGCGCGCCGGCTTGACACGCACCGGTCGCGTCGGCATCTGGCTGGAGAAACGGATCGAGACGGTCGTTGCCAGCTTCGCGGCGGCCGCCGCCGGCGGGGCGATGGTGCCGATGAATCCCTTGCTCAAGGCCGAGCAGGTGGGCTACATCGCCCGCGATTGCGATGTGCAGGTGCTGATCACCTCGCCCGAGCGCTTCCTGCTGCTCGGCCCGCTGCTGGCCGAGCTGCCGGCGCTGCGCATGGTGGTGCTCACCGGTGCGCCGGCGCAGGCCGCGGCGCTGCCGCCCGGTGTGGCCGTGCAGACCTGGGGCGAGCTGCTGGACGCGCCGCCGGTGCGCAGCCATCGCGTGATCGACACCGACCTGTGCGCGATCCTCTACACCAGCGGCTCCACCGGCAAGCCCAAGGGCGTGGTGCTGAGCCATCGCAACATGGTGGCCGGTGCCAAGAGCGTGGCCAGCTACCTCGGCAACGGGCCGCAGGACACGCTGCTGGCGGCGCTGCCGCTGAGCTTCGACGCCGGCTTCAGCCAGTTGACGACCGGCTTCCATGCCGGCGCCCGCGTGGTGCTGCTGAACTACCTGTTGCCGGGCGACGTGCTGCGCGCGATGGCCCGCGAGAAGGTCACGGGCCTGACAGCCGTGCCGCCGCTGTACATCCAGCTGCTGCAGCAGGAATGGCCGGCCAGCATCGACGAGCACCTGCGCTACTTCGCCAACACCGGCGGGCGCATGCCGCGCGAAACGCTGCAGGCGCTGCGGGGCCGGGTGCCGCGTGCCAAGCCCTTCCTGATGTACGGGTTGACCGAGGCCTTCCGTTCCACCTACCTGCCGCCCGAGGAGGTCGATCGCCGGCCGGACTCGATCGGCAAGGCGATCCCGAATGCCGAGATCCTGGTGCTGCGCGAAGACGGCACCGAGTGCGCCGCCGACGAACCGGGCGAGCTGGTGCATCGCGGCGCGCTCGTCGGCCTGGGCTACTGGAACGATCCGGCGAAGACGGCCGAACGCTATCGGCTGATGCCGGTGGGCGTGGCCGGCCGGGAAGCGGGCCTGCAGCTGCCGGAGTACGCGGTGTACTCCGGGGACACGGTGCGCCGCGACGCGGAAGGGTTCCTGTACTTCATCGGCCGGCGCGACGAGATGATCAAGACCTCGGGCTACCGGGTCAGTCCGACCGAGGTCGAGGAAGTGCTGTATGCCACCGGGCTGATCGGCGAGTGCGCGGCCTTCGGGGTCGAGCATCCCGCGTTGGGCCAGGCCATCCAGGTCATCGTCACGCCGCCTGCCGGCGGGCAGGTGGTCGAGGTGCAGGCCTTGCTGGCGCAATGCAAGCAGCGCACGCCGGCCTACATGGTGCCGCATGGCGTCGAGGTCGTGCCGGGGCCGCTGCCGCGCAATCCGAATGGCAAGATCGATCGCAAGGCGCTGGCGACCGGGTGGGGCGAGGCACGTGCCACGGCAGCGGCCGAGGCGGCCTCGTAGCGCTCAGACCTTGTAGTAGTCGCGGTACCAGGCAACGAAGCGACCGACGCCCACGTCGATCGAGGTGTCGGGCTGGAAGCCGGTCCAGTCATGCAGTCGGGCGACGTCGGCGTGCGTGGCCGGCACGTCGCCGGGTTGCATCTCGCGCAGTTCACGGATCGCGGTCTTGCCGGTGTGGTGCTCGATGGCGGCGATGAACTCCAGCAGTTGCACCGGACGGTGGTTGCCGATGTTGAACACGCGATAGGGCGCCCAGCTCGACGCGGGATCGGCGCGCTGCTTGTCGTAGCCGGCATCGGCCTGCGGCGGCCGGTCCAGCGTGTGCACGACGCCGGCGGCGATGTCGTCGATGTAGGTGAAGTCGCGCACCATGCGGCCATGGTTGAACACCTGGATCGGCTCGCCGGCGAGGATGGCGCGCGTGAACAGGAACAGCGCCATGTCCGGACGGCCCCAGGGCCCGTACACGGTGAAGAATCGCAGCCCGGTCGTGGGCAGGCCGAACAGGTGGCTGTAGGTGTGGGCCATCAGCTCGTTGGCCTTCTTGGTCGCCGCGTACAGGCTGGCCGGGTGATCGACGCCATGGCTCTCGGAGAACGGCATCACGACGTTGCCGCCATAGACGCTGGAACTCGATGCATACACGAGGTGCCGCACGCCATGGTGGCGGCAGCCCTCCAGGATGTTGGTGAAGCCGACGATGTTGCTGTCGATGTACGCATGCGGGTCAACCAGCGAGTGCCGAACGCCCGCCTGCGCCGCCAGGTGCACCACGCGGTCGAAGGGCTGACGCTCGAACAACGCGGCCATGCCGGCCCGGTCGGCCACGTCCATCTGCACGAACGAGAAGCCGCTGCGTTCCTGAAGGCGCGCGAGGCGGTCGTGCTTGAGCCGCGGGTCGTAGTAGGCGTTGAGGTTGTCCAGACCGACGACTGCCTCGCCGCGGTCCAGCAGCCGGTGGGCGACATGGGAGCCGATGAAGCCGGCGGCGCCGGTGAGAAGGATGGCCATGGGTCGGTGCGTGTTGTCGGCGAACGCCATTCTGGTCGACACGGGGCGGCATCTTGCCGCGGCATCCGTGGCAGGCGTCACTCTCCGGCCCCGGCTTGTGGCGGCGTTGACATCGAGCGCAGGCAGAATCCGCGTTCTTCCGTGGAATGCAAGATCGCGCGTGGAGGCGCGCTGCGATGAAGATCACCGTGGTCGGTGCCGGCTATGTGGGATTGGTGACGGGTGCCTGCCTGTCCGAGATGGGCAACCATGTGATCTGCCTGGATGTCGATTCGCGCAAGATCGAGATGCTGCAGCGGGGCGAGATCCCGATCCATGAACCCGGCCTGGACGCGATCGTCCGGCGCAACGCCGCGGCCGGGCGGCTGCAGTTCACCACTGACGTGGCCACCGCGGTCGGCCACGGTACGATTCAGTTCATCGGCGTCGGCACGCCGCCCGATGAAGACGGTTCGGCCGATCTGAAATACGTGCTGGCGGCAGCGCGCAACATCGGCCGCCACATGACCGACTACAAGGTCATTGTCGACAAGAGCACCGTGCCGGTGGGCACGGCCGACAAGGTGCGCGAGGTGATCCGCGAGACCCTGGCCGAGCGCGGCGTGGCCCTCGACTACGCGGTGGTCAGCAATCCCGAGTTCCTGAAGGAAGGCGCCGCGGTCGAAGACTTCATGCGCCCCGACCGCATCATCCTCGGCAGCGAGGACGAGCGTGCCACCCTGCTAATGCGCGCGGTCTATTCGCCCTTCATGCGCAACCACGATCGACTGATCGTGATGGACGTGCGCAGCGCCGAATTCACGAAGTACGCGGCCAATGCGATGCTGGCCACGCGCATCAGCTTCATGAACGAGCTGGCCCTGCTCGCCGACCGGGTGGGAGCCGACATCGAATGGGTCCGGCGCGGCATCGGCAGCGACCCGCGCATCGGCTCGCATTTCCTCTACGCCGGAACCGGATACGGCGGTTCATGCTTCCCGAAGGACGTGAAGGCCCTCATCCGCACCGGCGACGAGCAAGGCCTGCGCCTGGGCGTGCTGCATGCGGTCGAAGACGCGAACGATCGGCAGAAGCGCGTGCTGGTCGAGCGCGTGGTGGCACGCTTCGGCGAGGACCTGAGCGGGCGCACGTTCGCCGTCTGGGGCCTGGCCTTCAAGCCCAACACCGACGACATGCGCGAGGCCCCCAGCCGCGTCGTGATCGCCGAACTGGCGCGTCGAGGGGCCGCGATCCAGGCCTACGACCCGGTGGCGGCCGACGAGGCCCGAAGAACCCTGCAGGGCACACCGGGCCTGAGCTTCGCGGCCAGCCAGTCCGATGCCTTGACCGGCGCCGACGCACTGCTGATCGTCACCGAGTGGAAGGAGTTTCGCAATCCCGACTTCCCGACGATTGCCGCCACGCTGCGCCAGCCGATCGTCTTCGATGGCCGCAACCTCTACGACCCTGAACTGGTGCGCAGCTTCGGCATCGAGTACGTCGGCATCGGCCGCGGCAGCAGCGCGCCGGCCGACGTTGCCACCACTTCCAGCCAGCGGAAGGCCAGTTGATGGGTGAACCGAACGACACCGCGCCGAACCAGCTGCCGCGGCATGTGCCGATGGACCAGTTCATGGTCCAGGGTGGCGAACTGCTGATCAACGGCCAGACGCTGTCGCGCCTGGCTGCGCGTGTGGGGCAGACGCCCTTCTATGCCTACGACCGCAGCGTGCTCGACCGGCGCGTCGCCGAGTTGCGTGCCGCCTTGCCGGCAGGACTGCGCCTCCACTACGCGATGAAGGCCAATCCGATGCCGGCGCTGGTGGGGCACATGGTGCGGCTGGTCGACGGCATCGATGTGGCGTCGGCAGGCGAGTTGAAGGTGGCGCTCGATGCCGGTGCCGATGTGGCCGAGGTCAGCTTCGCCGGGCCCGGCAAGCGCGACATCGAGCTGCAGCAGGCCGTGGCCGCGGGCGTGCTGGTCAATGTCGAATCCTTCCGCGAGATCGACGTGCTGGCGGAGGCCGCGCGACAGCTTGGTCTGCCGGCCCGCGTTGCCGTGCGCGTCAATCCCGACTTCGAGCTGAAGGGCTCGGGCATGCGCATGGGCGGCGGGCCGAAGCAGTTCGGGGTCGATGTCGAAGAGGTGCCGGCCTTGCTGGCCCGCATCGGCGATGCCGGCCTGGCCTTCGAGGGCTTCCACCTCTTCGCGGGTTCGCAGAACCTGCGCGCCGAGTCCATCTGCGAGGCGCAGCAGAAGGCCTACGAGCTGGCACTGCGCCTGGCGGCGGCCGCTCCGGCGCCGGTGCGCGCGCTGAACCTCGGTGGTGGCTTCGGCATTCCGTATTTCCCGGGTGAACAGCGCTTGGCGCTGGCGCCGATCGGCGAGAACCTGGCTCAGTTGCAGCAGCGCGCAGCAAAAGACCTGCCGCAGGCCGCGCTGACGATCGAACTCGGCCGCTACCTGGTCGGCGAGGCCGGCGTGTATGTCTGCCGGGTCATCGACCGCAAGGTGTCGCGCGGACAGGTCTTCCTGGTGTCCGATGGCGGGCTGCACCACCATCTCTCGGCGTCCGGCAATTTCGGCCAGGTGGTGCGCAAGAACTATCCGGTGGCCATCGGCACCCGCATGGCTGAGCAGGCCAGCGAGCGGGCGTCGGTGGTCGGACCCCTGTGCACCCCGCTGGATCTGCTGGCTGACCGCATGGCGCTGCCGATGGCGCAGGTGGGCGACCTGGTGGTAGTGTTCCAGTCGGGCGCCTACGGTGCGAGCGCCAGCCCGCAGTCGTTCCTGGGCCATCCGCACTGTCTGGAAGTGTTGGTCTGAGCGCGGTGGCCCCCCGCCCTCGGTGGGTGACAGCATGGCAGGGGCCCCGGATACTTCAAGTCTTGCAGTCCGAGTTTGCGGGAATGATGGTCAGGCGGTTCTTGTGCTGGGTGGCGGTGACGGTGATGTGTTCGGGGGCGGGAGCCCGCGACCAGCAAGCTTCACGCGAATCGCCGCCCGCGGCCGCCTACGAGTCCGTCAGCACCGGCAATCGGGCGATCGACATGCTCATCGAGTCGCCGCCGCTGGCGGCCAGCGCCCCGGTGGAGGCTGCCAGTGCGCCCGGGCGGCGCGCGAAGGCCGCTGCCGGCAAGGCCTCGGATGCCGCTGATGGCGAGGTTGACAGCCTGCGCGAGGCCTTGCTGCGAGATGCGGCCGCGCTCGCCAGCGCAGAGCAGAAGCGAGTGCGCACGGCAACGGAGCAGGCGATCGCCGAGGCCGAGCCCGAGGCGCAGCCAGCGGCGGCAGGCGAAGCAGCGGGAGCCGTCGGTGACCCGCACGCACGGGATGAACGCGACGGCGTGCTCTCGGGCTTGAGGTTCGTCATTGGCCTGCTGCGCGAATACCGCAACTGGCTGCTGGCCGTCGCGCTGGCGGCGGTGGGGCTCGCCATTGGTTTCTCGGTGACGCGTGACGGGCGCGGGCGTGCGCGGCAGGCGGGTGGTGCAGCCCGGACATCGGGCGGCGCGGGCGAGGCGATGGCCGCCGTCCGGCGCCCGCGCAGCAAGCACTGACGTGGACGATCGCCGCACCGACTGACGGCGGCGACGAGGCCCCCGCTGCCATCGCCTGATGGCCCTGGATATCGTCGGAAGCATCCCTCGCGCTACCATCGTCTGGCCCCGACACGCGCCGCGGCGGTGGCATGCAACCAAAGAACGAAGGGTCCCAGATGGTGAACGTCAGTCTGCAGGTCAATGGCCGCGCCGCCGGCGCTGAGGTCGAGCCCGGCACCTTGTTGATCGACCTGCTTCGCGGCGAGCTGGGCCTCACCGGTACCCACCAGGGCTGCGACACCGCGCAGTGCGGCGCCTGCACGGTGCACCTGGACGGCGAGGCCGTGAAGAGCTGCAGCGTCTTGGCCGTGCAGGCCCATGGTCGCTCGGTGACGACGGTGGAGGGCCTGGCGCGTGACGGCCAGTTGCATCCGGTGCAGCAGGCCTTCATCGACTGCCATGGCCTGCAATGCGGCTTCTGCACGCCCGGCATGATGATGACCGCCGCCTGCCTGCTGCAGAAGACGCCGCAGCCCAGCGACGCCGAGATCGCGCAGGCCCTGGAAGGCAACCTCTGTCGCTGCACAGGCTATGTGAACATCGTGGCCGCTGTGCGGCAGGCCGCACAAGCCGGCCGCCAGGAGGCCGCATGAACGCCCCGGGGCTCGAGGCCGCGCGCTTCGGCAGCGGCCGCGCAGTGAACCGGGTCGAGGACCCGGCACTCGTCGCCGGCCAGGGGCGCTTCACCGATGATGTGAACCTGCCCGGTCAGCTGCACCTGGTGTTCGTGCGCTCGACCTACGCGCATGCGCAGATCCGTGCGGTCGATGTGGCGGCTGCGCGCGAGATGCCGGGTGTCGTCGCGGTCTACACGGGTGCAGAACTGGCGGCTGCAGGCGTCAAGCCGATGGCCGGGCCGCTGGGCTTCGTCCGCCCCGATGGCTCGCCGGCCGCGTCCGCGCCGCGCCGCGGGCTGGCGCATGAACGCGTGCGCTTTGTCGGTGAAGCCGTGGCTGCGGTCGTGGCGCGCTCGCTGCCCGAGGCGCGTGCTGCGGCCGACAGCGTGTGGGTCGATTGCGAAGAGCTGCCGGCGGTCGCCGACGTCTTCGCCGCGATGCAGCCTGGCGCGCCGCAGCTGTGCGAGCAGGCGCCCGACAACGTCGCGGCCCGCATGCGTCACGGCAAGCCCGAAGCGGTGGCCGCGGCCTTTGCGTCGGCCGCGCATGTGGTGTCGCTGGACATCCACAACCAGCGCCTGGCGCCCAGCCCGATCGAGCCGCGCTGTGTGCTGGCCAGCATCAGCGACGACGGTCGGCTCAGCGTGCAACTGAGCAGCCAGATGCCCACCGCCGTGCGCATGACGCTGGCCGAGGCGATCCCGGGCCTGAATCCCGATCTGGTGCGGGTGCAGGTGGGCGATGTGGGCGGTGGCTTCGGCATGAAGACCGGTGCCTATCCGGAAGACATCGTCGTCGGCTATGCCGCGTGGCAGCTGAAGGCGCCGGTCAAGTGGCGTGCCGAACGGCTGGAGGAGTTCCTGTCGGCGGTGCATGGCCGCGACGTCACCAGCCGTGCCGAACTGGCGCTCGATGGCCAGGGCAAGGCGCTGGCGCTGCGGGTGCGCGGCGTGGCCAATGTCGGGGCCTATGCCACCAGCCCGGGCGTCGCGATCCAGGTGCTGGTCGGCCCCTGGGTCTCGACCAGCATCTACGACATCCCGTTGATCGACCTCGACTTCACCGCGGTGCTGACCAACACCGCGACCACCGGCCCGTACCGCGGCGCCGGACGGCCCGAGGCGATCTACCTGACCGAGCGGCTGATGGACGCCGCCGCGCGCAAGCTGGGCCTGGACCCGGCCGAGCTGCGCCGGCGCAACATGATCCGGCCCGAGCAGATGCCCTACACCAACCCGATGGCGCAGGTGTACGACGTCGGCCAGTTCGAGAAGATCCTCGACCAGGGCCTGGCGCTGGCCGACTGGTCAGGCTACGCGGCGCGGCGCGAGGCCTCGCGCCGGCAAGGCAAGCTGCGGGGGCGCGGCATCGCCACCTTCCTCGAATGGACCGGCGGCAACGCGCTCGAGGAGCAGGTCACCGTGACGGTCACCGCCGATGGCTTCATCGAGCTCATCTCGGCGACGCAGGCGATGGGCCAGGGCATCGCCACCAGCTACGCGCAGCTGGCGGTGGACGTGTTCGGCGTGCCGATCGAGCGCATCCGTGTGCTGCAGGGCGACACCGACCGTGCCAACGGTTTCGGCAGCGCCGGTTCGCGCTCGCTGTTCACCGGCGGCGGCGCCGTGGACGTGGCCTCGCGCAAGACGGTCGACCATGCCAAGGCACTGGCGGCCGATGCGCTGGAGGCGCCGGCCGCCGACATCGAGTACCAGGCCGGGCGCTTCACCGTGGGCGGCACCGACCTGGGCATCGGGCTGTTCGAGCTGGCGGGGCGGCAGGAGGGCGGGCACATCGTCGTGAGTGCCAAGGCCACGGCAGGCGCGCCGAGCTGGCCCAATGCCTGCCACGTCTGCGAGGTCGAGATCGATCCCGCCACCGGGGCCGTGCAGATCGTGGGTTATGCCTCGGTCAACGACATCGGCCGCGTCGTCAGCCCGACCATTGTGCGCGGCCAGATCGAGGGCGGCGCCGTGCAGGGCATCGGCCAGGCGTTGTGCGAGGCGGTGGCCTACGACCGCGAGACCTGCCAGCTGCAGAGTGCCAGCTTCATGGACTACGCGATGCCGCACGCCGATGGCTTCGTCGGCTTCAAGACGCAGTTCGACACCTCGATTCCGTGCACGACCAACGTGCTGGGCGTCAAGGGCGTGGGCGAACTCGGCACCATCGGCGCGACGCCGGCCGTGGTGAACGCGGTGATCGACGCCCTGGAGGGCGCCGGGCTCGGCGCCCTGGGCGAAGGACTGCAGATGCCGCTGACGGCCGAGCGCATCTGGCGTGCGCTGCATTTGAAGCAGGTCGACCCCTCGCCGTTCCGCGGCTAAGGGCTCGCCCCACGCCGGCTCTGGCGATCAGGCTGGCGGCGGGGCCGAGGGGTCGTGGCCGAGCCGAGCATGACCATGGCGGCGCGGTCGCGCAGGCAGGGGATGATGATCGGGGGCATCGCATTGCTTTCGCCCGCCGGCATCTCGGTCGCCCATGATGCGCCCGGCCTTGAAACCGCTCCAGCCGCCCCCAAAATCCACGCGCGCGCCGGCTGCGGGCCGTGCGGCGCCTTGTCCCGACAACAGCCTGTTCTTCCGATCGCACCATGAGCAAACAAACCCATGCCTTCCAGGCCGAGGTCAAGCAGATCCTGCACCTCGTGACCCACTCGCTGTACTCGAACAAGGAGATCTTCCTGCGCGAGCTGGTGTCCAACGCGTCCGACGCCTGCGACAAGCTGCGCTTCGAGGCGCTGGACAATGCAGCGCTCTTCGAAGACGCGCCGAACCTCGAAGTGCGCGTGTTCTTCGATGCCGAGGCCAAGACCCTGACGATCCGCGACAACGGCATCGGCATGAGCGCCGAAGAGGCTGCCTCGCACCTGGGCACGATCGCCAAGAGCGGCACGCGCGAGTTCATGGCCAAGCTCGAGGGCGACCAGAAGAAGGACGCTAACCTGATCGGTCAGTTCGGCGTCGGCTTCTACTCGGGCTTCATCGTCGCCGACCGGATCACCGTCGAAACGCGCCGTGCGGGGCTGCCGCCCGAGCAGGGCGTTCGCTGGAGCAGCGAGGGCACGGGTGAGTTCGACCTCGAGACCATCACCCGCGCCGAACGCGGGACCGACGTCATCTTGCACCTGCGCGACGAGGAGGCCGATGACTTTCTCAAGACCTGGCGGCTCAAGTCCATCATCGGCAAGTACTCCGACCACATCTCGCTGCCGATCCTGATGAAGAAGGAAGAGTGGGACGCCGAGAAGAGCCGGCAGGTGCTGAAGGACGAATGGGAGACCGTCAACAAGGCGGCGGCGCTGTGGGCGCGCAGCAAGAGCGACATCACCGACGCCGAGTACCAGGCCTTCTACCAGCAGATCAGCTATGACACCGAGCCGCCGCTGACCTACACCCACAACCGGGTCGAGGGACGCAGCGAGTACACGCAGCTGCTGTACGTGCCGGCCAAGGCGCCGTTCGACCTGTGGAACCGCGACA